>DASZZY010000054.1:0-37862 GCA_036260395.1 Actinomycetota bacterium
CTGTACGACTACGGGATGCTGGACCTGGCCAAGCACCTGCTCCGGCAGGTCCTCGACGAGCTCCGCCCCTACCTCCGCGCGGGGACCGCGGTCGTCGGGATCGAGCCCTCCTGCGTGGCGGTGTTCCGCGACGAGCTGCCGAACCTGTTCCCCCACGACCGGGACGCCCGGCGGCTGGCGGGGCAGGCCAGGATGCTCGAGGAGTTCCTGGTGGACGAGGGCTGGCGCCCGCCGCCGCTCCGCGGGAAGGCGGTCGTCCACGGGCACTGTCACCACAAGGCGATCATGGGCCTCGACGCCGAGGCTGAACTCCTCGACGCGATGGGGCTGAACCACGAGCTGCCGGCGACCGGGTGCTGCGGGATGGCGGGGAGCTTCGGGTTCGAGGCGGGCGAGAAGTACGAGGTGGGGAAGGCCGCGGGGGAGCGGGTGCTCCTGCCAGCCGTCCGGGAGGCGGCGGAGGACACGCTGATCGTCGCGGACGGCTTCTCGTGCCGGACGATGATCGAGCAGGAGACGGACCGCCGCGCGCTCCACGTGGCCGAGGTGCTCCGGATGGCGATGGACGGGCAGGCGCCGGGTCGGGCGCGGCCCGAGGACGCGCTCGGCGACGAGGCGACGGTCGGCGACGGGAGGCCACCGCCCGGCCGCGGGGTGGCGGCCGGCGCCCTGGCCGCCGCGGCGGGAGCGGCGGCCTGGGGCCTGGCCCGCCGCAGTCGCGGCCGTTTACGGAGCCGAGCCGCCGGATAGGCACGGGAGGAGACCGCCGCACGCGGATGGAGGGATCGCCGTGGGGAAGATCGCATCGGAGCTGCTGGTCGAGCGCCTGATCGACTGGGGCGTCGACACCATCTTCGGCCTGCCCGGGGACGGCATCAACGGGATCATGGAAGGGATCCGCCGCCACCGGGACCGGATCAGGTTCGTGCTGGTCCGGCACGAGGAGGCGGCGGCCTTCATGGCCACCGGCTACGCCAAGACCACCGGCAGGCTCGGCGTCTGCCTGGCGACCTCGGGCCCCGGCGGGCTCCACCTGGTGAACGGCCTGTACGACGCCAAGCTCGACCACGTGCCGGTCCTGGCCATCACCGGCCTCCAGGGCACCAGCGTGCTCGGGACCGGGTTCCAGCAGGAGGTCCACCTCGACCGGCTGTTCATGGACCTGTGCGAGTACAACGAGCGCGTCATGGTCCCCGCCTCGATCCCCACCCTCGTGGACATCGCGGTCCGGACGGCGTACTCGCGGAGCGGCGTCTCGCACATCACGTTCCCGGTGGACATGCAGGAAGCCGACGCGGAGATGGATCCGTTCGAGGGAGGGCTGGGCACCGCCAGAACGCCGCAGACCGCGCCGACCTACGCCCACCCCCGCGTGCTCCCGAGCGACGACGCGATCCGGCACGCCGCGGAGATCCTGAACGACGGGCGGAAGGTCGTGATGCTGGTCGGCATCGGGGCCGAGCGCGCCGGCGACGACGTCCTTGAGGCCGCCGAGCTGCTGGGCGCGCCGATCGTCAAGTCGCTGCTCGGCAAGCACGTGGTCCCGGACGACCATCCGCTGAGCGTCGGTGGCCTGGGCCTGCTGGGCACCCGCCCGGCCGAGGAGGCCATGGACGCCTGCGACACCGTGTTCATGGTCGGCACGAACTTCCCCTACACGGCGTACCTCCCGGTGGACCGCAACGCGGTTCAGATCGAGCTCGACGCCGTCCGGGCGGGGAGCCGCATCCCGGTCCAGGCCCCCCTCGTCGGCGACGCCGGGGAGACGCTGCGGGCGCTCCTCCCGCACCTCCGTCGGAAGGACGACCGCACGTTCCTCGAGGGCGCCCAGCGCGCGATGGCCGAGTGGAACGAGGAGATGGACGCGCTGGCCTCCCCGGACCGCGAGCCGATCCAGCCGCAGTACCTGATGTCGGTGATCGACCGGCTGGCCGACGGCGATGCCATCCTCACCTGTGACTCGGGGACGATCGCCACCTGGGCGGCCCGGCACTTCACGATCCGGGACGGCCGCAAGTTCTACCTCTCCGGGAACCTGGCCACGATGGCGCCCGGGCTTCCCTACTCCATCGCCGCCCAGGTCGCGTATCCGGGGCGCCAGTCCATCGCGTTCGTCGGCGATGGGGGCTTCGCGATGCTGATGGCCGAGTTCCACACGGCCGTGGCCCACGGCCTGCCGATCAAGGTCGTCATCTGCAACAACGGCCTCCTCGGCCAGATCCTCTGGGAGCAGATGGCGCTGGGGTACCCGGAGTACGGCGTCCGCCTCCAGCGGGAGATGGAGTTCGCCCCGTGGGCCGAGTCGTGCGGCGGCAGGGGGATCCGCGTGGAGAAGCCGGGCGACGTGGAGCCGGCGATCCGCGACGCCCTGGCGTTCGACGGGCCGGCCCTGGTGGACGTGGCGGTGAACCCGGACGAGCCGCCGATGCCTCCGAAGATCCACTGGGACGAGGCCAAGTCGTTCGCGGAGTCCTTCCTGAAGGGCACCCCGCGGCGGGTGTCGATCGCCTCGACGATGTTCCGCTCGAAGATCGACCGCCTCCGCTCGTAGGCGTGGAGATCGAGGGCCTGGAGTCCGCCGCCTACACGATCCCCACCGAGCGCCCGGAGTCCGACGGTACGCTGGCCTGGGACTCGACCACGGCCGTGACCGCGGTGGTCCGGGCGGGGGGGACGTCGGGCCTCGGCCTCACCTACGGGGCCACGGCGTGCGCCACGCTGATCCGCGACACGCTCGCCGACCTGGTGACCGGCGTGGACGCCCTCGACGTGCCCTCGGCGTGGCGCCGGATGGTCGACGGCGTGCGGAACCTCGGCCGCCCGGGCGTCGCCTCGTACGCCATCGCCGCCGTCGACGTCGCGCTGTGGGACCTCAAGGCGAGGCTCCTGGACCTGCCGCTCTTCCGGCTCCTCGGCGCGGCCCGCGACGAGGTGCCCGTGTACGCCAGCGGCGGCTTCACGTCGGCGTCGGAGGACGAGCTCGCCCATGAGCT
This sequence comes from Actinomycetota bacterium, assembly GCA_036260395.1. Lineage (GTDB taxonomy): Bacteria > Actinomycetota > UBA4738 > UBA4738 > CALAEC01 > DASZZY01. The sequence goes on from DASZZY010000054.1 coordinate 2,994, forward strand.
CGGCGGGTGGGTGCACGGGGAGGGGATCTCGCGGGTCAAGATGAAGATCGCCGCCGGCCGCGGTGCCGACCCCCACCGTGACCTCCGACGCGTGGCGCGGGCCCGCCGGGCGATCGGGCACGACGCCGACCTGATGGTCGACGCGAACGGCGGGTACACGCGGAAGCAGGCGGTCGCCGTGGGCCGCCGGCTGGAGGACCTGGGCGTCACCTGGTTCGAGGAGCCCGTCTCGTCCGACGACCTAGATGGGCTGGCGGAGATCCGGGGGCTCACCGCGATCGACGTGGCGGCGGGGGAGTACGGCCACGACGTCTGGTACTTCGAGCGCTTGGCGCCGGTGGTGGACGTCCTCCAGGCCGACGTCTCCCGGTGCATGGGGATCACCGAATGGCTCCGGGCCGCCGCCGTCGCGGCCGCCCACAACCTCGACCTTTCCGGCCACACGGCGCAGTCGCTGCACCTCCATCCGGCCTGCGCGATCCAGAACCTGCGGCACGTGGAGTACTTCCACGACCACCGCCGGGTGGAGCGGATACTGTTCGACGGCGTGGTGGAGCCGCAGGGCGGACGCCTCCGCCCCGATCCGTCCCGGCCCGGGGTGGGCCTGGACCTCAAGGAGGCGGACGCGGAGCCCTACCGGGCCGCCTGAGCGGCGCCCGCCCATCGCCGGCGTGGCTGTCGTATAGGGTTGTCATTGGCTGTTCTTCGAGTACGCTAGTGTGGTCTGCCGTGACCCGGGAACGGCCCGCCGCGGGTCGCTTTCGCGACCCCGCGGACGGAGGAACGGATGGCCAAGACCAAGACGAGCTCGAGGTCGAAGCGGAAGAAGCGACCGGCCGCACGCCGGGCCACGGCCGGGCAGCGCCTGGCCCGGCACCTGACGCCCCTCGTCGAGGACGTGATCGGCATCGGGCTCGTCGCCCTGGCGCTCCTCGCCGCGCTGGGGATATGGCTCGACGCCGCGGGCCCCGTCGGAGGGTTCCTCTCCCTCGTCGCCCGAGGGGCGTTCGGGCTCTTCGGCTACGCGTTCCCGCTGATGGCGCTGTGGTGGGGGCTGGTGCTGGTGCGGGGGACGGCCGAGGAAGACCGCGGCCGGATGCTGGTCGGCCTGTCCCTGGCGCTGTTCGGCGGGCTGGGCTTCGGGTCGCTGCTGGCCGGGAACCCCAGCCCCGCTGCGGGCTTCGACCCCCTCGCCGGCGCGGGGGGGCTCGTCGGGTCGCTGGCCGCCTGGCCGCTCTCGCGGCTGCTCTCCGGCTACGGCGCCGCGGTCGTGTGTCTCGCGCTGCTGCTGCTGGGCGCGCTCGTCTTCACCGCGACGCCGCTGTCGGCGGTGATCCGATGGTTCCGCCGCCCCCCCGAGGAGCGGCCGGCCGAGCCGAAGGTAACGAAGCCGCGACGGCGGAAGGGCTCGCCGCTGCCGGAGGAGCCGGAGGAGCCGCTGGAGCCGGCGCTCGTCGCGCTCCCCGAGCCGGAGCCCCCGGCCGAGGAGGCCCGCCCGGCGGTCCCGGAGCCGAAGCCCGGCAAGAGCGGCTACCGCCTGCCACCCCTCGACCTGCTCCGGCCCGCGCCCCCGGCGGCCTCCGCGGGACGGGACGAGGCCCAGATCATGGCGGCGCTTGAACAGACGCTGCGCAACTTCGGCGTGGGCGCCCGCGTGGCGGGGTTCACCCGAGGGCCGACCGTCACGCTCTACGAGGTCGAGGTCGACGAGGGGACCAAGGTCAAGAAGGTGCTCTCGCTCGGCGACGACATCGCCTACGCGCTGGCCACGCCGGAGGTCCGGATCATCGCCCCGATCCCCGGGAAGTCCGCGATCGGGATCGAGGTGCCGAACAAGAGCCGCGACTTCGTGGTCCTCGGCGACGTCCTCCGTTCGAAGACGGCCAGGGCGGAGCGGCACCCGCTGGCCGTGGCCCTCGGCAAGGACGTCCACGGGCGGTCGGTGCTCCTGAAGCTCAACCAGATGCCCCACCTGCTGATCGCCGGTGCCACGGGCGCCGGGAAGTCCTCGCTCATCAACACGTTCGTGACGTCGATCCTGGTCCGCGCCACGCCCGACGAGGTGAAGCTGGTGCTCATCGACCCGAAGCGGGTCGAGCTCTCGCACTTCGCCGACCTCCCCCACCTGCTGTCGCCGGTCATCGTCCACCCCAAGCGGGCCGCCGAGGCGCTGGGGTGGGTGGTCCGGGAGATGGAGATGCGCTACGAGTCGCTGGCCACGGTGGGACAGCGTGACATCGACTCGTACAACGCCGCGCTGACCGGTGGGACGCTCCGGGTGCCGCCCGGCCGCGACTCGGAGTTCGCCGCGCTCCCGTACATCGTCGTGGTGATCGACGAGCTGGCCGACCTCATGATGGTGGCCCCCCGCGACGTCGAGGACGCCATCTGCCGGATCGCGCAGATGGCCCGGGCCGTGGGCATCCACCTGGTCGTGGCGACCCAGCGCCCCAGCGTCGACGTCGTGACCGGGCTCATCAAGGCCAACATCCCGTCGCGGATCGCCTTCATGACCGCCAGCGCCGCGGACTCGCGCGTCATCCTCGATGTGGGAGGCGCCGAGAAGCTCGTCGGCCAGGGCGACATGCTGTTCCTGCCCTCGTCCGCATCGCGGGCCCACCGGATCCAGGGCGCCTGGGTGACCGAGAAGGAGATCGAGGACACCACGACCTGGGTGCGCAAGCAGCGGGAGCCCCAGTACGTCCAGGGCGTCGAGGGCCTCGGCAAGCCCCCCGCCGACGACGAGGACCTCGGCGGCGAGGACGAGCTGCTGGAGCAGGCGGCGGAGCTGGTGATCCGGTCGCAGCTCGGCTCGACCTCGATGCTCCAGCGGAAGCTCAAGGTCGGCTTCGCCCGCGCGGGCCGGATCATGGACCTCCTCGAGGAGCGGGGCATCGTCGGACCCTCCCAGGGCTCGAAGCCGCGCGACGTCCTGATGACGTGGGAGGAGTGGACCGAGTCCCGCACCCCCGCCGGTTCCTAGGGCCGCGTTCCGCGGCGAACCGCTAGGGCGGGGCGCGCTCCTCCAGCACCGACCCGTCCGGGCGCCGGAACACCGGACGTCCGTCCTCCAACGCCACCGTGAACCCGCCACGGCCGTGCACCATCCCGTGGTGCCGCCGGCAGAGCGTCAGGAGGTTCGGCACCGCGGTCGCGCCGCCGTCGGCCCAGTGGACCACGTGGTGGACGTCGCACCAGGTGTGCGGGCGGTCGCAGCCCGGGAATCGGCAGCTGCGATCCCGCACGATCACCGCCCCCCGCATCCCGGGGGGGATGAGCGGGGTCCGCCTCCCGACGTCGAGGGGCTCGGAGGCCCCAGCCAGTACCACCCTGCGGATTGAGGCGTCGCAGGCCAGCTTCCGGGCTACCTCCGGATCGAGGGGGCCGGTGTGGTCGGCCTCGCACGGCCCTCCGGCGCCCTCCGCGAGGACATCGGCCCCAACGGTCACCGTGAGGTGCGGCCGCTCGCCACCCACCCGCGGGCGATCACCCGCGTCCAGCCACTGACGGCAGATCTCCCCGAGCGCGTCGGCCCGGCGCTGGGCCGCCGTCCGATGGTCCCGCCCCCGCTCCCCCGAGCGGGCCTCCGCATCCAGGACCGCCCGGAGCGCCGTGAGAAGGGTCTCGCCGGTCTCCGGGTCCAGGTCCCCGTCGAGCCGGACCATCCCGAGGAACGTCACGAGGCGTGCAGGCGCCGGCGCTCCCGCAGGGGTCGTCCCCGGCCAGGGGGCGATCCCGCTCGGCCGCCTGCCGCCAGTATCCGGCGATCCGCCGGAGGTCGTTGGCGGTGTGGATCCGGGCGGCCCCCCACCAGCTGCGCCTCCGACTCGGCGAACGCCGCCGGGTGCTCGTCCCGGGCCGCCACCAGCACCCGCACGGCCGAGCCCGAGATCTCCCCCTCCTCCCAGGCCCGGCCGGTCTCCGGCATCTGCTCGACCGACCGGGCCAGGTGCACGTCCCGGCGGGCGTGGGCCCACGTCAGCCGGAAGCGCGAGGCCAGCCAGGAGGCTGCCGACAGGTGCCCGCCCCGGGCATGGATCCCCCGGCGCTCGAGGTCTCGCAGCCGGCGCAGCCGCTCGGCCTCCAGCAGTTCAGAGGCCCGATGGAGCTCGGCGAAGTCCTCCTCGGCCCGGGCCTCGGGCACCTCGACCAGGTCCTCGGACCGGAGCGCCTCCACCGCGGACCGGAGCTCGCTCATCGACCCGCTATCCCGAACATGGGTTCGGATTCTACAAAGGGGGTCTGACATGCCGCGCGCCGGAGCGCGGTGGGATCCCGCTCTGCACCGCCGTACGGGGCATGGGCGCCATCGCGGTATCATCGGCCGCGCCCAACCGTTCGCCGATGATGCAGCAGACCGACACCGGCATCGGCCGGGCCCTGCGCCGGGCTCGCCTCACCCAGGGGAAGACGCTGGAGGAGGTCAGCCGCGACACGCGGGTCCGGACCGATTACCTCCTCGCCCTCGAGCGAGAGACCTGGGGCGCCCTGGCCGGCGACGTCTACGTCCGCGGCTTCCTGCGGTCCTACTCCCGGTACCTCGGCCTGAACGCCGAGAAGGTGATCCAGGTCTACGAGCGCACGTCGCACCGTCCCAAGCCCCCGCCCGCGCCGGTGGAGCGCGCTCCCGGGGTGGGCGCCACCGAGGCCGTGGAGCTGACCGGTGGGAACCGGCGCGGGAGCTGGTTCCTGGCCGTCGTGGCGGCCGTCACGGCGCTGGCCGCCGCGGCGGGGATCGGGCTGTTCTCGCGCCGGGCCACGGTTCCCGAGCCGGCCTCGAACCGACCCGCGCCTCAGGTCGCCGTCACCACCCGAACGGTCGAGGTCGGCCTGCTGCCCCGCGGCCCCGTGGAGGTGGAGATCGTCCCGGACGACGACCCACCGATCGTCGAGCGGCTGGAGCGAGGCGAGGCGCGCTCGTTCGAGGCGGACGAGCGGATCCTCGTTCGGCTGTCGCAGGGCGACCGGGTCCGCCTCGAGGTCAACGGCACCGACCTCGGGACGCCGGGCTTCCGCGACCAGCCGTTCGAGGCGACCTATGGGCCCAAGGACTTCCGGGGGGACCGATCGCCGAGCGTCGAACCCACCTCCGGCGCATAGAGCCGTTCGGGCTCGGCTGGCCGAACATCATCTCGGTCGGCCGCATCCTGCTCGCGCCGGTGATCGTCGTGCTGATCCTGGCCGATGCCCGTCCCGCGGCCTACCTCGCGGCGGCGCTGTTCGTCGTGGCCGCGGCCACCGACGGCCTCGACGGCTACCTGGCTCGCCGGTACGAGAGCACCACCAGGCTGGGGCAGTGGCTCGACCCACTGGCCGACAAGGTGCTGGTGGCGGCGCCGATCCTGACGCTCACGGCCGTGCGCCGGTTCCCGCTGTGGGCCGCCCTGGTGATCGTGGCCCGGGAGTTCGCCGTGTCGCTGCTCCGGGCGTGGCTCGGGGCCCGCGGCCGGGCCATGCCCGCGTCGTGGTGGGCGAAGTGGAAGACCGCGGCCCAGATGGCGGTGATCGTGCTGTACCTGCTGCCGGTATTCGACGCGGCGGCCCGGGGCTTCCGGTTCGGCGTCCTGGTGGCCGCCGTCGCGCTCACCGTGTGGTCCGGGCTCGACTACCTCATCAAGGCCGGACGACCGGCTCCCGCCGAGGCCGGATGAGGGCCGAGGTCATCGGCGTCGGCACCGAGATCCTCCTCGGCCAGATCGCCAACACGAACGCCCGGTGGATCTCCGAGCGCCTGGCGGAGATCGGCGTCGACGTCCTGCACCACCAGGTGGTGGGCGACAACGTGGGCCGCATCGCCGACACATTCCGCCTGGCGCTGTCCCGGGCCGAGGTCGTCATCGCCACCGGCGGACTGGGCCCGACCGGCGACGACGTCACACGCCAGGGCCTGGCCGGGGCGCTGAGCGTGCCGCTGGAGCGGCGCCCGGAGATCGAGGAGTACCTCCGCGAGAAGTTCCGGCGGCTGGGCCGCGAGATGCCGGAGTCGAACCTCGTCCAGGCCGACGTCCCCGCCGGCGCCCGGTACATCCTCCCGGAGCGCGGGACGGCCCCCGGCCTGGTCGCCGAGGCCGGCGGACGGCGCGTGTACGTGGTCCCCGGGGTCCCCGCCGAGATGCGGGAGATGATGGAGGGGACGATCCTCCCCGAGCTCCGGGAGCTGGCCGGCCGGCTGACCATCGTGTCGCGCCTGCTGCGGACGACCGGCGTCGCCGAGGCCAGGGTGGCCGAGCTGCTCGAGGACCTGTTCGAGGGATCGGTCAACCCCACGGTGGCCTATCTGGCGGGATCCGGCGAGGTCCGGGTCCGGCTGACCGCCAAGGCCGAGACGCCCGAGGCCGCGGCGGCCCTCATAGAGCCCGTCGAGGCTGAGGTCCGGGCTCGGCTCGGGGACGCCGTGTTCGGCGTGGGGGAGGAGGAGGTCCTCGAGCGGGTGGTCGGGCGGCTGCTCCGGGAGCGGGGGCTGACGCTGGCTTGCGCCGAGTCGCTTACGGGGGGAGGGCTCGCGGCCCGGATCACGTCGGTGCCCGGGGCGTCCGCGTACTTCCGCGGGTCGGCGGTGTGCTACGCGCCCGAGGCGAAGCGCGACCTGCTGGCGGTGCCGCAGGAGATCGTGGACGGGTTCGGCACGGTCAGCGAGGAGTGCGCGCTGGCCATGGCCGCCGGCGCACGGAAGGCGTTCGGGGCCGACGTCGGGCTGGCCGCCACCGGGGTGGCGGGGCCCGACCCCCTGGAGGGCAAGCCGCCCGGGACGGTGTTCGTGGCGCTGGCCGCGGACGGGGCGGAGCAGGCCCGCGGCTTCCGGGCCCCCGGCGACCGGGAGCAGATCCGGCGGTGGGCGGAGCAGGCCGCCCTCGACCTCCTCCGGCGCCACCTGGCCGCCGGCTGATGGGGCGCGACCGCTCGACGAGGCCCGGGGCCGAGGCCCTGCGGCTGTTCGCGGCCGTCGACCCGTCCGAGGAGGTCCTGGCCGCCGTGTCGGCCGCCGTGCAGCCCTGGCGCGAGCGGCTCCCCGAGGGCCGGTGGGTCCGCCCCGAGAACTGGCACGTCACGCTGAAGTTCCTGGGGCGGACGTACCCGCGACTGGTGCCCACCGTCCACGAGGCCTGCCGCGAGGCGGCCGCGTCGGTGGCCCGGTTCGACGTCTCGGTCGCCGGGATGGGGGTGTTCCCGGGGCCCTCCCGGGCGCGCGTCCTGTGGGTCGGCCTGGACGATCCGGCCGGTGGCATGCCCGCGCTGGCCCGGGCGCTCGACGAGCAGCTGGCCGAGGAGTTCCCGCCCGAGAAGAGGGCCTTCACGGCGCACCTCACCGTGGCCAGGTTCAACCCGCCGATCCCGTTCCGCGACCACGCCGACGACCTGGCGGCCACGGCCATCGAGGCCCCGCCGTTCGCGGTCGAGGAGCTCGTCCTGTACCGCAGCCACCTCTCGCCCCGCGGCGCCCGCTACGAGCCACTCGAGCGGTTCCCGCTGCTGGCCCGGTGAGTCAGCCGTCGGCGGGCCGGGCCTTCTCCGAGGGGACCACGGTGGTGCCGATGGCCCGGGCGACCAGCACGGGCTCCGGCAGCATCTCGGCGTCGGAGTCGCCGCGCGCGGCGATGACCTTCCAGGCCTCGAACTCGCATGTCCGCGACCGGCGTCCCACCCGGACGATGCGGCCGCGTGCCTCGATGAAGTCGCCCGCGTGGACGGGCGCCTTGAACTCCACGACCTCGTAGCCCGCGAGCAGTCCCTCGTCGGCGTCGTGGCGGATCGTGATCTCGGTGGCCAGGTCGCCGAACAGCTTCATCATCGTGGCGCCGGCCACGAGGTTGCCGCCGTAGTGCGCGTCCTCGGAGCCCATCCGCACCCGGATCGTGATCCAGTCCTCGGTCATCGTCCCTCCCCTCGGGGCACCACCAGCGCGTCCACCGCCACGACGTCGTCGCCATCGATCATCAGCGGGTTCACCTCCACGGTCGCGATCGCGTCGCGGCACGCGTCGACCACCGCGATGAGCCTGAGGACGGCCTCGACGACCCGGTCCACAGGAAACCTCCGGCCGCGGGCCCCCTCGAGCAGCAGATGGCCCCAGGCGGCGTCCTCCAGCGCCCGACGCACGGCGGCGACGGAACCGGGGCCGGCGATCGCCAGGGCCGATCCGAGGGCCTCGGTCCAGGCCCCGCCCAACCCCACGAGCCCGCACGGCCCGAACTGGGGGTCGTCGAAGGCCCCCACGATGAGCTCGACTTCGCCCCGGCGCTCCTCCGCGACGAGGACTCGCGGTCCCAGCATGAGCAGCTCCGCGGCGGCGGCGCGGACGTCGTCCTCGCTCCGGAGCCCGAGCCGGACGCCGCCGGCCTCGGTCTTGTGCGCGATGCCCGGCCCGGACACCTTGGCCACGACCGGGAAGCCGATCTCGGTGGCCGCCGCAGCGGCCGCATCGGCGGAGCCGCCCTCGCGTTCCCGGGTGACCGGGATGCCGGCGGCGGCGAGCAGCTCCTTGGCGGCGTGCTCCGACCACGCCTCGGTGTCGCGGGCCAGCCGCCGCACGGCCCCCGCGTCGATGGAAGGGCGCTCTCCATCGTGCGGACGGCCGCCCGCCCGGGCCAGCCGCGCCAGCGCCCGGAGCGTCCGCTCCGCCCCCCGGGCGACCGGGATCCGCCGCTCCCAGCACGCCCGGAGGATCGCCGGATCGGCGCTGTCGCCGCCGTAGGACATGAGGACCACCGCACCGGGCTCGTCGACGGCCTCGACCCCCGCGCGGACGAAGGCCCGCTCCGGCTCACCGCGGGCCAGGTGCTTGTCGACGCCGAACACCACGAGGTGCGGCTCGGCGCGCACCACCAGGCGCAGCCCGTCGCGGTAGTCTGCCTCGGGATCGCCGAGGGCCCACAGGTCGACGGGGTTCTGGACCGGATCGAGCGAGGGAAAGCGGTCGGCGAGCGCACGCCGGGTCTCCTCGGCCAACCCCGGCAGCTCAGCGCCGGCCTCCTCCGCCAGGTCTGCGAACAGGTTCGCCTGCCCGCCCGAGTCGCCGACGTAGATCACCCGCCCGGGGTCCCGTCGCAGCCCCTTCCCGAGGAGCTCCAGCGTGAGCTCGAGCTCGTCGACGTCCCGGACCTCGATGGCGCCGGCGTCGCGGAGCACGGCCGAGAACACCCGGCCGTCGCCCGCCAGGGCTCCGGTGTGGGACACCGTCCCCGCGCGCGCCACGTCGGACGACCCGACCTTGAGCGCCACCACGCGTTTCCCGGCCTCCGCCGCCGCCGCCAGCGCCTCGCGGAACGCATCCGGACGGCGAACGCCCTCGACGAACAGCCCAATGGTCCGGGTCCGCTCGTCGCGGACCAGGAACTCGATGGCCGCCGACATGTCGACCGACACCTCGTTGCCCACGGACAGCACGCCCGAGAGGCCGACGCGCCAGGGCATCGACGTGAACAGTTCGCACACCGAGCCGGAGTGGGAGACCAGGCCGACGGCGCCCGGCTGGAGGTCCGGATCGAGCGTGCCGACGTAGGGAACCACGGCGTCGTGGAGCGAGGCCAGGCCCATGCAGTTCGGCCCGATGACCGTCAGGCCGGCCTCCGCGGCGATCCGCCGGAGCTCGTCCTCGACGGCGCGGCCCCCCTCGTTGGCGCCGGCGCCCGGGATGATTGCGCCCCGGACGCCGGCCTCCGCGGCGGCGCGCAACGCGTCTGGCAGGCGCCGGGCGCCGACCGCCAGCAGCGCGAGGTCGACCGGCTCGTCGTACGAGGGAAGCACCTCCAGGCCGTCCACCGGCTGCCCCGAGGGGTGGATGCCGATCACCCGGCCGCCGTAGCCCCATCGGCGGAGGTTCTCCAGCGCGATCCGCACGATGAGGTTCCGCTCCGAGGCCCCCACCAGCGCGATCGACCGCGCGCCCATAAGCGGACTCAGCCGATCGGCGTCGGCCACGACGTCGGTCACGGCGGCCAGTCTCCGGCCTCGTCCCGGGCGCGTCAAAGCCGCTCCCGCGCGCGTAGACTGCCCGCCATGTCCGAGGGGGAGGGGGCGCCGCCGGAGGAACCGCAGCGTCCGGTCACCGCCGCATCGACGCCGATCTCCCCGGTCCGGGTCCCGGACGAGGTCGTGGCCACGGCGGCCGCCGGGCTCCCGCGACGGTCGCCGGAGCAGAAGCGGGTCATCGTGATCGGCGCCGGGGTGGCCGGCCTCGTCGCGGCCTACGAGCTCAAGCGCCAGGGCCACCGGCCGCTGGTGCTCGAGGCCCAGAACCGGGTCGGCGGCCGGATCCACACGCTCCGCGGGTTCGCCCCCGGGCTGTACGCGGAGGCGGGCGCCATGCGGATCCCCCGGACCCACGACCTGACGCTGGCGTACTGCCGGGAGTTCGGGCTGGAGCTGCGGCCGTTCGTCATGAGCAACCCCAACGGCCTCGTGTACATCGGCGGCCAGCGCATGACGATGCGGGAGGCGAACCTCGAGCCCGCCCGGTTGCCCTACGAGCTCGAGGAGCGGGAGCGCGGGCGCTCGGCCGACGACCTGTGGCAGGAGGCCATCGCCGACATCCGCGAGCTGCTGGAGCGCGAAGGGGACGCGGCGTGGGAGGCCATCGCCGCCGAGTACGACCGGTACTCGCTCTACGAGTTCCTCCGGGCCCGCGGGTTCTCCGAGGCGGCCATCGAGTACTTCGCGGTGATGGCGTTCCTGGAGTCGGACCTCCACAACGCCGTCCTGGAGGTCCTCCGCGAGGACCTCGGCGGCGCGTATGTGGACATGCAGGAGATCGCCGGGGGGACCGACCTCCTGCCGACCGCGTTCTACGAGCGGCTGCGCGATGAGGTGCGGTTCGGCGCCGAGGTCCACGCCGTCGAGCAGGACGAGGGTTCCGTGACCGTTCACTTCAAGACCGAGTCGGGCCGGTGGTCCGAGACGGCGGACTACGCGGTGTGCGCGGTGCCGTTCCCCGTCCTCCGGACGATCGAGGCCCGGTTCTCTCACGAGAAGCACCGGGCCATCCGCCAGCTCAACTACGCGGCCTCGACGAAGGTGCTGTTCCAGGTGCGGCGGCGGTTCTGGGAGTCGGAGGACGGCATCCTCGGCGGCGCGACAGTGACCGACCTCCCGATCCGCCGGATGAACTACCCCACGCCCGATCCGACGACCGACCGCGGCATGCTCTTGGCCAGCTACACCTGGAGCCAGGACGCGCTCCAGTGGGGGGCCATGGACCCCGAGACGCGGCTCGAGGAGGCGCTCCAGGACGTCTCGCGGATCCACCCCTCGGTTCGCGAGCACTACGAGGTGGGGGCGTCCCACGCCTGGTACGGCGACCGGTACGCTCGGGGGGCGTTCGCCCTGTTCGCCCCGGAGCAGCAGACCCTGCTCCAGGAGGACATCGTCCGGCCGGAGGGCCGGGTGTACTTCGCCGGCGAGCACTGCTCGCTGTGGCACGCGTGGATCCAGGGCTCGCTGGAATCCGGGATCCGCGCCGCCCGGGAGATCGACGAGGCGCCCTGACCCGGAGCGCTAGGAGCCCGGGCGCAGCGACCGGACGTAGCCGAGGTTCGGCGTGACCTCGGCCGTGGCCCGGCGCTGCTCGACGAGGCCGGCCTCGCGGTAGACGGCCGGGCGGACGCGGAAGGCCCGGATGCGGCCCGAGCGGCCGTCGTCGATTGCCACGTAGCAGCGGTGCTCCGACTCGCCGCTGCGGTACCGCCGGAGGCGCAGGACGACGCCGGTCACCCGACGGGCCGCGGCGAGGTCGCCGGCGGCGCGGACGAGCGTGATCGCGGCGAGCAGTCCGGCGACGCCGGGGACCGCCACGAACGCCAGCCCGATGGGCGCGAAGGGATCGTCGGAGAGCCCCACCGGCAGCCCGGTCCGGAGGAACGTCGACAGGAACACGGCGGCGAACGTCCCCACGGCCACCGAGGTCCCGAGGGCGGCCCACGGGTTCATCCCCCAGGCGGGCGGCCACCATCTCGGGTAGCGGACCTCGACCTGCCGCCACTGTCCGGACGCCGCCGTCCACGCCCGGCGGTCGTCGTCGGCTCCCATGGGGATCGAGCGGACGGCCTCCGCCGCAACGCCGAGCGCCGCCCCGTAGGAGAGGTACCGCTCCCAGATCACCACCGCGCTCGGCGGAAGGTCGGCGAACGCCCCCTGGCGCAGGTATCGGCGGACGCCGAGCCACGCGGCCGCCGCGACCGAGCCGGCCTGCGTGTCGCGCTGGCGCCCGCCGGCCCTGGCGCCGGACAGCATCGTGGCCGTCACCAGGAGCGCGGCGAGCCCCGCCCCCGCGTGGCGGAACCCCAGCGCCAGCAGGGCCGCCGGCACGAGCGCCGCCGACCCCAGCGTCCGGAGCACGCCCGCGTCCCACAGGTCCCGGGACAGCCCCCGGCCCTTGGCCTCGGCGACCACCTCCCGCTGGAACGAGCGCCACCAGGAGGCCGCGCGATCGCCGGGCCCCGTCGTCAGCGCCCCGGCCGGCACCACGCCGCCGTGGGCCCGGGCGCGGAGCAGCTCGAGGACCCGCGCCTCGTACGGGGCCACGTCCTCGTCCGTCCCGGGCCGGACGCGGACGTCGTAGCCACCGGTCGCCGACCGGTCGATCGCGACGATCCGCCGGGCCGCCAGGTCGAGCAGCGTGGCCGGCACCGCGTCGCGCGTGGGGCGGAAGTCGTTCACGAGCATGTTCGCCAGCGCGGGCGGCTCCGCGCGGAGGTCCGCGGTCGGCGCGCCCGGCTCGGGCGTCCTGGGCTGGCGGATCGCTCGCACGGCCCCGAACGCGCCCAGCCACGCCGCCGCCGCGGCCGATCCGGAGATGAGCAGCGCGTTCCTCGACGTCCGGACGGCCACGATGCGGTCCAGCCGGTCCAGCGCCCACTCGAGGCCGTAGCCGATCACGACCAGCACGATGCCGAGGGAGGCGACGGCCACCAGCGCGAGCAGACAGCCGGACGCCGGGGACCGGCGGGTTCCCGGCGACATCCTGAAGCGGGTCCTCTCCGTGGCTCTCTCCCGCGGCCATGATTCGGCGGCCCCGCCGGCGCGTCAACCGCGCATGGTTGACTCCGAACACCTGTTCGACTAGCGTCGGGGCCATCTTGTGGCCTGGCCATCTTGCAGCGGGGAATGACACGGGTGTAAGTTCTGTCAGAGGGTCGCGGTAGCGTCGCCCCGCTGCCGCACGAGGAGGTAGGGCGTGGAACGGGAACGGATGCTGGACATCGCGCTCCAGCAGATCGAGAAGCAGCACGGCAAGGGCGCGGTCATGCGCCTGGGCGAGCACCCGGCGGGGCAGGGCGTCGCGGTGACGCCCACGGGCTCGCTGGCCCTCGACATCGCGCTGGGGATCGGGGGGATCCCGCGCGGCCGGATCGTCGAGGTCTACGGGCCTGAGGGCTCGGGGAAGACCACGGTCTGCCTCCACGTGATCGCGGAGGCCCAGGCGAAGGGCGGGATCACGGCCTTCGTCGACGCCGAGCACGCCCTGGACCCCACGTACGCCCGGACGCTCGGCGTGAACATCGACGAGCTGCTGGTGTCCCAGCCGGACTCCGGCGAGCAGGCGCTCGAGATCGCCGACATGCTGGTCCGTTCGGGTGCCCTCGACCTGGTCGTGATCGACTCGGTGGCCGCACTGGTCCCCCGGGCCGAGATCGAGGGCGAGATGGGGGACTCGCACGTCGGGCTCCAGGCCCGCCTGATGTCCCAGGCCATGCGGAAGCTGGCCGGCTCGCTGTCGCGGTTCGACACCACCGCGATCTTCATCAACCAGCTGCGCGAGAAGATCGGAATCATGTTCGGCAACCCAGAGACGACCCCGGGCGGGCGGGCCCTGAAGTTCTACTCTTCGGTCCGGCTCGACGTCCGGAAGATCGACAACCTCAAGGACGGCACGCAGGTCGTCGGCTCACGGGTCCGGACCAAGGTCGTCAAGAACAAGCTGGCCCCGCCGTTCCGCCAGGCCGAGTTCGACATCGTGTACGGCAAGGGGATCTCCAAGGAGGGGAGCCTCCTCGACGTCGGCGTGGACACCGAGATCGTCCGCAAGAGCGGCGCGTGGTTCACCTACGAGGGCGAGCAGCTCGGGCAGGGTCGCGAGAACGCCCGGCAGTTCCTCATGGAGCACGCCGACATCGCCGAGGAGATCGAGCGCCGGATCCGCGAGGCGGTGGGCCTGACGTCGTTCGCCGGCGACGACGACGCCGTGGCCCTCGACGAGGCGCCCGAGCAGGAGAAGCAGCCGACCGGGGCCGCGGCCGGGTAGGGGGGAGCGTTGGCGGAGGAGCCACGGACGCCCGTCAAGGACCGGGCCCTGCGGCTCCTCGCCGTCCGGGCCCGGAGCCGCGAGGAGCTCCACCGCCGCCTCGTCCGGGCCGGGTACCCCGAGGCCGACGTCGAGGCCGCGCTCGACGACCTGGGGGACGTCGGCCTGGTCGACGACGAGCGGTTCGCCCGGGAGGTGGCGTCCCGGGAGATCGGCCGCCGCCTGGCCGGCGATCGCGGCGCGGTGGGGGCGCTGCGCCGCGCCGGGATCGACCGCGAGACGGCCGAGCGGGCCGTGGGCGAGGCCGGTGGCGGGGACGAGGAGTCCCGGGCCGAGCGACTGGCCCGGGCCAGGGCGGGGCGGTTCACCGACCTCGACCGGGAGCGGGCGTACCGCCGGCTGGCGGGGTACCTCCAGCGCCGCGGCTACCACCCCGGCGTGGTCCACGCGGTCTGCCGTCGGGTGCTCGGGGAGGACGAGCCGTGAAGCAGGCCAGCGATCGGTACCTGCGCGACCTCGCCGAGCGGTGGCGCCGGTCCGGCGGAGAGCCGAGGCGGGACATGATCGAGGACCTGTTCCGCGAGGTCCTGGTGGCGCTCGGCCCGTTCACCGCGGAGGAGATGGACGTGTTCTGCCGCGGCGTCACGGTCTCGGGGCTGGCGACCGTGATGGCCAGCCTCTCCCGGCCCTTCGAGGACCCCCACGACGCCCTCACGTTCGTCCAGCTCCTGGCCTGCCGGGCTGCGCTCGAGGCGGAGAACGCCCGGCGGGCCTGAGGCCCAACGCTGTTGCGTTCCCCCCGGACAGGCCGTACATTGTGAACAAGAGAGGCCCCATAATCGAAGCCCCGGTCTCGGGGAGCGAGGACACGAACAGCGGATACCTCATGACGATCCTCCAAAGACCGATCGAGAGGTGGTGCTCCGGGCCCTAGGGGGCCCGAAGGTTCGTCGTCGCGTTCCTGCTTCCCGATCCCGGATGCGGGCCGGGCCTCTTGGCTCGGCCCGTTCGAGTTCATCGGGAGGACGCGATGGAGATCGCAATCGCCGCGGCCGTGGCGCTGGCGGCCGGCGTGGCGGCGGGCCTGGCCCTGCGCCGCTTGCTGGCCACCAGGCGGCTGGCCGCCGCGGAGACCAAGGCCCGCAAGCTCGTCGCCGAGGCGGAGCGGGAGGCGGAGGATGCCGTCCGCAACGCCCTCGTCGACGTCAAGCACGAGATCGCCGCCATGCGGCGGGAGGCGGAGGAGGACGTCCGCCAGCGCCGGGAGGAGGCCCGCCGCCGCGAGGCCCGGCTGGCGAAGCGCGAGGAGCAGCTCGACGCCAAGCTCGGCGAGCTCCGGTCGGCGGAGGCCGCCGTGGCCGCCAAGGACCGCGACCTCGACCGCCATCGCCAGGAGCTGGCCGGCGCGGTGGCCGAGCACCGGCGGCAGCTCGAGCGGGTGGCCCAGCTGACGACCCAGGAGGCCAAGGACGCCCTCATCGCCCAGCTCGTCGACGACGCGAAGCGAGACGCCATGGCCCAGGTCCGGGAGATCGAGCAGCGGGCCCGGGAGCAGGGCGAGGAACGGGCCCGGAAGATCGTCACGATCGCCATCCAGCGGGTGGCGTCGGAGCAGACGGCGGAGTCGACGGTGTCGGTCTTCGCGCTGCCCTCCGACGACCTCAAGGGCCGCATCATCGGGCGGGAGGGCCGGAACATCCGGGCCTTCGAGGCGCTGACCGGCGTGAACCTCATCATCGACGACACGCCCGAGGCCGTCGTCCTTTCGTCGTTCGACCCGGTCCGCCGGGAGGTCGCCCGGCTCACGCTCGAGAAGCTGGTCCAGGACGGCCGCATCCATCCGGCGCGCATCGAGGAGATGCACGGCCGCTCGACGAAGGAGGTCGAGGACCAGGTCCGCCGGGCGGGGGAGTGGGCCGTGGCCGAGGTGGGGATCACCGAGATCCACCCCGAGATGATCCGGGTGCTGGGGCGGCTGCAGTTCCGCACCTCGTACGGCCAGAACGTCCTCAAGCACCTGGTGGAGTCGGCGCACATCGCCGGCGTGATGGCCGCCGAGCTGGGGATCGAACCGACGCTCGTCAAGCGCGGCGCGCTGATGCACGACATCGGCAAGGCCCTCACCCACGAGGTCGAGGGCTCCCACGCCCTCATCGGGGCCGAGCTGGCCCGGCGGCTCAAGGAGCCCCCCGAGGTGGTCCACGCGATCGAGTCCCACCACGGCGAGGTCGAGCAGCGGACGATCGAGGCGGTCCTGGCCCAGACGGCCGACGCCATCTCGGGCGGCCGGCCCGGCGCCCGGCGGGAGTCGATCGAGCAGTACGTCCGGCGCCTGGAGCGGCTCGAGGAGATCTGCGACTCGCACCCCGGCGTGGTGAAGACCTTCGCCATGCAGGCCGGGCGCGAGGTCCGGGTCATGGTCAAACCCGAGGAGGTCGACGACCTGACCTCCCAGGTGCTGGCCCGGGACATCGCCAAGCAGGTGGAGGAGGAGCTCCAGTACCCCGGCCAGATCAAGATCACGGTGATCCGCGAGACGCGGGCGGTGGAGTACGCCAAGTGAGCCCGGCGCGCCGTGGGGGCGGCGTCCGACCGGTACCCTGGAGGGGATGGACCGCCGCTACCTGATCCGCACCTTCGGGTGCCAGATGAACGAGCACGACTCCGAGCGGATCGCCGGCCTGCTCGAGGGCCAGGGGCTCCGCCCGGCCGACGGCGTGGCGGACGCCGGGGTCGTCGTGCTCAACACGTGCGCGGTCCGCGAGAACGCCGACAACCGCCTGTACGGCAACCTCGGCCACCTCCGGGCGGCCAAGGAGCGGAACCCCGGCATGCGGCTGGTCGTCGCCGGGTGCCTGGCGCAGAAGGACCGCGGCGAGATCCAGCGCCGGGCGCCGTGGGTCGACGTGGTCGTGGGGACACACGCGCTGCCGCAGCTCGTCGACCTGCTCCGGCGCTCGGAGCTCGAAGGCCCGCAGATGGACGTCCGCGAGTACACCGAGGTCTTCCCCAGCGCCCTCCCGGCCCGGGCCGGCGTCCGGCACCACGCCTGGGTGTCGGTGTCGGTCGGGTGCGACAACCGGTGCACGTTCTGCATCGTCCCGCTGGTCCGGGGCCGCCAGCGCTCCCGTACGCTCGGGGAGGTCCTGGCCGAGGTCCAGGGGCTGGCGGCCCGCGGCGTGGTCGAGGTCACGCTGCTCGGGCAGAACGTCAACACGTACGGGCGCGACATCCACTTCCGGGAGACCTCGCCGTCGCGGCGGTCGCTGTTCGGCGCGCTGCTCCGCGCCGTCAACGACGTCGAGGGCATCCGGCGGATCCGGTTCACGAGCCCGCACCCGCACGACTTCACGCCCGACGTCGTGGACGCCATGGCGGAATCGGAGAAGGTGTGCGAGCACATCCACTTCCCGCTCCAGTCGGGGTCGGACGACGTCCTGCGCCGGATGCGACGCTCCTACCGCTCGGAGCGGTACCTGGGCTGGCTGCGCCGGATCCGGGAGGCCATCCCGGACATCGCCGTGACCACCGACATCATCGTGGGGTTCCCGGGCGAGACCGAGGCCGAGTTCGCGGACACGCTGCGCGTCGTCGAGGAGGCTCGGTTCGATGCCGCCTACACGTTCCAGTACTCGCCGCGGGCCGGCACGGAGGCCGCCTCCTACGAGGATCAGGTCCCCAAGGAGGCCGTCCAGGAGCGGTTCGACCGGCTGGTGGAGCTCCAGGAGCGGATCTCCCTGGAGCGCAACCGCGCGCTCGAGGGCGGGGTGGTGGAGGTGCTGGTCGAGGGCGCCGGCCGGAAGGGTGGGGCCCAGGGCCGGACGCGGACGAACAAGGTCGTGAACTTCAACGGCCAGGCGCCGGCCGGCGAGTTCCTCGACGTCCGCGTGATCGCGGTCCACCCCCACCACCTCACCGGCGAGCCGCTGCCGGAGCGGGTGTCCGCGTGATGAGGACCCAGACGACCCGAGGGCGGGCCGCGGCGCCCGGCGCGCCCGGCCTCATGCCCCAGCCCCCGGGCTCGACGGGGCTGCCTCGGACGAACGCGCCGCTGGCCCTCGTCGGGCCGACCGCGTCGGGCAAGACCGAGGCGTCGATCGAGCTGGCCCGGCGGCTGGGGGCGGAGATCCTCGTGGTCGATTCGATGACGGTGTACCGGGGGATGGACGTCGGGACCGCGAAGCCGACGCCCCAGCACAGAGCCGCCGTCCCCCACCACCTACTCGACGTGGCGGACCCCAGCGAGCCGTTCTCGGTGGCCCGCTTCCAGGCCCTGGCCCGGCACGCGCTGGGCCGGGTCACCGCCCGCGGGCGGACGGCGCTGCTGGTCGGTGGCTCGGGGCTGTACTTCCGCGCGGCGGTGGACGACCTGGCGTTCCCCGGGACCGACCCCGCGGTCCGCCGCCGGCTGGAGGCGGAGGCCGCGGCGCTGGGCGCGGAGCCTCTGCACGCCCGCCTGTCCGCCGTCGATCCCGAGGCAGCCGCCCGCATCGGGCCACCCAACGTCCGCCGGACGGTCCGCGCCCTCGAGGTCATCGGACTCACCGGCCGGCCGTTCTCGTCCTTCGCCAGCCGCTGGGAGCGGTTCGACCCCGGGGCGGTCCGGGCCGCCGGGGTCCGCGTGGAGCCGTCCGCGCTGGCCCGCCGGATCGAGGAGCGCGTCCGGCGGATGTGGGCCGACGGGCTGCTGGAGGAGGTCCGGGCGCTCCTGGACCGCGGCCTGGGCGGGTTCCTCACCGCCTCGAAGGCCATCGGCTACCTGGAGGCGGGCGAGCACCTGGCCGGCCACCTCACCCGCCGCGAGGCGGAGGAGGCCACCGTCCGCCGGACCCGCGCCCTGGCCCGGCGGCAGGTGGCGTGGTTCCGTCGCGACCCACGGATCCGGTGGTTCGACGCCGACGAGCGGGGCGGGGCCGCGCTCGTCGACCGGGTCGAGGAGCACCTGCGGGGATGAGCGGCGACGGGCTCCGGTTCGCCAAGTACCACGGGACCGGCAACGACTTCGTGATGATCGAGGACCTCGACGACCGGATGGAGCTCACGCCCGAGCTCGTCGCGCGCCTGTGCGACCGCCACCTCGGCGTCGGGGCCGACGGAGTCATCCGGGTGGCGCCCTCGACCCGCGCCGCGTTCTTCATGGACTACTGGAACGCGGACGGCGGCATCGCCGAGATGTGCGGCAACGGGGTACGGTGCCTGGCCAAGCTGGTGTATGACCGGGGGCTCACCCGCGACGCCGAGCTGGCGATCGACACGCGGGCCGGGGTGAAGCACGTGGTGCTGGACGTGGACGGCGGCGCGGTGTCCTCGGTCCGGGTCGACATGGGGCCGCCGGCGCTGGAGCGGCGGGCGATCCCCATGCGCGGCGACCCCGACGCCCGGTTCGTCGGCCAGCCGTTCGACGCCGCCGGGCGGCCGTGGCGCGCCACCGCGGTCTCCATGGGGAACCCGCATCTTGTCCTGCTCGGTGATGGTGACGTGGCCTCGCTCGACCTGCCGCGGGTCGGGCCCCCGCTCGAGCACCACCCCGACTTCCCCGAGGGCACGAACGTCGAGTTTATCCGCGTCCGCGACGGTCGGATCGACGTCCGGGTGTGGGAGCGCGGGTCGGGGGCCACGATGGCCTGCGGGACCGGGGCTTGCGCCTCGCTGGTGGGGGCCGCGGTCCAGGGACTGGTGCCCCGCCGCGCCACCGTGGCGTTCCCCGGGGGCGAGCTGGAGGTCGAGTGGGCGGAGGACGACCACGTCTACCTGACCGGCCCGGCCACCTTCGTGTTCGAGGGGCAGCTGTCGGAGCGGTGGATGGCCGCCGCCGCGGGGGCGGCGGCCCGATGAGGCCGGCGCGACGGCTGGAGCTGCTGCCGCCGTACCTGTTCGCGGAGCTCGACCGCAGGATCGCCGAGAAGCGGGCCGCGGGCATCGACGTCATCTCCCTCGGCGTCGGCGATCCCGACCTCCCCACGCCGCCGCACGTCGTCGAGGAGCTCCGGTGGGCGGCCCGGGACCCGTCCACCCACGGCTACCCCTCGTACTTCGGCCTGCCCGAGCTGCGGCGAGCCATCGCCGGCTGGTACGCGGAGCGGTTCGGCGTAGAGCTGGACCCCCACGCCGAGGTCCTCCCGCTGATCGGCTCCAAGGAGGGCCTGGCCCACCTGGCGCTGGCCTTCGTCGACCCCGGCGACGAGGTGCTCGTGCCGGACCCCGGGTACCCCGTGCCGGCGACCTCGGCGATGCTGGCCGGGGGGACGCCGGTGGCCATGCCGCTGGTCCCGGAGCGCGGCTTGCTGCCGGATCTCGGGGCGGCGCCCGTCTCGGCCGCCACCAAGGTGCTGTGGCTGAACCACCCGTCGAACCCGACGTCCTCGGTGGCCGAGCCGTGGCTGTTCGAGGAGGCCGTGGCACTGGCCAGGGAGCACGGCCTGCTGTTGGCGCACGACGCCGCCTACTCCGAGCTCACCTACGACGGGTACGTGGCCCCCAGCGTCCTCCAGGCCCCCGGCGCCCGCGACGTGGCGGTGGAGTTCGGCTCGGCCTCGAAGACCTACAACATGACGGGCTGGCGAGTCGGATGGGCGGTTGGGAACGCCGACGCCATCCGGGCCCTGGGCACCGTCAAGACCAACATCGACTCGGGGATCTGGGAGGCCGTCCAGCGCGCGGCGATCGCGGCGCTGACCGGGCCGCAGGACCACGTCGACGCGATGCGCGCCGTCTACGCCAAGCGCCGGGACGTCGTCATCGAGGCCCTGAACGCGCTGGGATGGGACCTGCAGCCCCCGCGCGGGGCGTTCTACGTGTGGTTCCCGACCCCGCACGGCATGTCGTCGGCCGCGTTCAGCGAGATCCTCCTGGAGCGGGCCGGGGTGGTGGTGTCCCCCGGGGCGGGATACGGCGCGGCGGGGGAGGGGTACGTCCGCATCGCGCTGACCGTCTCGGACGAGCGGCTCGCGGAGGCCATGGAGCGGATCCGGGAGGCGTTGTCGTGAGCCCGGATCGGGCGCGGGACGGCCGGGCCGACGGCGCGGTGGCGCCCGGCCGGCCGGCGGGCGCCACGATCTCCGAGTCGCCGCTCTCGGCGACGTGGCGCCCCGCCGTCCGGGAGCCGGCCATCCTCGTGGGCGTCGACCGCCACGGCGACGAGCGATCGCTCGACGAGCTGGCGGCGCTGGCCGCGACGGCGGGCGCCGAGGTCGTGGGCCGGGTGGTCCAGGGCCGGCGCGACGCCGACCCCACGACGTTCGTGGGACGAGGCAAGCTCGCCGAGATCCATCGGACGGTGCACGCCACGGGCGCCGGGCTGGTGGTGTTCGACGACGAGCTCACGCCGGCGCAGCTCCGCAACGTCGAGGAGCGTCTGGGGGTGAAGGTCGTCGACCGGACGGCGCTGATCCTGGACATCTTCGCGCTCCACGCCCGCTCGCGGGAGGGGAAGGCCCAGGTGGAGCTGGCCCAGCTCAACTACCTCCTGCCCCGGCTCCGCGGATGGGGCGAGGCCATGTCGCGCCTGGGAGGCGGCATCGGCACCCGCGGCCCCGGCGAGACGAAGCTCGAGGTCGACCGCCAGCACATCCGGCGGCGGATCGCCAAGCTCCGCCGCGACATCGGCCAGCTGTCCCGGGCGCGAGGCGTGAAGCGCGCCGTGCGCGAGCGCTCCGGCGTGCCGCAGGTCGCGCTGGCGGGCTACACCAACGCCGGGAAGTCGACGCTGATGAACGCGCTCACCCGCGCGGACGTCGTGGTGGCGGACCAGCTGTTCGCCACGCTGGACCCGACCGTGCGGCGCCTCCGCCTGGCCGGCGGCCGGTCGGCGACGCTCTCGGACACCGTGGGATTCGTGGCCAAGCTGCCCCACGACCTCGTGGAGGCCTTCCGGTCGACGCTCGAGGAGGTGGCGCGGGCGTCGTTGATCCTCCACGTCGCCGACGCCGCGGCCCCCGAGGTCGAGTCGCAGATCGCCGCGGTCCGGACGGTGCTCGGCGACATCGGCGCGGGCGGGCTGCCCGAGGTGCTGGCGCTCAACAAGGCGGACCTCCTGTCGGAGGTCGACCGCGCCAGGATCGCGCGTCGGCACCCGGGCGCCGTCCTCGTCTCCGCGCGGACCGGGGAGGGGCTGGAGCGGCTGGTCGAGGCGGTGGAGGAGGCGCTCCCGGCGCCCTCTGTCGAGGTCCGGCTGCTGGTCCCGTACGCCCGGCACGAGGTCGTGGCCCGGCTCCACCGAGAGGCCGATGTCGTGGCGTCCCGCGAACGGGAGGACGGGACGGAGCTCCGGGCCCGGGTCGACGAGCACCAGCTGCCCTGGGTGGGGGAGTTCCTGCTCGAGCCGGTGGCCCGCCGGGCCTCGCTCCCGAGCTGACCGCCTACAGCCGGCGGAGCAGGGAGACGACCTGGCCGAGGATCCGGCCGTCGTGCGGCAGGTCCGTGGGGTCCAGCGCCGGGTTCTCCGGCACCAGCGTGATCCTCCGCCCGCGCCGCCGGAGCCGCTTCACGGTGGCCTCCGGCTCGGCGGGCCCGGGGAGGAGCGCGGCCACGATGGCCCCGTCCTCGGCGACGTCCTGTCGGCGCACCACGGCGATGTCGCCGTCGAGGATCCCCGCGCCGGTCATCGAGTCGCCCGCCACCCGCAGCGCGAAGTGCTCGCCGCCGCCGACGAACGTCGCGGGGACCGCCACGTGATCCTCGATGTTCTCCTCGGCGAGCACCGGCGCCCCGGCGGCGATCCGGCCCACGAGCGGGACGGCCGCGGCCTCCGCCTGGCCTCCGGCCGGCGAGACGTCGATGGCCCGCGGCTTGGCGGCGTCCTTCCGGAGCAGCCCCTTCCGCCGGAGGTTCTCCAGCTGGGCGTGGACGCTGGAGGACGACGTGAGCCCCACCGCCTCGCCGATCTCCCGGACCGTCGGCGGGTAGCCCCGCTCGCGAACGGTCCGCCGGATGAACTCGAGGATCCGCTGCTGCCTCGGCGTGACGTCATCCATGTCAGTGGGGGACGGTAGCATCCCCCGGCCATGGAATCAAACATGTGTTCGGACTTGCGCTTCGAACATCCGTTCGGCACAATGGCTCGCATGGCTCGAACGTACGTTCGTCATGTGGGCCGGGCGGTGGCCGTCGCGGCGCTCTGCGCGGCGGCCGTCCTGGCCGCGGGGCGGGCGGCCGGCGGCGCCGGCCAGGCGCCGGCGAGCGTCCCGTCGTTGGAGCGGCACGTCGTGCGGGCGGGCGAGACGCTGTGGGACATCGCGCGGGCCCGGGTTGGGCCGGAGGGCGATCCACGCCCCCTGGTGGAGGCGATCCGCCGGGCCAACGGGGTCCGGCCCGGCGAGCTCGTCCCCGGGCTGGAGCTGGCCGTCCCCGCCGCCCCGGGGCCCTAGCGGGTCCAGTCGACGTTGCGGACGCCGTTGACGCGGCTCAGCAGGGCGACGGCGTCCTCGGGACGGCGCTCCGGGGGGATCGTGAGGAACAGCACGATCTGGCGGAGCCCGTCGCCCTCCTCCTCCTCGACCCTCAGGTGGTCGATCCGCATCGCGGCCCGCGTCACGGTGTGGACGAGGTCGTCCACGTCCAGGGAGGCGTCGGCCTCCAGCACGAACTCCTCGTGATCCGCCTTCAGCCCGCGCACCAGGCGCGACCGGAGCGGCTTCAGCCCGTAGAGCGCCACCAGGGTGATCGCGGCGGTGACCACCGAGATGAGGTACCCGCCCAGCCCGGCCGCCGTGCCGATGGCGGCCACCACCCACAGGCTGGCGGCGGTGGTCAGCCCCCGGACGCTCATCCCGTACCGGATGATGGCCCCCGCCCCGAGGAAGCCGATGCCGGTCACGATCTGAGCCGCCAGCCGGCTGGGGTCGAACCGGACCTGCGGCGGCTCGTCCGCGCCGAGGAAGGCCGCGAATCCGTAGGCCGAGACCAGCGCGAACAGGCACGCCCCGAGCGCCACCAGCATGTGGGTGCGGAACCCGGCCGGCTGATCGGAGATCTCGCGCTCGAGCCCGACGAGCCCGCCGAGGACCGCCGCCAGGAACAGTCGGCCGACGAGCTCCAGCTCAGAGGGCATGCCCCGATTATCGCAGCGCCCTCGCGTGCGGGACCCCCCACCCTCCGCCCGCCTGTTGTCCGCCCCCGGCGCAGGCCCGAAGATGGTGGGCGCGATGCGATGTCCGTGGTGCGGCCACGACGAGACCCGGGTGGTCGATTCCCGGACCGCCGAGGGCGGCGGCGCGGTCCGCCGACGCCGGCGCTGCGCCTCGTGCGGCCGGCGGTTCACGACGTTCGAGCGGACCGAGGCCGTTGCCCTCCGCGTCATCAAGCGCGACGGCTCCAAGGAGCCCTACGACCGGGCCAAGGTCATCGCCGGTGTCCACAAGGCGATCAAGAACCGGCCGGTGAGCGAGGAACAGGTCGCCCGCGTGGCCGAGCGCGCGGAGGAGAAGCTCCGCCGCCGCGGCCCGGAGGTCACCACCCAGGAGGTCGGCCTCGAGGTCCTGTCGCTCCTCCGGCGCCTGGACGACGTGGCCTACCTCCGGTTCGCCTCCGTGTACAAGGACTTCCAGGAGCTGACCGACTTCGAGCGGGAGGTGGGCCTGCTCCTCCAGAAGCGGGAGCCGAAGCGGGCCCGGGGACGCTGACCGGGGCACCGACAAGTGCGCCAAGATCGGGCCGACCACAAGATATTGTGCTCACTGGGTGGGACGGACGCTACATGTCGTGAGAAAATGGGTCAGGCCCTTGACACGTCCAGGGGCCGGAGGCAGAATCACAGCGCTGTCATTCACCTTCCCCGCGACCCGCAGGAGGTAGCCGTGGCAACGAGGGAACGGGACGTCACCGCCGCCGGGACGGGGCTCGCCTTCAAGCGGTACTTCACGCGAGAGGGGGTCCATCCCTTCGACGAGCTCGAGTGGGAGATCCGCGACGCCGTCATCCCCAACTTCAAGGAGGGCGGCAACGCGTTCGAGCAGCGCGGCGTCGAGTTCCCCAAGTCGTGGTCCCAGAACGCCACCAACATCGTGGCCCAGAAGTACTTCCGCGGGCCGCTCGGGACCCCCCAGCGCGAGTCGTCGGTCCGGCAGCTGGTCGGCCGGGTGGTCGACACGATCAAGGGATGGGGCGTGAAGGACGGCTACTTCGCCTCGGGGCACGATGCCGACGTGTTCGCCGAGGAGCTGACGCACCTGCTGGTGACCCAGAAGGCCGCGTTCAACTCGCCGGTGTGGTTCAACGTCGGCGTCGAGCAGGAGCCGCAGTGCTCCGCCTGCTTCATCCTCTCGATCGACGACACGATGTCCTCGATCCTCAACTGGTACGTCGAGGAGGGGACGATCTTCAAGGGCGGGTCCGGCTCGGGCATCAACCTGTCGACGATCCGGTCGTCGAAGGAGCGGCTGTCCTCCGGCGGCCTGGCGTCGGGGCCGGTGTCGTTCATGCGGGGCGCGGACGCCTCCGCGGGCACGATCAAGTCCGGCGGCAAGACCCGGCGCGCGGCGAAGATGGTCGTGCTGAACGTCGACCACCCCGACGTCGAGGACTTCGTCTGGTGCAAGGCCCGCGAGGAGCGGAAGGCCCGCGCGCTGCGCGAGGCCGGGTTCGACATGGACCTCGACGGGCGGGACTCCGCCTCGATCCAGTACCAGAACGCCAACAACTCGGTCCGGGTCACCGACGAGTTCATGCAGGCCTACCTCGACGACCGGGACTGGAAGCTCAAGGCCGTCACCACCGGTGATGTCTTGCAGACGGTCCGGGCCCGGGACCTGATGCGGGAGGTGGCCGAGGCGGCCTGGGAGTGCGCCGATCCGGGGATGCAGTACGACACCACGATCAACGACTGGCACACCTGCCCGGCGTCGGGGCGGATCAACGCGTCGAACCCGTGCTCGGAGTACATGCACCTCGACAACTCCGCGTGCAACCTGGCCAGCCTCAACCTCCTGAAGTTCCTGGACCGGGACGGCAACTTCGACATCCCGGCGTTCAAGCACGCCGTCGAGGTCGTGTTCACGGCGCAGGAGATCATCGTCGGGAACTCGAGCTACCCCACGGACAAGATCGCCCGCAACGCCCGGGCCTTCCGCCAGCTGGGGTTGGGGTACGCGAACCTGGGGGCCATGCTGATGGCCCGCGGGCTGTCCTACGACTCGGACGCGGGCCGCGGGTGGGCGGGGGCCATCACCGCCCTCATGACCGGTCACGCCTACGCCACCTCGGCACGGATCGCCGAGCACACCGGGCCGTTCGCCGGGTACGCGCCGAACCGCGACGCGATGCTGCGGGTCATCCGGAAGCACCGGGGCGCGGCCGACGACATCGACGCCGAGCTGGTCCCGGAGGGGCTGCTGTCGTCCGCCCGGAGCGCCTGGGACGAGGCCATCGCGCTGGGCGAGCGGCACGGGTTCCGGAACGCCCAGGCCAGCGTCCTGGCCCCCACCGGGACGATCGGCCTGATGATGGACTGCGACACGACGGGGATCGAGCCCGACCTGGCCCTGGTCAAGAACAAGAAGCTGGTGGGCGGCGGCACGATGCAGATCGTGAACCAGACCGTCCCCCGCGCCCTGGCCCGGCTGGGGTACACCGAGGAGCAGGCCGGCGACGTCGTCGACTACATCGCCGAGCACAACTCGGTGGCGGGCGCCCCGCACCTTCGCGAGGAGCACTACGGCGTGTTCGACACCTCGATGGGCGACCGGGCCATCCACTACATGGGCCACGTCAAGATGATGGCCGCGGTCCAGCCGTTCATCTCGGGCGCCATCTCGAAGACCGTGAACATGCCCGAGGACGTCTCGATCGAGGACGTGGAGCAGATGTTCGTCGAGGGCTGGCGGCTGGGGCTGAAGGCCGTGGCGATCTACCGGAACAACTCCAAGGTGGCCCAGCCGCTGTCGGCCGACAAGAAGGCCAAGCAGGGGGAGGCCGCGGAGGGCGCCGCCGGCCCGGTGCGCCGTCGCCTGCCGGCCACGCGCCCGGCGCGGACGATCTCCTTCCGGGTGGGCGACGCCGAGGGGTACATCACGGCGGGCGAGTACCCCGACGACGGCATCGGCGAGATCTTCCTGAAGGTGGCCAAGCAGGGCTCCACGCTGGCCGGGATCATGGACGCCTTCGCGATCTCCGTGTCGCTGGGGCTCCAGTACGGCGTGCCGCTGGAAGCCTACGTCCAGAAGTTCGTCAACATGCGGTTCGAGCCGTCGGGCATCACGACCGACACGGACATCCGACTGGCCTCGTCGCTGGTGGACTACATCTTCCGGCGGCTGGCGCTGGAGTACCTCCCGCCGGCCAAGCGCGAGGCGCTCGGGATCCGGACCATCGAGGAGCGTCGCCAGGCCGTGAACGGCTCCGGCTACACCCCGGCGGAGGAGGGCGCGGCCGCGGAGGAGCCCTCGGAGCCCCGGGCCCCCGAGCCGATCGAGCTCGCGCCCAGGGCGGCCGCGCAGGCCCTGGACGCCCCGCTGTGCTACGCGTGCGGCTCCAAGATGCAGCCGTCCGGATCGTGCTACGTGTGCACGAGCTGCGGCGCCACCAGCGGCTGCTCCTGAGCGTCGCGACGTCGAGAGGCCCGGGCCCCCCGCCGGGCCTCTCGCGCTAGCTGGGGGCCGGCGGAGGGACCACGATCCCGGCCAGCCCGTCCGCCCGCAGCGCGGCCAGCCCCTCGTTGATCCGCCCGGTCCGCCGGGTGAGGGTCTTGAGCGTCGACCCGAGCCCCGAGCGGAGCGCCTCCACCGGGGCCTCGGCGACGGACTGCCGGAACGCGTCGATCTCCGCCTCGACGTCCGCCAGGAGCGCCTCCACGACGGGGCCCCCCTGCTCCGCGGTCTGCGCGATCTGCCGGAGGTCGGCCTGGATGCGGTTGGCGATGGCCTCGAGCGCCGAATGCACCGCGCCGAGCTCGTCGGGAGGCGTCAGGGCCTCGAGGTCGGCGTTCAGCTGCTCGGCCACGGGCTGGGCCGACTCCATCGCCCGGCCGGCGTCCTCCGCGGAGACGCCGTCGAATTCCTGCTCCAGGTCCTCCAGCTGCGTCAGCGCGCCGGACAGCCCGGAGAGGTACCGTGCCACCGCGTCGAGGCGGCCCACCGTCTCGAGCCCGCCCGTGTAGAAGGCCAGGATGCTCTCCCGGAGGTCGAGCGCCTCCCCCAGCGGCGGACGGCCGGAGACGACGGGGACCTGCACGGCGGTGCGCTCCTCCAGGCTGATCTGTGCCTGCGCCAGCCGGTCGCGGGCCTCCTGGGCGCGGGCCAGCACCGGGTCGACGGAGTCGATGACCTCCTCCGGCTCGCCGTCCGGCTCGGGGACGGCGTCCACCGCGGCGCGATAGGCCTCCAGGGCGCGGGCGTACTCGGACGACGTCGGCCGCATCAGCGCCTCGGCCGCCCGGAACGGGTACCAGACCAGCCCCAGGTAACCGGCGGCCACGGCGATGCCGAGGAGCACGACGAGGATCGGCCACCGCCCGCGACGGCGCCCGCGCGTCCGGGCCACCCGCTGGGGGTGCCCGCGCGGGCAGGCGCCCCTCACCAGGGCAGCGCCGCACCGGGTGCAGAATCCCGAGGCCATGGGCCGCCCGAGGATAGGAGACGACCGGAGGGCGGTCAAAGCGCGGCCCGAGCGGGCCGCCGGTCCAGGCCGTAGGCTCTGCCGGATGCGGCTCGAGTTCCGGCGCCTGGACCCGGAGGCCCCACTGCCCCGGCGAGCCCGCGACGGGGATGCAGGCCTGGACCTGGCGGCCAACGTGGCGGCCGTGGTGGGCCCCGGCGAGCGGGCCATGATCCCCACCGGGCTGGCGGTGGCCATCCCGCCCGGCCACGCCGGGCTGGTCCTGCCGCGCTCCGGCCTCGCGTCGCGGCGGGGCCTGACGCTGGCCAACGCGCCGGGCCTTATCGACCCCGGCTACCGGGGGGAGGTCACGGTGGCGATGGTCAACCTCGACCCCCGCGAGCCGGTGGAGATCCGCCGCGGCGACCGTATCGCCCAGCTGCTGGTGGTGCCGTTCGCCGAGGTGGAGGCCGTGGCGGTGGAGGAGCTGCCGGGAACCGAGCGGGGGGCCGGCGGATTCGGCTCGTCCGGCGTCCGCTGAGCCGCGGCCGGCTCGGTGGCGCCCCCGGGGATTGGTAGACTGGGGGTCGCGCGGACGTGGCTCAGTTGGTAGAGCACCACCTTGCCAAGGTGGGGGTCGCGGGTTCGAATCCCGTCGTCCGCTCAAAGCGAAACCGCAGGGCAGAGGCTCTTTTCCGCTTCGTCAGACCGCTGGATTCGGGATCCATTCAGGCACGATCCCGTCATGCTTCCGTCTCAGACTCGGGTCAGCGCCCGGGCGGTTCCCTTCGCCGGTCGGTTGACGGCCGTGCGCCGGACCGATTTCTACGCTGGCGCGCGGGTGGACGCCGCACCGTGGAGGTCGACCCTGCGAAGGCGCTTGGAGGACTGGTATCGATCTACCCGGACCTTGCCGAGAGAGTCTCGGAAGCCTTCCCCAGGCGCACACGGAAGGCATTGAGCAGGGTGCTCAGCTCTGTCAGCACGCGTTTCGCCGCAGCGCGCTGATCGTCGGCACGGGCCACCATCATCGAGCCCTCGGACACGGCACCGAACACCAGATGAGCGATGGGCTCGATCGGACGCGATCCGATCTGTCCCGCGGCGATGGCTTCCTCCAGGCCTTTCTTCACCAGCTGCAAGCAGTACCTGGACCCGATCTCCCGCATCTGCTCCCAACCCAGTACGGAGGGCGCATCCAGCAAGGTGATCCGCTGCACGCCTGAATCGAGCTGGGCTTGCAGCAACGCACGACATCCGGCGGAGAACCCCTTCCACGGGTCCCGCTGTCGCCGGTAGGCCTCGGAAACCACCTTCGCCAGCCGTCGCTGCTCGAGCTCGAAGACGGTGCGAAAGAGATCGGCCTTGCCTTGAAAGTGGTGGTACAGAGCCCCCTTGGTCACCCCCGCGCTCCGGACGACGTCATCGAGTTGCGTGTCGGAGTAGCCCTCGGAGGCGAACAGGTCTCGCGCCGACTCGACCAGGGCCCGCCGGGTCGCCTCGGACCGCTCCGGCTGGGAGCGACGGCGCGTTGCGGGAGCTGCCACGGCCCCCAACTTACGTACTTGACGTACGTACCGCAAGTATGCAACAACATACCGTCGGTACGGAAACAGAAGGGTGACGATGCCTCGGCGAGCGGCCAACAGCAAGCTTGCGCTCCGGGGGACCTGGGTGGCCACCCAGGCACTCGGCCTCGTCTCACCGAGGCTGTCGGGGCATGCCGCCTCCGTCCTGTGGTTCACGCCGTGGCGACTTCCGCAGAGCGAGGGAAGCCGCGCGCGCGAACGTGAATGGCTTCGGGGATCCAGGCGGTTCAAGGTGGCCGGACTCCGGGGCTTCGTCGCCGGCAACGGCCCGGTGATCCTTCTGGTGCATGGGTGGGGAGGCTGGGCCTCGAGGCTCGGAGCGTTCGTGCGGCCCCTCGTCGAGACCGGGCACCAGGTGGTCGGTATGGACCTACCGGCCCACGGTTCGAGCTCGGGACGCCGAACGAACCCGTTCGAGATGGCGGACGCGTTGCTCAAGGTGGCCGGCTCCGTGGGCCCCGTCCATGCTCTTATCTCCCATTCCTTCGGCGGCCTGGTGTCGCTCTTGGCCATGGAGCGAGGACTGAGGCCGGGGGCGGCCGTGTACCTGGCGCCAGCTCTGCGGGCAGACCACATCCGCGCGCGGTTCGCCGAGCTGTTCAGGCTTCGTCCGCCGGTGATGGACGCCCTGGTGAGGGTTCTCGACGCGCGCTTCGGGAGCGACGTCTGGCGGGAACTGGACGCGCGGCGGATCGCGTCCCGCCTGGCGTCTCGTGATCCCGACGTTCCGGTTCTCATCGCCCACGACCCGGAGGATCGGGACGCGCCCTTTTCCGATGCTGTCGCGGTGAGCCAGATCCTGCCCAGTGCCCGGATCCTCCGCGTCGCGGGCGCGGGTCACCATCGGATCCTGGTCGAGGACAGGGTCGTCACCGCAGCCGCGGAGTTCGTGAACGGTCGACGGCAGGTATCGCCCGCCGGCGATTCCCCACCGCCCGCTGCCGCTGGGGCGAGAGATGAGACGGCGTGAGGAGCCGACCGGACACCTCCCGACGACCGCTCCCTCTGTCGTCAGGAAGCTGATCGAGGTGGGTCCGTTCCGCGACGGCGCCGAGGGCTGACGGTCAGCTCACGGCTCCCCACCACGCCAGCAGCGCCACCGCGGTGAGGAGCGCGGGGGCGGGGTGGTGGAACAGGGCTCGAGGGGCTCTGGCGAACGCGCCGCCCACGGCCACCGCGGCGAAGCCCGACGAGGCGCCGGCGGCGACGAGGCTGACCCCCCGGGCGAGTTCGCCGTGGAGGACCCAGCCGGCCAGCAGGAGCGCCGATCCGACCGTGACGAAGCCCACCGTCGTCATGTGCCAGGCGGCCCGGATCATCGTCTTGGTCATCCCCGGACCGCCGAAGCGGCTGGAAGGCAGCGCTGCCGGCGACAGTCTCCGCACGACGAGCGCCTCGCCGGCCACCCCGTGGACCGCCGCGGCGAGCAGGGCCAGCGATCCGGCGACCAGCAGCGGCACGTTCACTCGACGCCCTCCGCGATGCGGGCGATCCTCCGGAGGAGGTCCTGGCGGAGCCATCCGCTGAAGACCCCGATGAGCGACCAGTAGACCGCGAAGCGGCGGCGCGCCGCCTCGTCGACGCCTCGCACCCGGGTCTCGGTCGTCAGGAGGGTCGAGCCGTCGCCCAGGGGCTCGATCCGAAACGACATGGCGCCCTGGGCCCATCCCGGGCGATCGAACGCCCGGAAGGCCTGGACGTCGGCCGGACGCTCGATGGCCGTCTCCTCGCGGAGCCGCCAGAACCGGCCGGTCGTTCCGAGCACGATCTCGGTGCCGGGCCGCTCGGCCAGCACGGCGAAGCCGAGTCCCGTGAGCAGCTCCCGGATCGACCCGGCCGGGAGACGGAGCCCACGGAGCCTGAGGAGGAGCGACGCGGCGCGGCCCGGCCGCACGTACTCCAGCGCCTGTGCCACCCAGTCGGGCGGTGCCTCGACGCGGCGCGCGTGCCGGCTCCGGAAGTCGAACTCCGGGAGGATCTCGTCGAGGAGCGTCCCCGTCGTCGTGGTCATCGCCGCCGCCCCCGATCGATGTGGATGGTCTGCATCGCTTGGGGCGTGACGGGCTCGCCTCGGGCGAAGGCCTCGATGCCGGCGTCGACCGCGGCGGCGAACGTTCGCAGCGCCCGGAGCCGGGCCTCGATGAAGCGGCGCTCTCGATCCGTTGCCCGCCCCCCGGCCCCGGCGGTCCTCGAGGTCTCGTCGCACGCCGCGATCACCTGCCGGATGTTCCAGCGGAACCGCCGCTCCATGATCTCCTGCATGACGCGCCAGAAGTCGGAGGCGGCCTCGTAGTGATCTCTCCGGGAGTTGGGCACCGACACGCGGCGCACCAGGTGCCATTCGACCAGCCCGCGGATGTTGATGGAGATGTTGCTCTTGGAGAGCTGGAGCGCCTCGGCGATCTCGTCGAGCGAGAGCGGATGGTCCTCGAGGAACAGCACGGCGAAGATGCGTCCCTGGAGCTGCGAGAGCACCCCGGACGTGGCCGATGCGGCGCCCATCCCCTCGATGAACACCGCCCGAGCCCGGTCTGCCGGCCGCTCGTTCATCCCAGCAAGACGTTTAGCATATTTTGAATGTTCACGTCAACCAGAATACCGGGTCGGGAGCGGTTAGCGCGCCGGCGCCTCCGAACGCTAGGGACCGGGAGTCTCCTCCAACGCTTCTAGGTGGGCCTCCAAGTCTCGGTCGGCGTGGAGCACCATGCGGATCAGCCGTACGCTCCCGAGCTCCGCGGCCGCCTGCGAGATCGAACGGACGGCCACCCGCGCCGCGTCCTCCACCGGGTACCCGAACGCTCCGGTCGAGATGGCCGGGAACGCCACCGAGCGGAGTCCTGCCTGGTCGGCTATCTCCAGGGCCCGCGCGTAGCAAGCGGCCAACAGATCCGGACTGGGCTCGTCGACGCCGTAGACGGGGCCGAGGCAGTGGATGACGTGCGGGTTGGGGAGCCGGTGTCCGCCGGTCATCACGCACTGACCGGGCCTGATCGGGGCGAGGGGCGCGGACTCCTCGGCCAGTCCCGGGCCGGCTGCACGATGGATCGCTCCCGCGACCCCGCCACCCATCCGGAGGTCGGCGTTGGCGGCGTTGACGATGGCATCGACGTCCGGCTGGTCGGTGATGTCCCCGATGGTGACCTCCAGCGTGACGTCCCCGATCCGCTTCTCGATCATGGCGTCCTCCTTGCCTATCCTCCCAGGGCGGCTTCTCCTCCAGTGAACTTCCCCCGGAGCCCGGGCTCGTACGCCACGAGCGGGGCGGCTCGAGCAGCCCGACGGCCGCGGATCGCCGAGCGGTAGATTGGTGGTGTGAGCGCGGCATCGGCGGCACCCTCCTATGACGCCGAGGCGGCCCTGCTGGTGGTGGACGTGCAGAACGACTTCGCCGCCCCCTGGGGCAGCCTGTACGTCGATGGCGGAGAGGAGGTCGTTCCGGTCATCAACCGGGAGATCGCCCGCGCGCTGGAGGCCGGGGCCACGGTGCTCTACACCCAGGACTGGCACCCGGCGTCCACGCCCCACTTCGAGAAGGACGGCGGCATCTGGCCGGTCCACTGCGTCGCGGAGACAGAGGGTGCGGCGCTCCACCCGGAGCTTCGGGTGGCCGGCGACGTCGTCCGGAAGGGGACCGGGGGGGAGGACGGCTACTCGGGGTTCACGGTCAGGGATCCGCGGACCGGCGAGGAGACGCCCACCCGGCTCGCGGATCTCCTGCGCGAGCACGGGATCCGTCGCCTGGTCGTGGCCGGCATCGCCACCGACTACTGCGTCAAGGAGACCGTTCTCGACGCCGCCCGGCTGGGGTTCGACGTGTCGGTGCTGGGGGAGGGGATCCGGGCCGTGAACCGTGAGCCGGGGGACGCGGATCGGGCCGTTGCTCACATGCGGGCCGCGGGCGCGACGGTCGTCGGGTCCGGCCGGTAGTCAGCCGCCCGGAAGGGGCGGCCCGAGGGCCGCCCCTTCCCGAAGCGCCGATGTCGCTAGACGATCTGGACCGTCTCGCAGTGCCGCACCGCGTCTCGGTGCGTCGTTCCCGGCTGTCTCGTCCCCGCGTTGGCGCACGCGGTCGCCGGCCCGGCGCTGAACCCGGGGCCGCTGGTCAGCTGGACCTGGACCTGCCAGGGCTGGACGTCGCCGGAGCAGTTGCCGCGGTGGACACCTCGCCCGAACGAGTCGTTCTGCGCGAGGTTCACGCGGATCGTGTACGTCTCACCGGCCGTGCACTGGATGTGCCCCGAGACCGTGACCTGGCTCGGGCTCTGGAGGACGGCGGTGTCGTTGATGTCGAAGCCCACGATGTGGGCGCTGGCCACGTTCGCCACGAGCAGGAGCCCGAGGACGAGCCCCCCGAGCACGAGCATGAACCGTCTCATCCGCTCCCTCCTTCCGAGGGACCTGCCTGCCAGGCCCCGCGCGTACCCTGAACGAGGCCGGTGCCCGAGTCAACGACCCAAGCACAGAATCTGAACCAGGGCGATGCGGACGAGGAACGCGGAAGGGGGGGGGGGCGCGGGG
>DASZZY010000055.1:0-15478 GCA_036260395.1 Actinomycetota bacterium
GCTCATCCGAGCCCCCCGTGCACGGCGCGGGCGATCCGGCGGCCCACCACGTCGGGATGGGGCGAGGCAGCGAAGGAACCGCCGTCGATCCGCTCCGTGGATGCCGGCGGCGCGGCGGTCGGGGGCCGGGCCTCGAGCAGCCGAACCAACTCGTCACGCAGGGCATCGCCGATCCGGTGCCGGTCCTGGGGCCGGAAGCCGAGGAGGGTCAGCTCCCCGATCTCGAGCTCGAGCCTCATCGCCACCCCGCCACCTCCGCCTCCGAGAGCGGGCGCTCGAGCTTGGTGAACTCGCCCCGGGCCGCACGCCTGAGGTGGTCCATCCGGACCGGCGCTCCCTCGTCGGCGGCCAGAAAGGCGGCGTGCACGGCGATGTTGCGGATCGTCCCTCCGGTCACGCTGAGGGCTCCCAGCCGCTCCGCGTCGAGGGCCTCCGTCGGCGTCTCCGGCGGGAAGATCCGTCGCCAGATCTCGGTCCGGTGCTCGGCGTCGGGGAACGGGAAGTGGACCACGAACCGGATCCGCCGGAGGAACGCGTGGTCCAGCGACTCCTTCATGTTCGTGGTCAGGATGGCCAGCCCCCGGTAGGCCTCCATCCGTTGGAGCAGGTACCCGACCTCGATGTTCGCGTAGCGGTCGTGGCTGTCCCGGACCTCCGTGCGCCTGCCGAACAGGGCCTCGGCCTCGTCGAACAGCAGCACCGCGCCGCCCCGCTCCGCGGCGTCGAACACCCGAGCCAGGTTCTTCTCGGTCTCGCCGATGTACTTGCTGACGACCTGGCTCAGGTCGATGCGATAGAGATCGAGCCGAAGCTCATTGGCCAGGGCTTCAGCCGCCATGGTCTTGCCGGTCCCGCTCGGGCCGGCGAAGAGAGCGCTGATCCCGAGCCCGCGAGACGAGCGGCGCCGGAACCCCCAGTCCTCGTGGACCCGCATGCGGTGGCGGACGTGCATCGCCATCTCGCGGAGAACCTGCGCCTGGGCCGTGGGGAGCACCAGGTCGTCCCGGGTGACCGTCGGCTCGAGGCGCTGGGCGAGCCCGTCGAGCTGGGGGCGGGCCTCCCGGCGGGCCGCGTCCCACAGGGCGGAGGCCAGCGGATGCTCGCCGTCGATCGCGCCGTCGGCCAGGGCCGACGCCGACGCCGCCCGGATCGCCTCCGGCCGCAGGGAGAACTGGGCGACCAGGGGATCGAGGTCACCGTCCAGCGAAGACGCCGCAGCGCCGAGCGCGCGCCGCCAGGCGCTTCGCTGCTCCGCCGCGGTGGCCTCCTTCATCTCGAAGCCGATCGCCGGCCGGCGGCCGGTGTGGGACGGATGGGTCGCGGAGATGATCGCCGGGGCGCCGAGGCGGTCCAGGAATCGCGAGGCGGCCTCCTGCTCCGCCCGGTCCTCCGCCTCCACGAGGAGGGCGGCGGCAGAGAGCGCCGCCTCCCGGTCGCACAGCCGCGCCAGGGCCTCGATCTCGTGCGGATCCGCGGGGAGCGACCGCCCGTCCACCTCCAGCGTGAGCAGGCCCACGGAGGCGGCGGCGGCGGCGGCCACCGCCCGCCGAGCGTCGGGGTCGCCTCCTCCCAGGCGCAGCACGCGAGGACTCCGCTCGTCGCCGTCCTTCCACACCGCCGCGATCCGCTCCGCCAAGGATCGTTCGGGTGCGCTCACCTCCCGGGGGACCGGCAGCGGCCGGACCGATCCGGACAGTCGCTCATCGAGGTGCTGGACGCCCGTGAGGTAGTGGAGGATGCGCTCGTCGATCCAGAGTGAGCGCAGGGTCAACGGCCCGGCGTCTCCGAGGTCGATGAGCCGCCACCGGCGCAGGGGAGCCTCGGGGGTCAGCGCGCTCCAGTGCGGATCGGGCAGCGCGGCCATTGCCAGACCGAACGTCGGAAGGGTGCGGGCGGCGTCGCCCTGGGCCGCCGCGCACAGCGAGCCCAGGTCCGAGTCCAGCTCCACCCCGGCGCACAGCAGGAGGACATCGCGCTCGAACCCGGAGAGGCCGAAGGTCTCGCACAGCAGGTCCACCGCCGGCGGACCGGGCATCGCCTCCCGCGCCTCTTCCATCGACCCCCGGGCCTCCGCCTCGGGCCCCGCGTTGGCATCGCTCTCGACGCGGCGTTCCAGGACCCGCCGAACGACGGCGATCGCCGCGACGAGGTGCCTCTGGTTGGCTTCCAGCCACGGCGAGTCGCTCACGGTACCTCCAGCGCGGGCGCCATGTACTTCCCGGCGGCGTCCCGGTCGAGGACGCTCTCCGAACCGTCGACCTGGACCCGGAGCAGATAGGTGGCCGGGCGCACGCCGCTTACCGGGATCGACACCGTCGGGCTCGTCTCGGGGTCGATCGGCTGCCGCTCCGGGGCCCGGAACTGGTAGGCGAACGGGACGCGCTCCGGCGGCGCGTCCAGCTCGTTGAGCAGGAGGACCACGCGCTGGCGCCGCCCCACGTCCGGAACCAGCGACACGGTCACGTCGGCCGACACGGAGCCGTCGGCCGCCGTCACCACGTTGTCGAGGGAGATCTGGTACGCGCCGGTCCCGGGATCCTCCGCCACGCGGGGACGGAGCACGAAGGCCGCCACGTTCGACTCCACGCCCCGGTGGGGAACGGGGGGCGTTCCCATCGCCCGGCGGTGCACGACCTGGAGGCCGTGGATCCCCGCCGGGAGAGCCGCGGGGAGCGCGACGACGATGGCGGTATCCGTGACGTCGTCGACCAGAGGCGTCACCTCGAGCCCGGCCACGAGGACCCTGGTGTCGTCTCCCTGGAGGGCCTTCCCCGCGATGCGGACGGCGTCGCCGGCCAGGATCGGGTCGCGGGGGCCCGTCACCGCGGTCACCGCGTCGACCACGGGATGCCGGAACGGGACCACGTAGAGGTTTGGGGCGGCCACCGGGACCCCGCGGCGGGGTGCGAGCTCTCCGTCGATGAGGACGACGGTCGCCAGGTAGCTGGCCGACAGCGAGTACGGCGCCTGGAAGAACACCGACCACAGACGGGAGAGCTCCTCGAGGTTCAGGGAGGCGGGGGTCAGCTTCACGAGGTCCACTTCCTCGGCGAGGTCCGATGCCGCCAGCGAGGCCGGGGGCGGGGCGGCCGCCACGGCGGCTCGGATGGTCTCCCGGGACAGGACGGGCCGCTCGTGCAGGGTCCGAACGACGCTGCCCATCAGACGCTGGGGCTCCAGGGCGCCCTCGTCGCCGTGGAAAGTCAGCAGGTAGTGGAGGTCGAGGGCGGCCCTGGACCGTCCCACGGGGCGCCCCTGGCCGTCGCGGGCGGGCAGGTCTCGGTTCCGCCAAGCCGCGTTCGGGGTGACCTGGTAGAGGAAGACGTTCACCGTGGGGGGGGAGCTGCCGTTCCCCACCTTGTCGGGACGGCCTGGTTTCGCGGTGGCCCCGGGCACGTCGCTCTTCACGGCCGTGTCGAGGACCTCCGCCAACGTCGTGGTCACCGTGGCGATGGCCAGGAAGTTGCTCACCCGCGCTCCCCCGCCCGGTTCCCGTACCTGCGGAGGAACTCCCCCAGGCCGAGCTCGGGCCCCGAGGCGGCCGGCTGCGGCTTGGCCGCCGGCTCCGCCGGGGCCACGGCTCGGACCTCGATCCGCCCGATGCTCACCCGAACCACCGCCGGCTCCTCCTGAGCGCCCGACCGACCTCCCCGGCGGCCGGGGGGGCGGGATGCTCGGCCGCCACGCTCCGGCTCCGTCCGGCGCGGCGGAGGCGGCACCGCCGGATCCGGGATGGGGCCGTCGGGCTCAGACGAGCGTTCACCACGCCCCCTCGTGCGAGGCCGCGCCGAATCGATCGACGTCGGCGCCTCCCCCGGGCGCAGGGCAGACGAGGGCCTCGCCTCCGGCGGCTCGGACGGCTCCGCGTCCCTCGACGGGACGCCGCCGGCCCGGGAGTAGCGAGCCGGCCGCTCGCGGCTCGATGCCTCCCGGCCGTCCGCCACCTCGGGCTCGCCAGAGCGGGGAACGGGCGGGACGATCGCCCGAAGGGGCCGCTCTCCCCGCGATGGCGCCGGCACGGAGGGGTCCCTCGCCTCGGGCGCCCGCCGATCACCCGGGGCGGTCCAGGTCTCCATCCCCCCACGCGAACCCCGATCGACCGAAGGCCATGGCGTCAACGCCCCCTCGTCCGGCGCGGGCTCGAACAGCGCCGGCACCCGAGGGCGCAGGGTCTCCAGGCGCCCCAGCCCCCTGGCGGCGAGGTGCTCGAGGAACCCCGTCACGAAGCCCCGCCCCTCATCCCGTCACCAGCTCCACGTACGCCCGGCGCCGGGCGGGAGCCATCGCCAGGATCGCGTCCTCCGACCACCCGTACGCGGAGGCCAGGGCGTGGACGTCCCACAGCACTCGAACGGCCGATGCGTGGATCTCGGCCCAGAGGTAGGAAGCGATGTCGAAGGCCATCACGTTGCTCTTCCCGCAGCCGGTGCAGGCGCCCTCGAGCCACAGGTCCGCCCCGGGGTCGGCCTCCTCCATGGCCGCCTCCACGGCGTCGATCACTTCCGGGGGCAGGTCCGCGGCAGCGAGCACCGCGTCGTCGCGGCGGCACTCGATCAGGCAGCGGTCGAGGAGGCGGACGGCGGCCCCCTCGACGGTCTGTTCGTCGCGCGCCGTGGCCAGGTCCTCCCCGGTCGGCAGCCGGAACCGGACCCGGTACGGGCCGTGCGAGAGCAGCCGCTCCCCTGCATCCGGCGCCTCCTCAGTCGGAAGAGAGTTCGTGGAGAACGACACCTCAAGTCGATGCCCGCACGCGGAGCACGCCCAGGAGGCCGCCACCTCGGTCCCGAAGAGATCCTCTCGGAGCCGCACCAGACGCCGGTCGCGGGCCCCCAAGGGCAACGACGCCACGTCCGCCCACGACGCGCCGGGGGTCGTGGCCACCAGGAGAGCCAAGGGGCGCTCGACCGCATCGCGGGCCGACCCCTGCTCCCACACGGCCAGGAGACCGGCGTGAGAGATCTCCACCATGGCTCAGACGGCCGGCTCGGTGAACGACTCCTCGACGGGCTCGGGAACCTCGTAGTCGCGCTCCCACCCCTCGTTCTCGAGCTTCAGCGTCTGGATGGCGACCGCGTTGGCGTTGGCGTCGAGGTCCGGGACCGCCTGGAACTCCGACACCCAGCACCGGAACACGCGGTAGGACAGCGCGAGCTGGCCGGCCTCGTTGTAGACCTCGATGAGGATGTCCTTGCGGAAGTCGCGAAGCGATACCTCGGCCCCGAGCCCCGACCCGAAGTTCCACACCTTGTTCGCCCACTTCTCGAACTCGGTGTCGTGGGTGACGCCACGCTCGAGCGTGATGGCCTCGTACTCTGTCCGCCCCGGGCTCTTCCGGCTGGTGCTGGGATCGCCTCCCTCGCGGTGAGAAACCACCTCGGTGGTACGCCGCAGGGGGCTGACCTTGCTCACCCCGGCGACGTAGCGGCCGTCCCACTTCACCCGGAACTTGAAGTTCTTGTATGGATCGAATCGGTGGACGTTGACGCTGAACTGAGCCATCGGTGCCTCCCCCCGCTAGGCGGTCTGCCCGGCCATCTGCTGGATCTTGATGACCACGAACTCCGCGGGCTTGAGCGGGGCGAACCCGACCAGGACGTTGACGATGCCCAGATCGATGTCCGCCTGCGTCGTGGTCTCCCCGTCGCACTTCACGAAGTACGCCTCCCGGGGCGTCGCCCCCTGGAAGGCGCCCTGGCGAAACAGGTTCTGCATGAAGGCCCCGATGTTGAGGCGGATCTGTGACCAGAGCGGCTCGTCGTTCGGCTCGAAGACCACCCACTGGGTCCCTCGGTACAGAGACTCCTCGAGGAACAGCGCCAGCCTTCGGACCGGGAGGTACTTCCACTCGCTGGCCAGCGCGTCGGCGCCCCGCAGCGTTCGCGCGCCCCACACGACCCTCCCCGTCACCGGGAACGAACGGAGGCAGTTGATCCCGAGCGGGTTCAGCTTTCCGTTGTCGTCGTCCGTCAGGTTCACGTTCAGCCCCTGGATGCCGCCGAGGGACGCGTCGAGACCGGCCGGGGCCTTCCACACCCCGCGCTGGGCGTCCGTCCGGGCGATCACGCCGGCCACCAAGCCGCTCGGGGGGAACGTCTGGAGCTGCCCGTCGCGGCCCGGATCGGCCTGGATGACCCGCGGGAAGTACAGGGCGGCGTTCGTCGCATCCGACCCCGTGAGCCCCAACGTCCCCAGCTGGTTCTTCGCTGTCTCGGCCGCCGTCGCCGGGTTGGCGGTCCACGCCGCGGGCGGGTCCACCAGCAAGACCGCCCGCCGCCGCACGCAGTACGCGAGGGCCGTCTGGTACACGGGCGGCGGCGTGTCGCCGTCGCGTTCGTCCGGCGGGATCGACAGCAGGTTGAACAGATCGGCTTTCTCCAGAGCGTGGAGGCCGGTCTTGTCGTCCAGGGAGCCCTCGTACGTCGGCGTGTCCAGGGGATCGCCGTTAGCGCCGTCGGTGGTCGTCGGAAAGTCGCCGGGGGCCGGACGGCCAGGGACCGCCCCGTCGACCCGCAGGAACATCGAGGCCTGCCGGAGGACGCGGGAGACGAACCTCGGGTCGTCCTCCGAGGCGGAGACGTTCAGGTGGCGCTCAACCTCGGTGTCTCCGTCCAGGATCGTGACGTTGAAGAGGTTCGAGTCCGGGCTCGGTTCGTCGGCGTCCTTGGTCTGGTGATCCACCCGCACGCTGAGGTCGTTGGCCCACATCCCCGGGTTGGCGGCCACCAGCGTCAGCGTGTCGGGCCCGACGGTGATCTCGATCTCCGCCGCCGTGGCGTTCCGATGCAGTCGGACGACGAGGGCCTGGTTTCCACCGTTGAGGTAGAAGTCCCGCACCGCATAGGTCAGGGGGTGGTCGACATGAAGGCCCCCGAAGAGGCGCTCGAACTCACCGAAGCTGCTGACCTGCACGGGATCCTCGACCGGTCCTCGCGGGGTGCGCCCGACGAACGCCGTGACCGATGTGGCAACGCCGGTGATGGCTCGCACGCCACTGGGCACTTCCTCGATGTAGACGCCGGGATACGAGAGCGTTGCCGGCATCGACGCCTCCTTCCATCATGCGGCCGGGGCCGCGGTCCACCGCATCGGCCAGGGTCGAGCCGAGACGTCACCCCGCCGTCACCGGGCCGTCACCGGGGCTCGGTAGGTGCGCCCCCAGAGGCATCGGCGAACTCCTCGACCCATGCCCGAACGGCCTCGAGGATGCCATCGGCCGACGCCGCCGTGACCCTCGCGTCCTCCGAGGAGGAGATGTCTACCCGGGTCGTGATCCGGGCCCTGAGGACGCCGAGCTCGTCCCTCCACAGGCGGAGGACCAGGACCCCGACGCGTTCCGGTGAGGCCACGCCGCCACTGTGGGCGGCGTCCGTCACCGGGACGTCAAGACCTCCGCAATCCCGAGATCAGGCTCTCCATCAGGGGGCTCGGGTGAAGACCCAGCTCC
This sequence comes from Actinomycetota bacterium, assembly GCA_036260395.1. GTDB lineage: Bacteria > Actinomycetota > UBA4738 > UBA4738 > CALAEC01 > DASZZY01. The sequence goes on from DASZZY010000055.1 coordinate 7,445, forward strand.
TTGCGGACCAGCCGCTCGTAGAGGGCGTACTGGCGCAGGGCCTCGCCGGCGTTGCCCTCGGCCACGTGAGCCCGGATCAGCGCGCGATGCGCGCTCTCCCGGAGGGGCTCCGCGGCGACCGCGGCCAGGCCGGCCTGGACGGCGTCGGCCCCTCGCTTCGCCGAGACCAGCCGGTCGCAGAGCGACTCGAGAGCGTGGAGGCGCACCTGCCGCAGTCGCTCCCGCTCCATGATCACCCACTCGTCGTACCAGTCCGGCAACAGATCCCCGCCGAACGCGATCCCCGCCAGATCGACTTCCCCGAAGGTCCCCACCGGATCGGCGAGCCGGTCGGCCATCTCGACGAGCTGCCGGATGTCGAGGACGACATCCGGAGCGACCTGGAGGGTGACCCGAGTGGTCTGGATCAGTGGCCGACACGCCGTCCGAACGCGCCACAGCGCCGATCGCAGGTTGGCGTTCGCCCGATCGGCCGGCGCATCGAGCCACAGCGACCCGGCCACGTGGTCTCGGAGGACCGGCCTGTCCCTCAACGCCAGGAAGGCCACGAGGCGCTGGGCGCTCAGCGGCAGCTGCTTCTGGCAGCCGTCGTGCAAGAGGACGAACCCGCTGAGGAGAGCCAGCCGGATCGACACCGGCGAGGACGGTAGCTCCTCCACGTTCTGCCGAACCGGCCGACCGTCCACGCCCCACCCCCAGCGAGCGGCAACGCCGGAATCATACGGAGCGACGGAACCGGCTGTGAACTCGGATATTCGTCCCACACCTTTCGACGGAGCAGCCACCGGCCCGGCCACTGCCCGGAGCTCGTTACCCAGGCCGCCGTTAGCCCTGCTGCGCGGCCAGCGGTATAGTCCCAGCGAACGGGCGCGCGAGGGGGGATCGAGATGGATCTGACCCGGCGGGACTTCCTACGGCGGAGCGCGGCGGCGGCCGGCTACCTGGCGCTCCCATCGATCATCGCGGCGTGCGGGCGCGAGCCCGAGCCGGTGACACAGCCGACCACGATCGACACCGGAAACATCCGGGGCTCGAGGATCAAGGTCAGCACCTACGGCGGGTTCTTCGAGGAGAACTTCCGCAAGATGTACCCGGCCTTCACCGAGGAGACCGGCGTCGAGGTCGAATCCGTCGCCGAGCCCACCTCGGAAGTCTGGGTCACCCAGCTCCAGCAGTCCGTCCAGGCCGGCACCGAGCCGCCCTCGGATGTCTCGATGCTGTCCGGCGTCGGCATCCAGCGGGCCATCAACGGCGAGATCTTCGCGCCGATCGACCTCTCGGCCGTCCCCAACGCGAAGTTCCTGGCCGAGGGGTTCGTCCGCGAGGCCGAGGACGGCCGCGTGGCCGGGATCGGCGCGGTCTCATGGTTCATCACGATCGTCTCCAACACGGAGCGGGTCGCCGAGAGCCCCGACACCTGGACCGCCTTCTGGGACGCCGAGTGGGAGAACGAGCTGGCGCTCCTAAAGAACGCCGGGAACTCCTTCCTCCTGGAGATCACCGCGGCCAGCTTCTTCGACGGCTTGGAGATCCTCCAGACCCAGGACGGGATCCTGGAGGTCATGACCAAGCTCCAGGAGGTCAAGCCGAACGTCAAGCTGTGGTTCCGGGACGAGGCCCAGGCCCAGCAGGCCTACAACACCGGGGAGGTCTCGCTCGGCCAGTTCTACCACGACATCACCACGTACGCCGCGTCGCAGGGCGAGCCGCTGCGGAGCGTGTTCCCCACCGAGGGCGCCATCCTCGACTCCGGGTTCTGGCACATCTCCGGCAACAGCGAGAACGTCGCGGCGTGCCACGCGTTCATCGACTACATGTGCCAGCCCGAGATCCAGTCCGAGCTGGCCACGACGCTGGGCACCTCGCCCGTCCTCACCAGGGAGAACCTCGACCTGACCGACGAGGACTACGAGGCCGTGAGCGGGCCGGGCCCTGAGGCGGCCCTGCGCCCCGAGTACGAGATCTACGACAAGTGGGAGGACTGGATCGACCAGAACTGGTCGGAGATGATCGTCTCCTAGGCCTCCGACACCTCCTCCGATGAGCGAGCGGGGCGACGGCCGGGGGGCCCTGCGGCTCCAGGGACTGGTCAAGCACTTCGCCGACGTCGTCGCGGTCGGCGGCATCGACCTCGAGCTGCCCGCCGGGAAGCTGATCTCCTTCCTCGGCCCGTCGGGATGCGGAAAGACCACGCTACTCCGGCTCATCGCCGGCCTGGAGCGGCCCACCGAGGGGCGGGTGTTCCTCGACGGCGAGGACATCACCGACCGGCCCACGCACACCCGGGACGTCGGGATGGTGTTCCAGAGCCTGGCGCTGTTCCCCCACCTCACCGTGGCGGGGAACATCGGCTACGGGCTCCGCATCCGGGAGGTCGGCCGGGACCAGATCGGCCGCCGCGTCGAGGAGCTGCTTCAGCTGGTGGACCTCGAGGGGCTGGGGAACCGGCGCGTCGCTCAACTCTCCGGTGGCCAGCGGCAGCGGGTGGCCACGGCTCGGGCGCTGGCGCTGGAGCCGCGCCTGTTCCTGTTGGACGAGCCGCTGTCCGCCCTCGACGCCAACCTGCGGGAGCAGCTCCAGGTGGAGCTCCGGCTCCTCCAGCAGAAGCTGGGCATCACCACCGTCATGGTCACCCACGATCAGCGCGAGGCCATGACGATGTCGGACCTCGTGGTGGTGATGAAGGACGGCCGGGTCGAGCAGGTCGGCGAGCCGCTCGAGGTCTACCGCAAGCCGGAGACGGCCTTCGTGGCCCGGTTCATGGGCACCACGAACCTCCTCGAGGGACGGGCCGCCGGGGATGGCCGGGTCTGGGTCCGCGACCGGCCGTTCACGCTGGACGGCGACGCGGGGGCCGCCGAGGGGGAGCGGATCCTGCTGTCGGTGCGCCCCGAGCACGCGCACCTGGAGACCGGCGAGGCCGAGGGCGAGAACGGGTTGCCGGGGACCGTGGTGTTCATGCGGGACCTCGGCGAGCTCTTCGAGTGCTACGTGGACTGCGGGCTCGGGGAGAACGTCATCGTCGCGGGCAGCCCCCGGGAGCGCGTCGAGGTCCGCCAGGGCGACGCCGTCACCGTCCGGTTCCCCCCAGAGGCCTGCGTGGTCGTCCGGACGTGAGCGAGCGAGGCCGCCCCCCGAGAAGGACGCTGCTGGTCCTGGCGTTCCCCGTGGGGATGCTGGCCGTCTTCTTCGTGGGGCCGTTCCTGACCATGGTGGCCTCGTCCTTCTACCACCGCATCTCCGGCGGTTTCTACGAGCCGGCCTTCGAGCTGGCCAACTACGGCCGGCTGTTCGACGGGCTGTTCCTGCGGATCACCGGGTTCTCGATCGGCATCTGCCTGCTGGCCGGCGCGGTCTGCCTCCTGCTGGCCTTCCCGTTCACCTACTTCCTGACCCGGATGCGACGCCGGGCCCAGGTGGTGCTCCTGGTGTTGGTGCTCTCGGCGCTGTCGCTGTCCGAGGTCATCGTGGGGTTCGGGTGGAGCGTGGTGCTGGGGCGGGCCGCGGGGATCTCGAACATCTTGGTGTGGCTGGGCGTCATGGAGGAGGCCCAGGCCTACCAGCCCGGGTTCCTGGCGGTGCTGTTCGGGCTGTCGTACATCGCGTTCCCGTTCTCGGTGCTGGCGCTCTACCCGCAGCTGTCGCGGCTGGACCGGGAGGTCACCGAGGCCGCCCAGACGCTCGGGGCCAGCCCGTGGCGGACGTTCCGGACGGTGGTCATCCCGATCATGCGCCCGACGATCGCGGCCACGTTCCTGCTCGTCTTCGTGTTCACCCTCGGGAGCTACCTGATCCCGTCGATCCTCGGCCGGCCGGAGCACTGGACGCTCTCGGTGTTCATCTCCGACCAGGCTGCGTTCAACGCGAACGTGCCGTTCGCCGCGGCCATGGCCATGTTCCTCACGGTGCTCTCCCTGGGGATCGTCTCGATCGTGCTGCTGCTCGAGGCCCGGACCCGGACGGCGGCCTGATGACGGGCCTGCGGCGCTTCCTGGTCTTCCTGGTCCCGCTGTTCGTGCTCTCGCCGCTGTTGGTGGTCGCCGTGGTCTCCATCAACCCAACGCGCTACATGAACTTCCCGCCGGAGGGGTTCTCGGTGAACTGGTACGCCCAGATCTGGGCCGACGAGGGATGGCGGAGCGCCATCCTCCGGAGCCTGATCATCGCCACGTCGAGCGCGGCGCTGTCGGTGGCCATCGCCCTGCCGCTGGCGTACGTGCTCCGGACCTACCGGATCCGGCTGGCGCCGGTGCTGTACTCGCTGGGGATCCTGCCGTTCATGCTGCCGCCGGTCATCAGCGCGCTCGGCGCCCAGGTGTTCTGGAACTCCGTCGGGCACATCGGGCGGATCGAGAACGTGATCGTGGCCCACGGGATCTTCTTCTCGACGCTCCCGCTGGTGACGATCGCCCTGGCGGTCGAGACGCTCGACCCCGCGCTGCCGGAGGCCGCCCAGACGCTGGGCGCCACCCCCCGGACGACGTTCCGCACGGTGACGCTCCCGCTGCTGGTGCCGCCGATGATCACCGGGTATGCGGCGGCCTTCGTGCTCAGCCTGAACGAGTACATCATCGCGTTCCTGGTGGCCGGGTTCTCCGTCGAGACGCTGCCGATCAAGATCTTCAACAGCCTCCGGTACGGGTTCACGCCGACGATCGCCGCGGTGACCGTGGTGTTCATCGCCGTGGCGGCCACCGTGTTCTCGCTGTTCGCCCGGTTCGGGAACCTGCTGCGGTTCCTGGGGGCCGACCCGGCGGTGCTCGAGAAGCAGCCCTGAGCGCCTACGCCTTGGCCCGCAGCCGTTCGCCGGCGGCGCGCAGCGTCTCCAGCCGCTTGCAGAACGAGAACCGGACCAGGTGCTGGCCCAGCTCGGCGCGGGAGAAGAATGACGACCCCGGGACCACCGCCACGCCGACGTCGCGGACCAGGCGCATGGCCACCTCGACGTCGCTCCCCCAGCCGAGGTGGCTGACGTCGGCCAGCACGTAGTAGGCGCCGCGCGGCGGCTGGGCCTTGAAGCCCGCCTCCTCGAGGATCTCCAGCAGCAGCGCCCGGCGCTCGGCGTACTCCCGCGCCACCGTCTCGTAGTACGTGTCGGGAAGCTTCAGGGCGGTCACGCCGGCGTGCTGGAGCGGCGTGGGCGCGCCCACGGTGAGGAAGTCGTGGACGGTCCGGATGCCGGCGGTCAGCGGGGCGGGGGCGATGGCCCACCCCACCCGCCAGCCGGTCACCGAATACGTCTTCGAGAGGGCACTGATCGTCACGGTCCGGTCCTCCATGCCGGGCACGGTGGCGATCGGGACGTGGCGGGCGCCGTCGTAGGTGATGTGCTCGTAGATCTCGTCGGTGAAGGCCACCGCGTCCCACCGCTGGCACAGCGCGGCGACGGTCTGCAGCTCGTCGCGGGAGAAGACCTTCCCGGTCGGGTTGTTCGGGCTGTTGAGCACGATCCCCCGCGTCCGCGGCCCGAACGCGGCCGCCAGCTCGGCCTCGTCGAACGTCCAGTCCGGCGGGCGGAGCGTCACGCGGCGGGGCTCGGCGCCGGCCAGCACCGCGTCGGGCCCGTAGTTCTCGTAGAACGGCTCGAACACCACGACCTCGTCGCCCGGGTCGAGGACCGCGAGCATCGAGGAGATCATGGCCTCGGTCGAGCCGCAGGTGACGGTGACCTCCCGCTCGGGGTCGACGGCCATCCCGTACAGGCGGCCGTACTGGTCCGTGATGGCCTCGCGGAGATCCCGCTCCCCCCAGGTGATGGGGTACTGGTTGAGGTCGGCCTCGATCGCCCGGCGGGCGGCCTCCTTGACGTCCTCCGGTGCGGGGAAGTCGGGAAAGCCCTGGGCCAGGTTGACGGCGCCGTGCTCCATGGCCAGGCGGGTCATCTCCCGGATCACCGACTCGGTGAACGAGGCGGCCTTGCGCGACACCCGGACCTTGTCAGGCACGCCGCCCATCGTAGCCGCCGTCAGAAGACGATCACCCGGCGGAGGCCCGCGCCGGCGCGGAGCGCCTCCAGGGCGTCGCCCACGCCGTCCAGCGGGATCCGCTCCTCCACCAGACGGTCGATCGGGAGGCGGCCGTCGAGGTACAGCCGGGCCAGGCGCGGGAAGTCCTCGTCCGGCACCGCCCCGCCGTAGTTGGCGCCGATCACGCGGGCGCTGCGATCGATCAGGTAGCCGACGTCGAACGACGCGTGCTGGCGGAGCGGCGGGATCCCGATGAGGACCGCGGTCCCGCCGCTGCCCACGAGGTCGATGGCCAGCTCGACGGTCGCCGGAAGCCCGATGCACTCGAGGGCGAAGTCCGGACGGCCGCCGACGGCCTCGCGTACCGCCCGCTTCGTGGCCCGCGCGTCGTCCGACGCCAGGACGGCGTCCGTGGCGCCGAGCTGGCGGGCACGGTCGAGCTTCTCCGCGACCCGGTCGACGGCCACCACCGTCGCCGCTCCGGCCACCGCGGCGGCCATCACCGCCGACAGCCCGACGCCGCCGGCACCGATGACCACGACGGACGAGCCTGCCGGGACGGCCGCCGTTCGCAGCACCGCCGCCGCCCCGGTGGTCACCGCACAGCCGATCAGCGCCGCCACCTCCGGCGGGACCTCGGGCGGGAGGGGGACGGCGGCCTGGGCCGGGACCACCGCGGCCTCGGCCCACGTGCCGAGGGCCAGCATCGGGAGGACCTCCGTGCCGTCGCCCCGCCGCAGCGGCGTGGTGCCGTCCGGCAGCCGGTCGGCCAGCGCGGTCGTCCCCGTGCACTGCGACGGCAGGCCCGCCAGGCACCGCGCGCACGCCCGGCACGGGAAGTACCAGTTGAGCGCCACGAGGTCGCCCACGGCGGGCGCCGTGACGCCGGGCCCCACCGCCTCGATCCGGCCGGCTCCCTCGTGGCCGAGGACCATCGGGCCGGGGTCGTCCCAGTGGCCGTCGGCCTGGTGGAGGTCCGAGCGGCACACCCCGCTGGCGGCCATCCGCACCAGGACCTGGCCCGGGCCCGGCGACGCCAGCTCGAGCTCCTCGATGCGCACGGGCCGGCGGACCCCCGGCAGCACCGCCGCGCGGATCCCCCTCAGCGGCGCGGCCCGGCGATCGGTCTTCTCGTTCGCCTCTCCCTCGGCCGGCACGTCGGTGGAAGGATAGGCCGATGCTCCGAGAGCTCGCCGAGGCGGTCGCCACGCGGCGCGTGGGCGCCCGGGAGCTCGTGGCGCTCGCGCTCGAGCGGATCGAGCGGCTGGACCCCGGGATCGGCGCGGTGGTCGCGGTCCGCGGCGACCAGGCCCTGGAGGAGGCGGCGGCCCTCGATGAGCGGCTGGCGCAGGGGGAGCCGGCCGGCCCGCTCGCCGGGATCCCGTTCCTCGTCAAGGACATCGAGGACCTCCGGGCGGCGCCGACGACGCATGGGTCGCTGCTGTTCCGCCAGGCGGCTCGGGCCCGAGCCGACGGCGTGATCCCCGCGCGGCTTCGGGCGGCCGGAGCGATCCCCGTCGGGAAGGCGAATACGCCCGAGTTCGCGTCCGAGGGGTTCACGGCGAACCGGCTGTTCGGCGCCACGCGGAACCCCTGGGCGCCGGAATGGTCGCCCGGCGGCTCGAGCGGCGGGTCCGCCGCGGCCATGGCCACGGGGATGGTCCCCGTGGCCACCGCTACCGACACCGGCGGCTCGATCCGGATACCGGCGGCGTTCTGCGGGCTCGCGGGGATCAAGCCCACCAAGGGCCTGGTCCCGTTCGACGACGACCTGTACTGGGGGGACCTGACGACGGCCGGCCCCTTGGGCGCCACGGTGGACGACCTTCGACTCCTGCTCGACGTGATGGCCGACCGCACGCTCGAGGACGCGTCGCTCCCCCGCCGCGTCATCGCCGTGCCGCGCTTCGTCCCTGCCGGCCCACTCCCGAAGGGCGTGGAGGTGGCCTTCGCCACCGCCCTCGGCGCGATCGAGCGCGACCTCGGGTTCCCGGTCGAACCCCTGGAGCCGGAGGCCCTCGGCGTGCCGGCGAACCCGGAGGCCGACTGGGGTCGCTGGACGGCGCCC
>DASZZY010000056.1:0-9954 GCA_036260395.1 Actinomycetota bacterium
AGATCCTCGATCCCCGCCGCCGCCGCCGCGGCGGCGAGGACGTACAGCTCGCCGTCGCGGGGAGCGGTCAGGAACCCGCCAGGCTTGCGAGACAGCACGTCCTCCACGGTCCACAGGAGCTCCTCGGCGGGGACCGCGGAACGGAGCGCGACGACCACGACGTCCTCCCGCGGCTCGAGCCCGAACCGGCGGAGCCCGCGGGCGGCCTCGCCCGGGGACACCCTGCCGTTGACCAGGTCGTCGAGGAAGTCCCCCTTCAGCCGCCGCTCGGCGTCGGCCACGGCGCGGGACTTGTCGAGCTCCACGGCCAGCAGCGAGAGCGCGTGGCTGGCCACGATGCGGTCGAACTGGGTCAGGGCCTCGGGCTTCCCCATGGCCAGGAACGCCTCGACCCGCCCGCGGGCGCCCACCGGCTGGACCGAGACGTGGTCGCCGCGGTCGACGAGCGAGATGCTGAACCCCGGCCGCTCGGGCCTCGACTCCCGGAGCTCGCCCCACAGCCGCGAGGCCCGGGAAGCCGCGGAGCGGGGGGCCGCCGCCAGCGGGAGGCCGTGGAGGTCGAGCACCACCGCCCACCCCCGGGTCGCGCGACACAGCGCCTGGGCGATCCCGGCCACCCCCCCGCCTTCGAGGACGGCCCTGGTGAGGTCCTGCTGCGTCTCGAGCGACCGCTGGAGGGTGTCGACCTGGTCGGAGGCCAGCCGGGAGAAGACCGCCTCGGTGATCGCGATGAACGGCACGGGGTACGGCACCTCGAACACCGGGAACCGCAGCCGGTCGGCGGCCTCGCGGAGGCCCTTCGGCGCCTTCGCGTACGAGAACCCCACCCCCAGCCCCAGCCCGGCCAGGTTGGCCCCCGCCAGGCGCTCCAGGTACGCGCGCTGGCGGGCCGGGGACCGGCCCAGCCCCATGCCCGTCGTGAGCAGCAGCTCGCCGCCCTTCAACCACGGCGTCGGATCCTCCAGCTCGCTGACGTGGACCCAGCGGATCCGCCGCTCGCGGCCGGCGGAGCCGCCGACCAGCGACAGCGAGAGCCCCGGGATGCGGAGGATGTCCCCGACGGCGACGGCCACGGCGGCATTGTACGGTTCGTACAAACGAGTGCGCTCGGTGGCGCCGCCGGCCGGCGCCCGGGGAGCGCCGGACCGTACAAACCGGCCGGGGCGGTTGCGCCGGGGGGAGCCTTCGGGCCGGCGTGCCGTCGTGGACACTGGCGGCGTGGGCCTCCCCCAGGAGCGGCGCCTCGTCACGGAGATCCCGGGGCCCGGGTCGCGGGCCCTCATCGAGCGGCGGGGCGCGGCCGTGCCGCGCGCGGTGTGGAGCACCGTGCCGATCTTCGTGCGGGCCGCGTCCGGAGCGATCGTCGAGGACGTCGACGGCAACCGGCTGATCGACCTCGGCGCGGGCCTGGCGGTGCTGAACGCCGGCAACGCGCCGCCCGAGGTGGTGGACGCCGTCCGCGAGCAGGCCGAGCGGTACACGCACACCTGCTTCCACGTCACGATGAACGAGCCGTACGTCGCGCTCGCCGAGCGGCTCAACGGCCTGGCGCCCGGGGACCACGACAAGCGGACGTTCCTCGTGAGCTCCGGCGCCGAGGCCGTCGAGAACGCGGTCAAGATCGCTCGGTACACGACCGGCCGCGACGCCGTCGTGACGTTCGACCACGCCTTCCACGGGCGCACCCTCATGGCGATGTCACTGACGGCCAAGGTGATGCCCTACAAGCACGGCTTCGGCCCGTACGCCCCGGAGGTCTACCGCCTGCCGTTCGCCTACCCGTATCGGTGCCCCATGGGCGCGCCGCCGGAGGAGTGCGGTCCCGCGTGCGCCGAGCACGCCATCGGGGAGATGGAGCGGCACATCGGGCCCGAGCAGATCGCCTGCGTCGTGCTGGAGCCGGTCCAGGGCGAGGGCGGCTTCGTCGTGCCGGGGGCCGGGTTCGTCGCGCGGATCGCCGAGTTTTGCCGCGCCCACGGCATCTTGCTCGTGGCGGACGAGGTCCAGACGGGGTTCGGCCGCACGGGACGGTGGTTCGGGATCGAGCACGAGGGCGTGGCCCCGGACCTGGTGACGATGGCCAAGGCCCTGGGCGGCGGGCTGCCGATCGGCGCGGTGACGGGGCGGGCCGACCTGATGGACGCGGTCCACGTGGGCGGGCTGGGGGGGACCTTCGGGGGGAACCCGCTGGCCTGCGCCGCGGCGATGGCGGTGATCGAGGCGATCGAGCGCCAGGGCCTGGTCGAGCGGGCCGGGCGCCTCGGCGAGGCCATGCTTGGCCGGCTCGGCGAGCTCCAGGGGAGCGTGGAGGCCGTGGGAGACGTCCGCGGCCGTGGGGCGATGGCGGCCATCGAGCTGGTGGCCGACCGGCGGACGAAGGAGCCCGACCGGGACGCCACCCAGCGCGTCGTCGAGGAGGCGTACCGGCAGGGGGTGATCCTGCTCAAGGCCGGGACGTACGACAACGTGATCCGCCTGCTCCCGCCGCTGACGATCGAGGACCATCTGCTCGACGAGGGCCTCGGCATCCTCGAGAAGTCGCTGGCCGCTGCCGTCGGCCTATAATCCGCGCCGGCCGACCACGGGGAAGGAGGGACCGGCGTGCCCCTGCACGCATCGCGGATCGCGCTCGTCGTCGCCGTCGCGGGCTCGTCGCTGGCGGCCGGCACCACCACGGCCGGGGCGACCTCCGACCAGATCCGGATCCGCGAGGTCTTCGCGGGCGTGGCCGGCGCCCCGACGGCACAGTTCGTCGAGCTCCAGTCGTCCGCGCCCCTCCAGAACCAGGTCGGGGGCAAGCAGATCCGGGTGTTCGACGCGTCCGGCGCCCTCGTCGACACGTTCACGTTCGCGGCCCCGGTCCCGGTGTTGCTCGACCAGTCGACGGTCCTCGTGGCCACGCCGGCGGCCGAGAGCTTCTTCGGCGTGGAGGCCGACCTCGAGATGGACGCGGCGGCGATCGGCCGGGGGGGCGGGAAGCTGTGCTACTTCGATCCGGCCGCCGGGCGCGCCATCGACTGCCTGGCGTGGGGCTCGTACGCGGGATCGGCGGCCGGCGTGGGAGCTCCGTTCAACGCCGCGGAGGGGTTCCCGGCGGGGGCTGCGGTCGAGCGGAGCGTGAGCGGCGGAACGGACCCGACCGCGCTCGACGCCTCCGACGACACCGACGAGAGCGCCGCCGACTTCCGCTTCGCGGCGGCGTCGCCCCGCAACAACCTCGGAGCCGCGGGCGCCGCGCCGGGCGGCGCGCTCTCGTTCGCCACCGCCTCGACCGGCACCGGCGAGGGGGACGGCACGCTCGCCGTCGCGCTGACCCGCTCCGGCGGCGCCGGCACGATCACCGCGGGCGTGCTCCTCCGGGGCGGCACGGCCACGCCGGGGACCGACTTCGCGCTGGTCGACGACACCCTCGAGCTGCCGCCGGCGGCGGCCGCACAGCTGTCCGTCGTCGACGACCTCAGGGCCGAGGCCGACGAGACAGTGCGCCTGGCCCTGCGGGACCCCGGCGGCGGGGCGGTCCTGGGCCCCCCGATCGACGCCGTGGTCACGATCGACGACGACGACTCGCCGGATACCGAGCCGCCGCTCACCACGATCGCCCGTCCCGGGCATGGCGGCTCGTACCGGCCCGCCAAGCTCCGCGCGTTCCGGGGCCACTCCGCGGACGTGGGCTCGGACGTGGCCCTCGTGGAGATCGCCCTCCGGCAGAAGCGCACGAACGGCGACTGCCGCTGGTGGAACGGCGAGCGGTTCGTCCCGCGGCCCTGCGGGTTGAAGCTCTTCCAGACCGCCGGGTCGGACGCCTCGTGGAGGTACGCGCCGTCGAAGCGGCTGAAGCCGAGCGTGGGGACGAACGTCCGGGACTACACGCTCTTCGCCCGGGCGGTCGACACGGCGAACAACCTGGAGACGGCGCTTGAGGCGGGCCGGAACCGCAACCGCTTCGAGGTGACGTAGTGCCGGCCGCAGAGCCGCTGTCGGACGAGGAGGTGGCCCGGGCCCTCGAGGGGCTCCCCGGGTGGAGGCGGGAGGGGAACGAGCTCTACAAGTGGTTCCGGTTCGACGGGTTCCCGCAGGCGGTGGCGTTCCTCCAGCGGCTCGTCGAGCCGGCCGAGCGGATGAACCACCACCCCGACGTCGAGAACCACCAGGCCCGGGTCCGCATCGGGCTCCATACCTGGAGCGTGGGGTCCATCACGGCCAGGGACGTGGCCCTGGCGCGCGAGGTGGAGCGGGCGGCGGCCGGCGGTTGAGGCGCATCGGCGCGCCGGGCATACTGCCCGGGGCGTGACGGGGGTTCGAGCGGTGGCGGGTGCCGGATGCGACGTGGGTTGGGACGGATCCTCGGCTACTGGCGCGCCGAGCGGCGCACCATCCTCCAGGGCTTCGTGGCCCTCGTCGTGGCCACGCTCGGGGGGCTGGTCGGCGGGCTCGTCCTCGGCCGGATCACCGGCACGCTCGAGCGCCTCCCGGGCCTGATCATCCTCATCCCGGCGGCCATCGCCACGCGCGGCAACATCTTCGGGGCGCTGGCCTCGCGGCTGGGCACCAGCATCCACGCCGGGCTGTTCGCCACCACGCGGGAGCGGCAGGGACCCCTGTACCAGAACGTCTACGCGGCGGCGGTCCTGACCCTGGCGGTCTCGCTCCTGGTCGCCGTGGTGGCCAAGACCGTCTCGGTCCTCTTCGGCATCCCCAGCATGTCCGTCCTCGACTTCATCGTGATCTCCGTGCTGGGCGGCGTCCTGGCCAGCGTGTTCGTCGGGATCTTCGCCGTGGCGCTGTCGCTGTGGGCCTTCCGGGGTGGGTGGGATCTCGACAGCGTGGCGGCGCCCCTCATCACCGCGTCCGGCGACATGTTCACGGTGCCAGCGCTGTTCCTGGCGTCGTTCGCCGTCGACATCCGGTGGGTCACCCCCGCCCTGGCCGGCGCGTTCATCGGCGTCGCGATCGTCGCGGCCGTGCGCGGCGTGGCAACCGATCTGCCGTCCGCCAGGGGGATCATCCGGGAGAGCCTCCCGGTCCTGTTCGTGGCCGGGACCGTGGACGTCTTCGCGGGCGTGTTCGTGCAGGCTCGGCTCGACGAGTTCGTCCAGCTCCCCGCGCTGTTGATCCTCATCCCGCCCGTGCTCGGGAACGCCGGGGGCCTCGGCGGGCTGCTCGCCTCACGGCTGACCTCGAAGCTCCACCTCGGCGTGCTTCCGCCCCGGGGCCGGCCGGAGCCGCTGGCCTTCCTCGACTCCTCGATCGTGTTCCTGATCGGCGTGGCGGTGTTCCCCCTCCTCGGCGCGGCCGCCCAGCTGCTGGCCGCCGCGACGGGCCTGGCCTCTCCCGGCCTGGCGCGCATGGTCGGCGTGGCCACCCTGGCCGGCCTGATGGCCACGCTGCTCGCCGTGGTGGTGGCCTACTACGCCGCCGCGGCCAGCTACCGACTGGGGCTCGATCCCGACAACCACAGCCTCCCGCTGATCACGAGCTCGATGGACTTCCTCGGGGTCGTCGCGCTGGTCATCGCGCTGGTCGCGTTCGGGGTGGGATAGGTGGCTTCGACGGCCCACGGATATACTCGGCGAGCGACCCCCGATGGGTGACGAGCGCCCCCGCAACGTCAAGGACCTCCTGGCGGAGTCCAAGGACACCTCCGAGATCATGGTCGATCTCGCCTATGCGGCTGTGTTCTTCAACGACGAGGACCTGGCCGAGGAGGTGGACCGCCTGGAGGAAGTCCTGAACGGCTACCTCCAGGACCTCCGCTGGGTCTCGATGCTCGCCGCCCGGAGCCCCGAGGACGCCGAGGCCATGGGCGGCGTCCTGCACATCGCCGGCTCGATCGAGAGCATCGGTGACGCCGCGGCGGACATCGCGCGCGTGGTCACCGCGGAGCTGGGGATCCCGGAGGCCCTGCGTCCCGACCTGCGGCACGCCGACGAGATCGTCGGCCGGGTCAAGGTTCGGGAGGGGGCGCCCTGCGTGGGCCGCAGCCTCCGCGACCTCTCACTCCCGATCGAGACCGGGATGTGGATCATCGCCGTCCGGCGGGGGACCGAGTGGGAGTTCGACCCGGGGCCGGAGTCGGTCATCTCCGAGAACGACGTCCTCGTCTACCAGGGCCCCGAGGACGGCGCCGCGCTCCTCCGCGAGCTGGCCGGGGCGCCGGCGCTCCCCCGGCCGCCCGGCGGGGAGGGCATGCCGCTGACCGAGCTCGACCGGGCCGTCGACATCCTCGTCGAGATGAAGAACTCGGCGGAGGTGGCGGTCGGGCTGGCGTACTCGTCGCTGCTCCTCAACGAGCCGGCCCTGGCGGCGGAGGTCGCCACGCTGGAAGCCCGGAGCGACGCCCTGCACGACGAGCTGGAGTCGTGGGTCCTCCGCGCCGCCCCCGAGGCCCGGAACCCCGACGAGCTGCGGGGGCTGCTCCGCCTGGCGTACGCCTCGGAGATCATCTTCGACGCGGCCCGCGGCATGACCCGGCTGGTGGAGGCCGGCGAGGAGCTGCACCCCGTCGTGGCCGCGGCCCTCGAGGCCAGCGAGGAGGTCTCCGTCGAGTCCCTCGTCGAGCCCGGCTCGCGGGCCGACGGGGCGACGCTCAAGGACCTCTCGGTCGAGACGGAGACCGGGATGCTCGTGCTGGCCGTCCAGCGCGGGAGGCGGTGGATCTACCGGCCCCGCCCGCGGTTCGAGCTGCAGGCGGGCGACCGGGTCATCTCGATCGGGCCGGAGGACGGGATCCCGGAGCTGCAGGGCCTGGTGAGCGCGGGGGCCCGGGCGCCCGCCGGGTAGCGCCGGTCAACGCCCTTTCATCGCGGCCAGGCTCTGCGCGAGCCTCGACCCCCGCCCCGCCAGCACGCCGAGCCAGATGGGCTTCGGCTCCCCGGTGACGGTGAGGGCGCCGGCCGACATCGAGGCCTCCGCCGCCCCGACCGGGGTCTTCGCCACCACGGCCTTGGGCGTGGTCGTCGACCACATCGAACCCTTGAACACGTACAGGTGGCGGTCGGTCAGGACCACCAGGCTCGGATAGGCCAGCTTCATCCCGTACGCCAGCAATCCCAGGAAGATGGCGGTCCGGCCGCCGGCGGCCCCGTACACCGCGTCCCGGACCGTCTCGCCCGGCTCGAGGAACGGCTGGACCTTCCCGGCGATCTTGGCGATGCGCGCTTCCTGCGCCGACATGGTGCGCATCCTACGCCTGCGGGCCGCGTTCGAGAACCCCTAGGCGGTGCCGGCGCGGGCCCGCTCGTCGCTCTCCCGGACACCGCGCGGGAGGCCGAAGGCCATGTGCTCCTCGACGACCCGGACCTCCTCCACGTCGCCCGCGCCGAGGGACCGCAGGTGGGCGATGACCCGCTCGACGAGCCACTCGGGAGCCGACGCACCGGAGGTCACCCCGACGACCTCGGCGCCCTCGAGCCAGCGCCCGTCGATCTCGGTCTCGTCGTCGATGAGGTGGGCCGGCGTTCCGAGCGAGCGAGCGACCTCGACGAGCCGGTTCGAGTTCGACGAGTTGTCCGAGCCGATGACCAGGACCACGTCGGCCCGCCGGGCCACGGCCTTGACCGCCTCCTGGCGGTTCTGGGTCGCGTAGCAGATGTCGTCCCGCGGGGGCGCCTTGATGTCGGGGAACCGCTCGCGAAGGACCTCGATCACCTGGTTCGTCTCGTCCACCGAGAGCGTCGTCTGCGAGAGGTACGCCACGCGCTCGGGATCGGGGACGTCGACGATCCGGGCCTCCTCGGGGTCCCCGATCAGCCGGATGTGCTGCGGCGCCTCGCCGCTGGTCCCGATGACCTCCTCGTGGCCCTCGTGGCCGATCAGGAGGATCGTGTCCCCCTCGCGGGCGAACCGGCGGGCCTCGAGGTGCACCTTCGTCACCAGCGGACAGGTGGCGTCGATCACGTTCAGGCGCCGGTCCTCGGCGTTGGCGTAGACCTCCGGGGCCACGCCGTGGGCGGAGAGGATGACCGTGGCACCCTCCGGCACCTCCGTCTCCTCGTCGACGAACACCGCGCCCTTGCGCTCGAGGTCGCGGACCACGTGGATGTTGTGAACGATCTGCTTGCGCACGTAGACCGGCTCGCCGTGGATGCGCAGCGCCCGCTCCACGACATCCACCGCCCGGTCCACGCCCGCGCAGTAGCCGCGGGGCGCCGCCAGCAGCACCTTCTCGATCCCGCCCACGGACCCATGGTACCGCCCCGGCCCCCCGGTCAGACGCTTGCACCGCCGCTTGCTGACAGCTAGCGGCCCCGCCCGTAGACTGTCGGGGTTCCCTCCCGATCCCCGCGTCCTTCGGCGTCAGGTTTAGCCATGGGCCGCTCGGGGTATCCGGGAGGCGTTTTTTTGTCCGCAGCCGGTCCCGCGCCGGCCCGATCCCGAGGAGGTGAAGCCAACACCCGCGACCTACCGCGGCCGACGCCGGGGGCAGATAACCCCGGCTGAGCCAGGGGGGTGTGAGCACGCCTATGTATCGACGCACCAGCACGTCTCGGATGTGGCGGCTCCTGGCCGTCATCCTCACGGCAGTCCTGATCCTCGGATTCGTCCCCACCTCGGCCCAGGCCTTCCACAAGTACCCCAAGTGGAAGTGCGGCTATCACTGGAACAAGGGCCGGTGGGCCATGAAGCAGCTGATCAAGTGCCAAGCGAAGCGGAAGGGCCTGAGCGGCTGGAAGGCCGTCAAGGTGGCGGACTGCGAGAGCAACATCAACCCGTCCGCCACCGGAGGAGGCGGCCTGTACCGCGGGCTGTTCCAGCAGCACACCGGGTACTGGCCCGAGCGCGCCAAGGCCTTCGGGTTCGGCGGATGGAGCGCCTACAACGGCCGCGCCAACGCGTTCGTGTCGGTCGCCATGGCGAACGCCGGCGGGTGGAACAGCCACTGGCCGGTGTGCGGCTGACACGATCCGACGTTCGCGAGCGCGGAGGAGACGACGAGAGGGGCGGGCCACGGCCCGCCCCTCTTGCAGGTCAGAGCCACTCCTGGCGCTTGAACACGACGTAGAGGGCGGCGGCGGAGACCAGCATGAGGGCCACGGCGATCCACGGACCCCCGGGCGAGCCGAGCGGCCACGGCAGGAACCGGAAGTTCATGCCGTAGTACCCCGCGATCAAGGTCGGGACCAAGATGATGGCCGCCCACGACGTGACCTGCTTCATCACGACGTTGAGCCGGTTACTGACCTGCGACAGGTGAGCCTCGAGGGCGGTGGTGGTCAGCTCGCGGATGTTGTCGAGAAACGTGGCCACCCGGATGACGTGGTCGGCCACATCGCGGTAGTAGGCCCGCAACGGCTCGGTGACGATCGCCTCGTCCTGCTGGAGCGTGGCCAGCACCTCCCGGAGCGGGGCCACCAGCCTCCGGACCTCGAGCAGCTGCTTCTTGAGGTGGAAGATCCGCTGCTGGAGCGAGGCGCTCTCGACGTCGCCGAACAGCGCTCGCTCGATCGCTTCGGAGGCGTCCTCGAGGCCCTCCACCACCTCGAAGTACCCGTCGACGACCTCGTCGAGGAGCGCGTAGATCAGGTAGCCGCCCCCCTGGCGGGTCATCTCGATCTGCCGCTCCCAGCGCTTGAGCACCGGGTCGAGGTCGAACGACGGATCGTACCGGAGCGTGATCAGATGGTCCCGCCCGACGAACGCGTGGACCTCGTGGGTCCGGAACTGCTCGCCGGTCAGCTCGATCCCGTAGAACACCAGGAAGTGGTGCCCGGGGTACGTCTCCAGCTTGGGCCGCTGGTCGCGGTGCTGGGCGTCCTCGATGGCCAGGGCGTGGAGCGAGAACTCCTCCTGGATGATGCCCAGCTCCTCGTCGGTGGGGTCCTCGAGATCGAGCCAGACCAGCGTCCCCCGCTCCTGGAGGAGGTCGCTGATCCGGGCGGGGTCGAACCCCTCCTCCTCGATGTTCCCCCCGCGGTACAGGCGGACCGTGAGCACTCCGCCGGGAGCCTAGCGTAG
>DASZZY010000057.1:0-4077 GCA_036260395.1 Actinomycetota bacterium
GGTAGAGGGCCGGATCGATCCCGTTGTGCACGACCCCCGCGTAGCGGAGCTCCGGCATCGCCGCCCGCTGGGCCTCGGAGATGGCCACGAACCACAGCCGGTCGGCGACCCGCTGGTACAGCAGGCGCATATCGGGCGTGAACGCCCGGTGCAGCGTGTGGACCACCGGGACGTCCGAGAGCATGGCGGCCACCAGGCCCGACCAGAAGGTGTGCTGGTGGATGAGGTCGAACCGGGACGTTTCCCGGTGGACCGCCATCTGGTGCACCGTGTCGTGCCAGATCGAGTTGTTGAACCCCGGCCCGGGGGCCATGTCGAAGACGTACTCGAGCCGAGCCCTGGTCGAGGAGTCCCCGGTGGCGAACAGCGTGACGTCGTGGCCGCGGGCGGCGAGGCCGTCCGCCAGCAGCGCCACCACCCACTCGATGCCGCCGTACCCCCTGGGGGGCACGGCGACCCACGGGGGAGCGACCTCGGCGATCCGCACGCGTGTCCCTCCGAGCAGGAGCCGCCGGTATGCTAGCAACGCCCCGAGGCAGTCCCCCGCCTCGGATCGGCGGGACGTCCCCGCTCGGGAGATCCACGGGGCACGCCCGGCTCGGGAACCCCGTCGTCCGCCCGGCCGTCGAACCACCGAACCGACCAAGGGAGGTGGCCTCGATGCGCCGGGGAGTCCTCATCGCCGCGACGTTCGCGTTCCTGCTGATCGCCGGGCCGGCCTGGGCCTGCGGCGGCCTGGTGGCGCCGGGCGGCGCCGTCCGGCTGCTGCGGACCACCACGCTCTCCGCCTACGTCGACGGGGTCGAGCACTACGTCACGTCGTTCGGCTTCGCCGGGGCCAAGGGCCAGTTCGGGTCGATCGTGCCGCTCCCCGGCGTCCCCACCGACGTCGAGAAGGGCGGCCGGTGGACCCTGCAGCGGCTCCTCCAGGAGGTGCAGCCGCCGGCCGTCGCGCTCGCGGACGCCGAAGCCGCCGCCCCGCAGGCGGCGCGCGTCGACGTGCTCCAGCGGCACCGGGTCGGCGCGCTCGACATCCTGATCCTGAAGGGCGGGGGGGCGGACGTGGCGGCGTGGGCCGGCGAGCACGGCTTCGCGCTCTCCGCCGACGCGCCGGAGGTGCTCGAGTTCTACTCCCGGCGGAGCCCGATCTTCGCCGCGGCCCGGTTCGACGCCGAGCGGGCCGCTCGCCGGGGCCTCCGCGAGGGGGACGGCACGCCGATCCACTTCACGATCCCTACCGACGACCCCTGGATCCCACTGCGGATCCTGGGCCTGGCCAAGCCGGCCGACGAGGTCGTGGAGGCAGACCTGTTCATGCTGACCGAGGCCGAGCCGGCCACGCTCCCGGTCGCCGTGCCCGGGTTCCTGGCCGACGTCGCCGTCCCCGACGGGCTGCGCCTCGCGAGGAGCGAGCCCGCGTCCGAGGAGCTGCTGGCGGACCTCCGGAGCGACCGGGGCATGGGGTGGCTCCCGGCCACGGGGATGTGGCTCACCTACATCCGGCTCAGCGAAGAGGCCGGGGAGCTGACCTACGACCTGGCCACCGACGTCACCGGCGGCTCGCCGTCCCCCGTGGACGCCGGGTTCGAGGTGCCCGCTCCGGCCGGGACGTCCTTCCCGGTGTGGCCGGTGCTGGTGGGGCTGGCGGCGCTGCTGGGCGGGAGCGCCATCGCGGGGCGGCGCGTCCGGGTCCCCGCCTGAGCTCCTCGGTGGGGGACCGGCCGGCCCGGGTACAATCGTCGGGCTGGCCGGTCCGCCGGCCGCAACGGGACGTAGCGCAGCTTGGTAGCGCGCAGCGTTCGGGACGCTGAGGTCGCGGGTTCAAATCCCGCCGTCCCGACAATCGAGCTCCGGTCGGGCTCCGGCTACGCCGGCTTCGCGGCCCGGATGATGGCGGAGGTGAGCCCCGGCCCGGTCGCGTGGCTGGCCTCGATCTCGACGTCGCGGAACCCCGCGGCCTCGAGGTCGGCCCGGTAGCGATCGGCGGTGATCGCCCCGGCGGCGCAGCCCTCCCAGTCGTCGCTCGGCACCTCGTCGTGGTCGGCGACGATGTCGGCCACCGCGAGCCGGCCGCCCGGACGCAGCACGCGGGCGGCCTCCCGAAGCACGCGTCGCTTGTCCGTCGACAGGTTGATCACGCAGTTGGAGATGACGGCGTCCACGCTCCCGTCCGGGAGCGGGACGTCCTCGATCCGGCCCCTCAGGAACTCGATGTTGTGGGCGCCGGCCCGCCGCGCGTTCTCGCGCGCCAGCTCGAGCATCTCGTCGGTCATGTCCAGGCCGAACGCCTTCCCGGTGGGCCCGACGCGCCTCGCCGACAGCAAGACGTCGATCCCGGCGCCCGATCCGAGGTCCAGGACCACGTCGCCCGCGCGGAGGTCGGCGACCGCGATCGGGTTCGCGCACCCGGCGCTGGCGGCGACCGCCCCCCGGGGCAGGTCGCGGAGCTCCTCGGCCGGGTACAGCGTCGGGCCGCAGCAGCCACCGCCGCCAGCGGCTTCCACGCCCGCGCCGGCCCGCGCCCTCCCCGCGAGCCCCGCGTAGTACCTGCGGACCCGCTCGACGATGGCGTCCGCGGAGGGAGGGTTCACGAGGCCTCCTCGTCGATCCACGGCGCCGGGACGCGCTCCCGGCGGGCCGAGTAGCGCGGCAGGAGCCCCATGACAACCTCGGCGGCCGAGGGGAAGCACTCCAGGCAGCGATCGTTGACCCGGTACAGCGTCCTGGTCCCCCGCCGATCCGCGAGGACGAATCCGGTATCCGCCAGGATCCTGAGGTGGTGCGAGACGGTCGACTGCCCGACGTCGAGCCGGTCGACGATCTCTTGCACGTGAAGCGGCCGGCCGGCCGTGGCCAGGAGGTTGAGGATCAGGATGCGCGACGGGTCGCCGAGGGCCCGGAACCACCGGGACCAGACGTCCGCCGTCTCTCGGGGTATCTCCATCGTCCATCGACGATAATCGATGAACCCGAAGCGGTCAAGGGCCTCGACCCCGACGGCGTGTTCGACGGCCCGGCCGCGAATCCGCCGGTACACTGGCCGCCGTGCGGATCTCCGAGTTCCAGGACCTCATGCGGCGCACGTACCTGGAGCGCGACGCCCGCCGGGGGGCCGAGGTCACGTTCCGGCGGATGATCGAGGAGGTCGGCGAGCTGGCCAGGACCCTCCGCCACGACGATCCCGCCGCGCGCCACGAGGAGTTCGCCGACGTGCTGGCCTGGCTGGCCTCGTTGGCGAACCAGGCCGGCGTCGACCTCGAGGCGGCGGCGGGACGGTACGCCCGCGGATGCCCGAAGTGCGGCGCGATCCCCTGCCGCTGCGGCTTCGACCCGCGATGACCGACCCGTTCCTCGACCTCCCCCCCGACAACGAGCGGTGGGGGCACGCCACGGGCCCCGGCGCCGAGGGCGTCGAGCTGCACTACGTCCGGCAGGGGTCGGGCGACCCGGTGGTCCTCCTCCACGGCTGGCCCGGCTTCTGGTACGACTGGCGCCGGGTGCTCCCGCCGCTGGGCGGCGAGGCGGACGCCATCGCGCCGGACCTCCGCGGGTCAGGCGACTCCGGCAAGCCGGAGCGGCCGCCGGAGGAGGGGTACACCCCGCTCCACCTGGCCCGGGACGTCGTCGCGCTGATGGACCACCTCGGGCTGGCGGAGGCGACCGTGGTGGCCCACGACGTCGGGGCCACCGTGGCCCAGGCCATGGCGCTCACCGTCCCGGACCGCGTCCGGTCGCTGGTCCTGCTCAACCCGCCGTACCTGGGGATCGGGCACCGCCGCTACGACGCGCGGATCCAGCGCGAGCACTGGTACCAGCACTTCCACGCCCAGCCCTGGTCGGACCGCCTGGTGGGCTACGACCGGGAGACCGTGCGCCTGTACCTCTCGCACTTCTACGACCACTGGACGGGGCGGAAGGAGGCCCTGCGGCCCGTCGAGCTCGAGGCCATCGTGGACGTCTACGCCCGTCCCGGCACGGTGCGCGGCGGCTTCCAGTTCTACCGGGCCCGGTGGGTGACGTGGCCGCAGGACTTCCCGCAGGAGGCGAGCCCCGAGGACTTCGCGATCAAGGTCCCCA
>DASZZY010000058.1:0-9006 GCA_036260395.1 Actinomycetota bacterium
GGTCTTGATCTGCTCGACGAACAGCGGCACCGCGACCGAGGTCAGGATCCCGCCGAGGATCAGCTCGTAGACGATGTTCGGGAGGTTGTTGGCAACGTTGTAGGAGTCGGCCAGCCGGGTCTCCGCCACCCCCAGGGCGAACGCCATCGCGGCCACCCGGAGGAATCCGGTCACCCGCGACAGCGCGGTTCCCACCGACATGACGGCGGTGCTTCGGACCAGGGAGCTGGCCTCGCCCTCCCCCGGCACCGCCGGTGTGGGGCCCGTGTCCTCGGGAGGGCCGTCCGGCGGCTCTACGTCCGCCGAGGCAGGAACCTCCTGGCCCAGACCGCCGCCAGGAACAGCGCCGCGCCGATCGTGACGATCAGCGCGATGCGGTTGTACGCGGTCGACCGGACGACGATCTGCGAGGAGCCGATCAGGTCGCCCTGGGGGGTCATGAGCTCGACGGTCACCGGGAACCGACCGGTCGTGTGGGCCTGCACCGGGAACGTGAGCCGCTGGGTGGGCTGCGACAGCACCACCTCGCGCACCGGGCCGCCGACGAAGCGGAGGCGCCCGAGGGGCGAGCCGAGCCTCACGACGACCCGCATGTCGTACTGCGCGGCCTTGTGGATCGTGAGCGGGATCGACCCTCCGCGCGAGGTGAGCGTCGTGACGGAGTTGGGGGGCGGGAGCTCGACCTTGGCGAACTCCGCCTCGACCACCTCGCGGACCCGGCCGAGGTAGGCGAGCGCCTCCTCCTCCCGCGCCAGGAACGCACGGTGCTGCGACAGCAGGACCATCCTCCGGAGGCGATCGCGCATCGGCGCCGGCTGGGCGGCGACCGCGGTGAACCTGGCGACGGCCTCCTCCGCCGCGGCGAGCTCCGCCAGGTAGGCCGACGAGAAGCCCTCCCGCACGGCCACCAGGTCACGTCCCTGGGCCGGGGGCACGGTGAGCAGCCGCGTGGCCTTCACCGGGCGGAGCCACCCGACGCCCGCCGGCGTACGGGTCAGCGCCCGGAGCAGCGTGCCGAGGAACGCCGGCTCGGGCGCCGCCTCGCCGTCGAACAGGACGGCGACGCCCCGGTCGCGGCTCGGCAGCTCGCCGTAGATCGCGGTCAGCTCGCCGAGCATCCACTGGGCCCGGAGGACCGCGCCCTCGTGTTCGGCGCCGGCCCGGAGCGCCACGACCGGGTCCGGGGCGATGGCCAGGACGGTGGCTCCCTGCGCCGAGAGCTCGGTGGTCGGCGACGGGGTGAACTTCACCCCCTCCGGCGGTGGCAGGGTCTCCGGCCCCACCACCACCGCCTGGACCCCCAGGCTGGCGAGCGCGGGGACCGACTCGGGGGTGAGCGCGGAGCCCGGGGGGTGGAGCAGCGAGGCGACGGGCGCGACCCCCAGGAGCCGCTCGACCTCGCTCCTCCCCAGGTCGACCTGCGCATCGAGGTCCTGGGGGCGCCCCGCGGCCACGAGCGCCGGCACGGAGGGCGCGGCGTAGGGGAGCGCCACGACCTCGGTGACCGGGTCGCGGGCCACCGCCTGGATCCGGCGGAGGACGACGGCGGCGCGCTCCGCCAGCGGGTCGTCCGGGGGCACCCGGCGGACGCCGTCCTCGCCCACGACCTCGTACCCGTCGGCCATCCGCTCGAGCTGGACCAGGAGCACGGGGGACACCACGAGCGTGGCCGGCGCCGGGAACCGGGCCAGCGCGTTCAGGATGGTGTCGAGCCGGCTCCCGGCGGCGATCTCGGCCTCGAGCGCGTCCCCGGAGAACCGGCCGTGGGGCAGCATGCGGAGCGGGGCGTCGAGGACGAACGACAGCGCCACGTTCAGTGGGACCTTCGGCTCCTCGCGGACGAAGACCACCATCGTCCGCAGGACGGCGATCGGCGCGAACTCCGAGGCCAGCACGACCTCGACGGGGTGGAGCGTGTTCCCCTCGAAGCCCTCGAGGAAGCCGAGGCCCGACTCGGCGGCCACGGTGATCGTCTCGCCCGGCCGCAGCGCGCCGCGCACCGGGAACGTCCGCGAGCCGACGGCGATCACCGGCGGCTCGACCTCGAGCGCCTGCCCGTACTCCGACCGCGATCGCACCGCGGGGTAGACGGCCAGCGACAGCCGCAGGTCGCGGAACGTCGTGGCCGTCTCGTTCACCGCGCGGACCCGCACGCGGAGCGGCCGGTCGGTGGTGGCGTACGGGCGCTGGGAG
Source organism: Actinomycetota bacterium (assembly GCA_036260395.1). GTDB lineage: Bacteria > Actinomycetota > UBA4738 > UBA4738 > CALAEC01 > DASZZY01. The sequence goes on from DASZZY010000058.1 coordinate 2,194, forward strand.
ACCAGCGCCAGCCGGACCGTGCCCGTGTCCGTGTCCTGCTCCGGGTCGGGGGTGGTTTGCTGGGCCGCCGCCGGGAGCACCAGCACGCCGGGCAGCAGCGCGAGCGCCGCGGCGAGCGGTGCGAGGAGCCGTCTCACCGCCGAGACATTGTAGTTGCGGGCCGCAGGCCGTCCCGCGCTCATCGGCCCTCGGCGGCGTCCGCGGCCCGGCGGATGACGTCCTTCTCGGAGTCGAAGCCCGCCACGTCGGCCGCCTCCACCAGCGGGAACCACGCGACCTCCTCCATCTCGTGGTCGCGCGGGCCCGCCTCGCCGGCGGCGTCCATCAGGAAGAAGTGGACGGTCTTCCGGATCCGCGACCCTCCCCACACGAACCAGTACGAGACGTCGCCGAGCGGCTGGCGGATCGTGCCGGTCCACCCGGTCTCCTCGCGGACCTCCCGGACCGCGGCCTCCTCCGGGGTCTCCTCGGCCTCGACGAGCCCCTTCGGCAACCCCCAGACCAGGTCGCCCCGGCGGGTGCGCCGTGACGCGAGCAGGACCTCGGGCCCTCCCTGCCCCCGCCGAACCAGCACGCCGCCGGCCGAGACCTGCCGGCGGGTCTTCACCGGGCCACGGGCGCCACCGCGGCGCCGGTGGCCCGGACCAGGTCCGAGGGGCGGATCTTCAGCATCGTGGACGGCTCCCCGCCCGGGAAGTACAGGACCTGCTGCCCCCGGAGGGCCTCGTCGATGACGACCGCGGTGCCCTCCGGGAGCGCCACCGGGGGAAGCGCCTCCGCCAGGAACTCGGTGAGCTCGGTGCCCCGGTCCTCGGGGACCGCGCGGACGATCGAGCGGGCGGCGGCCGCGCCGGCCGCCCCGCCGTCGGCGTCCCGGCCGGCCGGGACCAGCGCGGCCACCAGCCCCTCCTCGGCCTCGAACAGCGCCACGCGGCCAACCTGCTCGGGCGGCAGCCCCAGCACGGCCGCCGTCCGGGCCGGGGACCGGAGGCGGCCCCGCGTGGGGACGAGCTCGTGGGGCACGTCCCGCTCCAGCAGGAAGTTGTGGACGTCGACGCTGGTCCGCATGGCCTACCGGAGGCCCTTCTGGGCGGCCCACTCGTCGAGGAGCCGGTACGCCTCCGCCTCGTCCATCGGCCCCCGGTCCATGCGGATCTCCAGGAGGTAGCCGAGCGCCTCGCCGACCAGCGGCCCCGGCGGGATCCCCAGGTGCCGCATGACCTGGTTGCCGTCGAGCGGGGGGCGGATCGCGGCCAGGTTCTCCTCCTCCGCCAGTCGGGCGATGCGCTCCTCGAGTTCGTCCTGGAGCGCCGCAAGCTCCCGGGCCCGCCGCGGGTTCCGGGTCGTGCAGTCCGCCCGGACCAGCTGGTTCAGCTCGTCGAGGAGCGGGCCCGCGTCGCGCACGTACCGCCGGAGCGCCCCGTCGTTCCAGCCCAGGCGGTAGGTGTGGAACCGGAGATGCATGTGCACCAGCTTCGTGACGTCCTGGACCATGTCGTTCGGGTACCGCAGGGTGCGGAGCCGCGCCTCGGCCAGCCGCGCGCCGGCCACCTCATGGTGGTGGAACTGGACGCCCTCCGGGGTGATCTGCCGGGTCGCCGGCTTGCCGATGTCGTGGAGCAGCGCGGCCAGGCGGAGGCGGAGCTTGGGCTCGCACCGAGCCACCACCGCGAGCGTGTGGCGGAACACGTCCTTGTGCCGGTGGACCGGGTCCTGCTCGAGCTGGAGGGCCGGCAGCTCGGGCAGGAAGATGTCGGCCAGCCCGGCCTGCACGACGAGGTCCAGGCCCTGGTCGGCGTGCTCGCCGACCAGGAGCTTCGACAGCTCGTCTCGGATCCGCTCCGCGGAGACGATCCGCAGCCGGCCGCGCATGCGCTCGATGGCCGCCACGATCTCCGGCACGGGCCGCATCCCGAGCGTGGAGACGAACCGGGCCGCGCGCAGCATGCGCAGGGGGTCATCGTCGAACGACACCTCGGGCTCCAGCGGCGTCCGGAGCCGGCGGTGGGCCAGGTCGTACAGCCCCCGGTAGGGGTCCACGAACCGCCCGTCCGGCAGGCGGACCGCCATCGCGTTGAACGTGAAGTCGCGCCGGGACAGGTCGGTGTCGATGTCCTTGGCGAACGTGACGTGGGGGTGCCGGGACTCGTCGACGTACATCTCCTCCCGGAACGTCGTGATCTCCACCTCCGCGTCGTCCTTCCGGGCGCCGACCGTCCCGAACCGCACGCCGACCACGTACAGCGCCCGGGCCCAGCCCCGGAGGATGCGGATCGTCTCCTCGGGCCGGGCGTCGGTGGCGAAGTCCATCTCCCTCCCGGCCCGCCCCAGCACGGCGTCCCGCACGGCGCCGCCGACCAGGTACAGCTGCTTGCCGGCGTCCTGGAACCGGGTCCCGAGCTCGGCGGCCAGTGGCGGGACGGGGACGACCTGCGGCGCGTCTTCGGGGGGAGGGGCCACGGCCGGAAGGATACTCTAGCGTCCGCCGTGGACCTCCTCCGGGCGGTGGCGTACCTGTGGGCCCTGCCGAACACGCTCCTGGGGCTCCTCGTCGGGCTGCTGTCGTTCCAGTGCCCCCGCCGCGCCGGCGGCCTCCTGGTGTTCGACGGGCCGCCCCGCGGCTCGCTGTGGGTCATCCGGCTCTTTCGCCGCTCCGCGGTCACGCTCGGGCACGTCGTGCTGTCGAACCGCCCGCTCGAGGGGGCGCTCCTGGCCCACGAGCGGCACCACGTGTGGCAGTACGAGCGCCTCGGCCCCCTCTACCTGCCGGTCTACCTACTGGTGTGGGTCTTCACCGGGTACCGCCGGCACCCGTTCGAGCTGGCCGCCACGCTCGCGGAGGCGCCCGCTAGGCGAGCTGGGCCTGCTTGAGTGTCAGCAGGAAGTCGTGCCGGTTGGAGGAGCTCGCGGCGGCGTCCTCCACGGTGACCAGGCCCATCTGGACCAGGCCGGCCAGGGCCTGGTCGAACGTCTGCATGCCGTAGAAGCCGCCCTCCGCGATCACGTCGGGGATCGTGGAGGTCTCCGCGGGGTCGACGATGCGCTCGGCGACCCGGCCGGTGTTGATCATGACCTCGACCGCGGGGACGCGCCCGCTCGCGTCGGCCCGGGGCACCAGCCGCTGGGACAGGACGCCGCGGAGGCTGGCGGCCAGCGACACGCGGACCTGGCGCTGCATCTCCTTGGGGAACAGGTCGATCAGGCGGTTCACGGTCTCGGTGGCGTCCAGCGTGTGCAGCGTGGAGATGACCAGGTGCCCGGTCTCGGCGGCCTGGATCGCGGCCTCGGCGGTCTCCATGTCGCGGATCTCCCCGATGAAGATCACGTCGGGGTCCTGCCGAACCACGTACCGCAGCGCCGACCCGTACGACGCAGTGTCCATCCCGATCTCCCGCTGGTCGACGATCGACCGGTCATCCTCGTGCACGACCTCGATGGGATCCTCGATCGTGATCACGTGCGCGCTGCGGTTCCGGTTGATCCATCCCACCATCGCGGCGATCGTGGTGGTCTTCCCGGTCCCCGCGGGCCCGGTGACCAGGACCAGCCCGCGCGTCTCCTCGGCCAGCGCGGCGGCGGCTGACGGCAGCCCGAGTTCCTCGAACGTCGGGATGACCGTGTGGACGCGGCGGATGGCCAGGCCCACGAGCCCCCGCTGGCGGAAGACGTTGACCCGGAACCGGCTGCCCCGCTCGAGGGCGTGTCCGATGTCGGCCTCGTGGGTCCGGAGAAACTCGTCGGCCTTGTGGGCCGGCAGGAGCGCCAGGGCCACGGCCTCGGTGTCCGCCGCCGTGAGGGTCGGGAAGGACGTCCGGTGGAGCTCGCCGTCGATGCGGACCACGGGCGGCATCCCGGCCTTGAGGTGCAGGTCGCTGGCGCCCACCTCGATCATGTGCCGGAGGAACGGCGTGACGTCCATCTCTTTCACCATCGGCGCCGCGGCCCGGATCTTTGAGCCCTTCGAGTTTCGGTGCTCGCCTCGGTGGGCAGAACGTAGCGGCCAGGTCCGAGGGAGGTGCACGTGCAGGCCAGGATGACCAGGGCGGACGCCGGACGGAAGGGCGGCCTCACCACGAAGAAGCGCTACGGCGCCGACTTTTACCAGAAGATCGGCCGCAAGGGCGGGAAGAAGGGCGGCCTGACGACGAAGCAGCGCTACGGCGCGGACTTCTACCGGAACATCGGCCGGAAGGGCGGCTCTCGCTAGAGAAGCGCCCGCGCCGTCAAGCCGTCCAACCCCCCGAGCACGGTCCAACCCTGTCCCGTCACGCCGTCCAACGCCGTGCCGGGATGCGCCCCGCCGCCGCCGCGTCGGACCCGCGATGACCGCGCCCGCGGGCCCCGCTACTTCTTGGTCTCCCAGAAGATGCGGTCGATCTCCTTGATCTGGTCGAGGAGGTCCTGGCCCTGCTGGGGGTCGGTCGACCGCTTCGACTCGCCGGCGGCCTTGGTGGCCTTCCAGAACGTCTCGTGGAGGCCGGGGTGCTGCTCGAGGTGGTTCGGCTTGAAGTAGTCCGTCCACAGCACCCACAGGTGGTGCTTGACCAGGTCGGCGCGCTCCTCCTTGATCTCGATGCACCGGGCCTTGAACTCCTCGGCGGTCTCGTGCGCGGACTTCTGGTTCTCGGGGTCCTGGTACTTCTGCTGGATGGCCCGGACGGACTCCGCCTCGATCCGGGCCTGGGCCGGGTCGTACACCCCGCACGGGAGATCGCAGTGCGCGTAGGCCACCCGGGAGGGCCGGAACAGTCGGATCAGCGCGTCTCGCATGTCGCCCCCTCCTTGGGTCGGTTCCTCTGGCCAGCGTACCCCAACCCCGAAGGGCTGTAACCTTCGGCCGTGCGTCTCGGGCGGCGAGCGCTCGTCGCGGCGGGCGCCGCCGTCGCCACGGCGGCCCTCCTCAGGGCGAGCGGCGCGTTCCGCTTCGAGGTCCGGGGGGCGAGCATGCGGCCCACGCTCGAGCCGGGCGACTGGCTCCTGGCGATCCGGTCTGGGCGCCCCCGACGCGGCGACATCGTCGTCGTCCGCCATCCTGGGGGAGGCCCGGAGGTGGTGAAGCGCGTGGTCGGGCTGCCGGGGGAGCGCGTCAGCACCGACGGGCGGACGGTGTGGGTGGACGGGCGGCCGGCGACGGAGCCCTACGCCCGGGGGGCCGGCCCGCCCGGCGAGTGGCGGCTCGGCCCGGCCGAGGTGGTCGTGCTCGGGGACGCCCGCGGGCTGAGTACCGACAGCCGGTCGTTCGGCCCGGTGCCGCTGTCCGCCGTGGAGGGCCGGGCGGTCCTCCGCTACTGGCCCCGGCCCGGGCTGCTCTGGGGCGGCGCCGCGCTCACCGGGCCGTGAGCTCGCGGTCCAGGCGCCAGGTGGCCCCCTGCGAGACCTGGATCCGGCGCCCGTCCTCCAGCCGGAGCCGGAAGCACCGCAGCCGGGTCCCGCCGCGGTCCTCGGTCCACGACCGCTCGACCTCGGCCACGCCCACCGCGGAGCCGTGGAGGACCACCTCGCGGGGGACCTCGTCGCTCCGCCCGCCGGCGTAGCTCCGGACCTCGATGGGCTCCGGCACCCGGCGCCGCCACACCGTGAGGCCGGCGGCGACGGCCAGGGCCAGCCCCGCCGTGAGGGCGATCACCCCCTCGTCCCCCAGCGGACCCCGGAGGGCGGTCGGGATCAGCCCGGCGAGCACGAAGGCGCCGTTGTAGCCGAGGTCGTACACCGTGAAGGCCCGGCCTCGGTAGCGATCCGGCGTCCCGCGCTGGACGAGGGTGTCCGAGGCGATCTTGGCTCCCCCCATGGCCACGCCCCCGACGAAGACGACCGAGAGCAGCACGGTGAGCGAGGGGACCGGGATGATGGCCAGCGCGGCCAGCGCCGCGACCGCCATGGCCGCCGGGGCCACGCCCCGGTGGCCGAGCCGCCGGGCCACCGGCGCGACCAGGACGGCGCCGGCGAAGCTCCCCACGGCCAGCGCCGCGAGCACGCTCGTGAACCCCGTAGCGGCGATGTCGAACCGCTTCCGGAGGACGACGAGCGCGGCCAGCAGGACGAACCCGAGCAGGGCGCGCATCGACCAGATGGCCACGACCCCGTACAGCGCCTGGGAGCTCCGCCGGAGGACGCCGAGCCCTTCGACGACGTCGCGCGCGTTGTCGCGGAGCTCGGAGGCGATCCCGGACAGCCCGCGCTTCTCGCCGCGGGCCAGCGGGAGCGTGGCCGCCAGCGCCGAGGCCAGGGCCATGGCGGCGGCCCCGGCCGCCAGCCCGGCCACCGGCGACCAGGCGTCCGAGAGGGGGCCGCCGACGATGCCTCCCAGCAATGCCGACATGGCCCCGGACGTCGTCGACACCGCGTTGGCCAGCAGGTAGCGGCCGGGAACCACGAGCGTCGGGAGGACGGCGTTCTTGGCCGCGTGGAAGAAGCGGTTGACCGACACGTTGGCCACGGCGATCCCCAGGAGCGCCCCCTCCGACCACGACAGCGCGGGGATCATCAGCAGCGTGAGCCCCACCATCAGCGCCTTGGAGCCGACCAGAACCGAGCGCCGCGAGAACCGGTCGATGAACGGCCCGGTGAACGGGGCCACGAGCGAGAACGGCAGGTAGGTGACCGCCAGGATCTTCGTGACCTGGGCCGGGGTCCGGGCCGTCTCCACCGAGAAGATCAGCACCGAGGCCAGCGCGAGCTGGTACAGGCCGTCGGCGAACTGGGACAGCGTCTGGGCCTCGATGAGCCGCCGGAACGGCCGCTCCCGGGCCAGGGCGCGCAGCTCCGCGAGCCGGCCGGGGCCGGGCTCCCCGCTCACGCTCCGAGCGTAGCCCG
>DASZZY010000059.1:0-2123 GCA_036260395.1 Actinomycetota bacterium
CCGGCGGGCACGCCCGCCGGCTCTCTCGCGTTTGGGACGGCGTCGCCTGCAGCGACTCACGGGTTCGACGCCGGGTGCAGGATCTGACCGAGCAGCTCGATCGCCCGCTCCGCCGTCGCCGCGGGCCTCACCAGGTCGAAGTGCAGGTCCTCGGCGATCAGCAGCTCGCGGAAGTCGCGAAGGGCCTGGTCCCACCGCTCGCCGACGATGACGAGCGGACGCGGCTCCACCGAGTTCGTCTGCACCAGGCTCCAGCACAGCGCGATCTCAGACAGCGTCCCCACGCCGCCGGGGAACGCCACCCACGCGTCGGCGTCGCAGATCAGCGGCAGGCGCGCGAATAGGTCGGCGGCCTCCACCTCGAAGGACAGCCACTCGTTGACGTCGACGCGCTCCGACCACGGGGCGATCGTCACCCCGACGACCAGGCCCGACGCGCGTTCGGCGGCGCCGCGAGACGCCGCGGCCATGATCCCCTGGTAACCGCCGGTGATGACCTCGATCCGCGCCTCCGCGAGGCGGCGCCCCAACGCGAGCGCCTCGCCGTACTCCGGCTGGTCCTCGGCGATCCACGCTCCGCCGAACACGGCAACGCGCGGCGGGAAGCGCTCCTCGATGGGCCGCCGCATGAGGTCAGGGACGTCGCCGCGGGCCCGCCGCTTCCCCCATGTCGCCCCGGCGACGTACACCTCGCCCTCCTCCACCGACTCGACGGCCGGGCGGCGGAGCGCCCGCGACCAGGCCTCCGCCCGCCAGCCGGCCTCGTGCTCGGCCCGCGCGGCGGAGGCCTGCATCGCGCCCTTGAGCCGAAGCCCGAGCTCGGCGGGCACCGCGGCGGGGATCCCGGCGTCCTCGAGCCACTCGCGGTCGCGGCGGGCCCGGGCCGGATCCGCCGTGGCCACCAGGACGCCCCGGCGGCCGGGACCGACGATGGTCACGCCACGGGAGCGCGGAACGCCTGGATCCCGCCCGCCAGGCTGAACGCCCGCAGGCCCCGGCGGCGGAGGTCCTCGGCCACCATCTCCGAGCGGACGCCCGCCGGGCACACGAACACGTAGGTGGCGTCCGGGTCCAGCGTCGGCGCCCACTGGCGGACGCGGCTGAGCGGCAGGCGGCGCTCGCCGACGGTCGGCCCCTCGTCCGGCTCCCGGACGTCGATGACCACGGCGCCCTCGGGGACCTCGTCGAGGACGTGCTCCGGCCGGGGCCCCGGCGACCACGACAGGAGGTCGACCTCGCGGCGCCGCTCGACCGCCGACCGGATGAACGAGTCGTCGAGCCGCCCCTCGGCCGTCAGCACGTCGCCGAGGCGGGCGGCGGTCTCCACGCGGCCCGTGGCGATCGCGCAGACCTCACGGACGCGCTCCGACGCGGCATGTGTGCCGATCCGGCGCGCCCGGGCGATGATCTCGTCCTTGTCCATGCCGACCAGCGGCCGGAGCACGGGGATCCCGGCGGCGTCCTCGGCGACGGCGAGGTTCCGCAGCGTCTGCGTCGACGCCTGGCCGAGGGACTCCCCCGTCACCAGCGCGTCCGCCCCGACGGCCCGGGCCACGAGGGTCCCCACCCGGTACATCGCCCGCTTCAGGAGGACCTGCCGGATGCGCGGCTCGACCCTGGCTCGCAGGGCCGCCACCACCGGCGCCAGGTCCACGACGTGGACCCGGGGCTCGCGGCCCGGGGCCCACCCGAGTGCCAGCTCGCGGGCCACCTCGACCGCGGCCTCCACCTGACCCCCGCCGCCCAGGTCGCACACCAGGAGGTCCAGCGCGGTGCCGCGCCGCATGGCCATCCACGCCGCTACCGGCGAGTCGAAGCCGCCGGAGAACAGCGCCACGGCCCGGCCCCCGCTGTCGATCGGGAGCCCGCCGGGCCCCGGGAGCGACTCCAGCACGACGTGCCCCTCACGGTCGGCGACCTCCACCGCGACCTCGACCTGGGGATCGTCGAGGTCGACGCCGGCCGCCCCGGGCTCCAGGGCCCGCCCCAGCGCCACGGCGAGGTCCACGGACGTGAAGGAGTGGCGCCCACCCCGCTTGGCTCGGACGGCGAACGTGCGGCCGGCGACGCGGTCGCGCACCAGGGGCTCGACCGCGGCCTCCACCTGACCCCCGCCGCCCAGG
>DASZZY010000060.1:0-17127 GCA_036260395.1 Actinomycetota bacterium
ATCGCGTGCCGCGCATGGTCCCCCTCCGTGGCCAGCGGCAGGTAGTCGCCGTCGCGGAGCGCTCCGCTCTCGCCGCGCAGGCGCAGGCCCGACGCGGTCACGAACAGCTTCAACCGGCCGTCCGTCCAGCGATCCAGCAGGTCCCGGCGGAGCTCCGCGCGATCGTCGCGCGCGCCGCCGTCGAGCTCGCGGAGCAGCGCGGCGCGCCGCTGGAAGTCGACGGGCGCCCGGTTGTCCGGGTCGACGAGCCGGAGGTTCCACAGCTCCGTCCCCTGGTACAGGTCGGGGACCCCCGGCGCGGTGAGCTTGAGCACCAGCTGCGAGAGCGAGTTGAGCATCCCGTGGAACGCCACCGGACGGGAGAACGCGGCGACGTCGCGGAGGAACTCCGCGTTCGCCGGATCGAGGATGTCCCCGACGAATCGCCGCAGCGCCTCCTCGTGGCCCTGCTGCGGATCCACCCATGACGTGTGGACCTTCGCCTCTCGGGCGGCCTTCGTGACGTAGTCCTGGAGGCGGGCCACCAGGTCGTCCCCCGGTGGACCGTCCCTCGGCCACACCCCCACCAGCGTCTGGTAGAGCAGGAGCTCCTCGGCGCCGTCGGGCGCATCCGTCCGGCGCAGGGCCCGGTTCCACGACCGCCAGCGGTGGAGCGCGGCGTCCCACTCGTCGGGGAGCTCGGACAGGACGGCGATGCGGGCCCGGACGTCCTCGCTCCGCTTCGTGTCGTGGGTCGACGTCGCGTTGAGCCCGTACGGCCACGAGGAGGCCCGCCGTGCCATTCGCTGGTGGAACGCGGCCACGTCGAGCGCGCCGGCCCCCGGGTCGCCTCCCACTTCGTTGAGCGCCACGAGGCGGTTCCACCGGTACAGCGCCGTATCCTCCACGCCCTTCGCGGCCAGGGGGCCGGTCAGCTGCTGCCACCGGCGGACCGCGTCCAGCCGGGCCTCCATCGGCGAGCCCGGCGGCCCCTCGAGGAGCAGCACGTCGCGGAGCAGGCGCAAGCCCGGCCCGGCCTCCGCCGGCAGGCGCTCGCGAGCCTCGGCCACGGCGTCCTGGATGTACCGCCGGTCCCGGGGAGCCACGTCCGGGCCGCGCACGTACGTCCGGTAGACGGGCAGCGCCGCGCTGACCTCGACCAGGGCGTCCTCGACGCCGGGCGCGTCGCCGAGCCGGCGCACGGCCCGAGCCACCCGGGCAACGTCCGCGCCGAAGAGCTCGCGGGCCAGCCGCCGCTTCGCCGAGCGCACGAGCTCGGCGAACGGCTCGCCCTGCGACGGCCCCCCGACCCGCACGGCGGTATCGGCCAGCGACGGCAGCCCATCGCCGTCCACGAGGACCCGGGTCACGTCGTTCAGGAACTCGTACCCGGTCGTGCCGGCCACGGGCCATTCCTCCGGGAGCTCCTCGCCCTCGCCGAGGATCTTTTCCACGACGACGTAGGCCTCGCCGACGCGCCCGCGGAGCCACTCGAGGTAGGCCTGCGGGTCGGCGAGGCCGTCCACGTGGTCGACGCGCACGGCACCGACCGACCCCTCCTCGACGAGCAACAGGATCCGCGCGTGGGTCGTCTCCAGCGCCCGCCGGTCCTCGGTCCGCAGCGAGATGAGATCGGTGATGTCGAAGAACCGCCGGTACGTCCCCTCCGTCAGGGCCCGGCGCCAGAACGCCAGCTCGTACGGCTGGATGGCCAGCACCTCCGCGAGGGCGTCGGGCGTTTCCGTGGCGCGGGCGGCCAGCTCGTCGAGGTCCCCTTCGCCGAGCACCCGCTCCGCCGTCCGCGCCGCCAGCGGGAAGCGGTGCTCGTGGTACCGGACGACGAGGGCGTCCCCCTCTCGCTCGACGGACAGCTCGCCGGCCTTCAGCACGTCCTCCAGGGGCGCGCCGAGGACCGGGAGCAGCACCCGCCCCTCCAGGCCAGGGGCCTCCCAGTCGATGTCGAACAGCTCGGCGTGCGGCGACGCCCGGCCTCGGGCCAGGACGTCCATCCACCACCCGTTCGCCGGGTCGGCGGCCATGTGGTTCGGCACGACGTCGACCAGCAGGGCCATGTCGCGCCGGCGCAGATCCTCGACGAGCGACCGGAGGTCATCCTCGGTCCCGAGCTCCGGGTTGAGCCGCGTGGGGTCCACGACGTCGTAGCCGTGCGCGCTCCCCCGCCGGGCGGCCAGGATCGGCGACAGGTAGAGGTGGGTCACGCCGAGGGAGTCGAGGTACGCGACCAGCTCCCCGGCCTCGCGGAAGCCGAGCGACGGCCCGAGCTGAAGGCGGTACGTCGCCCGCGGGATCTCCACGCGGCTACGGCGTCTCGCGGAAGCGGAGCAGGATGAGCGAGTGGGCCACGAGGTTGACCGCCGGCTTGCGGAGCAGGCGCGTCCCGGCCTGGGCGGTGTTGACCAGCTCTTCCCACAGGCCCGCCGGCTCGAGCTTCGGCAGCTCGAAGTAGCGCGACCGTGGCCCGCCGTTCATGAGCAGCAGCAGCGTGTCGCCGAACAGCGGGCGGCCGCGCTCGTCGACGGCGTCCGTGGCCCGCCCGTGGAGCAGCATCCCCAGGACGTGACTGGTCGGTTCGCCCCAGTCCTCCTCGGTCATCTCCTCGCCGTCCGGCCGGATCCAGGTCAGGTCCTTCAGATCGCTGCCCGCCACGGGGCGGCCGGTGAAGAAGCTCCGGCGCTGGAGCACGGGGTTCTCGTGGAAGATCCGGAGGATGGTCCGGGTGAACTCCAGGAAGTGGCGGTCCTCGGCATCGAGCTCCCAGCTGACCCAGCTGATCTCGTTGTCCTGGCAGTAGGCATTGTTGTTGCCGCCCTGCGTCCGGCCCAACTCGTCGCCGTGCAGCAGCATGCGCACGCCCTGGGAGAACACCAGCGAGGCCAGCAGGTTCCTCCGCATCCGGTTGCGTATCCGGCTGATGCGGCGGGAGTCGGTGGGGCCCTCCGCCCCCCAGTTGCGGCTGAAGTTCTCGCCGAGACCGTCGCGGTTGTCCTCGCCGTTGGCCTCGTTGTGCTTCCGCTCGTAGGTCACCAGGTCGCGCAGGGTGAACCCGTCGTGCGCCGTGACGAAGTTGACGCTCGCGTACGTCCGCCGGCCGCTGGCCTCGTAGAGGTCGCTGGAGCCCGACAGGCGGAACGCCAGCTCGCCCCGCTGCCCGGGATCGCCTCGCCAGAACCGCCGGAGCGCGTCGCGATATTCGCCGTTCCACTCCGCCCAGCCGACCGGGAAGTTACCGATCTGGTAGCCGCCCTCGCCGAGGTCCCACGGCTCGGCGATGAGCTTCACCTGGGAAAGCACCGGGTCCTGCTGGATGATGTCGAAGAACGTCCCCAGCCGGTTCACCTCGTAGAGCTCGCGGGCCAGCACCGGCGCCAGGTCGAAGCGGAACCCGTCCACGTGCATCTCCAGCACCCAGTACCGGAGGCTGTCCATGATCATCTGGATGGCGCGGGGGTGCAGCATGTTGAGGCTGTTGCCCGTCCCGGTGAAGTCGACGTAGTAGCGCGGATCCTCCGTCGAGAGCCGGTAGTACGCGGCGTTGTCGATCCCCCGCAGCGACAGCGTGGGGCCCAGGTGGTTCCCCTCGCCGGTGTGGTTGTAGACGACGTCGAGGATGACCTCGATCCCGGCCCGGTGGAGCGCCTTGACCATCGACTTGAACTCCACGACCTGCTCGCCGAGCCCGCCGGTGGCGTACTTCACCTCGGGGGCGAAGAACCCGATCGAGTTGTAGCCCCAGTAGTTGGTCAGGCCCCGCTCCACGAGATGCCGCTCGGCCACGAACTGGTGAACGGGCATCAGCTCCACGGCGGTGATCCCCAGCGAGCGGAGGTGGTCGATGACCGGGTCCGAGGCCATCGCCAGGTAGGTGCCGCGCCGGTCCTCCGGGATCGCCGGATGCAGCATCGTCATGCCGCGGACGTGGCACTCGTAGATCACGCTCCGCTGCCACGGGACCCGGGGCGGCCGGTCCTCGCCCCACGTGAACGCCGTGTCCACGACCACGCTCTTGGGGACGTACGGCGCGCTGTCCCGCTCGTCGAACGACAGGTCCTCGTCCGGGTCACCGATCCGGTACGCGAACACGGCGTCGTCCCACCGGACGCGGCCGGAGACCGACTTGGCGTACGGGTCGAGCAGCAGCTTGCTCGGGTTGAACCGGTGGCCCTTCTCGGGCGCGTACGGGCCGTGGACCCGGTAGCCGTACAGCAGGCCCGGGCGGGCGTCCGGCAGGTACGCGTGCCAGATGAGGTCCGTGCGCTCGGAGAGCGGCACCCGAGCGGACTCGCGCTCCGCCTCCGGCCCGTCGAACAGGCACAGCTCGACGCCCGTGGCGTTCTCGGAGAACAGCGCGAAGTTCACGCCCTCGCCGTCCCACGTGGCCCCCAGCGGGTACGGCGACCCCGGCCAGACGCGGAGGGTCACGGGCCCGCCTCGCGGGCGAACAGAGCGAACGCCTTGGCGCCCACCTTGACCGCCTCGCCGGGCGCCACGCGGGGCGGCGTCGAGGCCCCCTCGCCGTCCCACACGACGTCCGAGGAGTCCAGCAGCCGGGACCATCGTCCGGCCGGCAGCGTCGCGGTCACCATCTCCTCGCCGAAGTTGAACAGCGCGACGATCTCGGTGTCGTCGCGCTCGCGACGGAGCGTGAGCGTGTCCCCCTTCGCAGCGACCTCCAGGCCCTCCTTGGTCGGGACGGCCAGCGCCGGGTGCGACCGCCGGAGCCCCAGCAGCTCGCGGTGCAGCTCGCGGAGCGCCCGGTGGGGCCCACCGTCGGCCACGGAGCGGTCGAGCCGCGACCGGAGGAACGTTTCATCGTCCTGGGGATCGGGGGGCTCCGCCTCCCAGCCGAACGCGGCGAACTCCTCGCGCCGCCCCCGCCGGACCGCTTCCACCAGCTCGGGGTCGGTGTGGCTCACGAAGTACTGGAACGGCGCCCGCTCGCCGTACTCCTCGCCCATGAACAGCAGCGGCACGAAGGGCGCCAGGAGGACGGCCCCGGCCGCCAGCTTCAGCTCGTCGAAGGACACCAGCGTCGAGAGGCGGTCGCCGAGCATCCGGTTGCCGACCTGGTCGTGGTTCTGGGCGAAGACGACCAGGCGCTCGGCCGGGACGTCGCGCGAGGACCTCCCGTGGCGGCGACCGCGGAACGCCGAGTACCGGCCCCCGAGGAAGAACCCCTCCCGCATCGACTCGGCCAGCGGCTCGACGGCGCCGAAGTCGCGGTAGTAGCCGACCCGCTCTCCGGTCAGCAGCGCGTGGAGCGCGTGGTGGAAATCGTCGTTCCACTGCGCGTCCAGGCCCAGCCCGCCGCGCTCCGGCGGCGTCACGTACCGCGGGTCGTTCAGGTCGCTCTCGGCGATCAGGTACCGCCGCCGCCCGGGAAGCGCGTGCACGGCGTCCGCCAGCTCCTCGAGGAAGGGGTACGCCGACGTGTCGACGATCCCGTGGACCGCGTCGAGCCGCAAGGCGTCGACGTGGAACTCCTCGAGCCACCGCAGCGCGTTCTCGATGAAGTACCGCCGCACCTCGTCGCTCCCCGGTCCGTCGACGTTCAGGGCCGGGCCCCACGGCGTCACGTACCGGTCGGTGAAGTAGGGACCGAAGTCCTCCAGGACGTTCCCCTCGGGGCCCAGGTGGTTGTAGACCACGTCGAGGACGACCGCCAGCCCGCGGCCGTGGCACGCATCGACGAGCGACCTCAGGCCGGCCGGCCCGCCGTAGGAGTCCTGCACGGCGAACGGGAACACGCCGTCGTAGCCCCAGTTCCGCGTCCCCGGGAACTGGGCCACCGGCATCAGCTCCACCGCGGTGACGCCCAGGTCCACGAGTTCGTCGAGGTGCCGGGCGACGCCGTCGAACGTCCCCTCGGCGCTGAACGTCCCGACGTGGAGCTCGTACAGCACATAGTCGCGGAGCGGGACGCCGCCCCACCCACCGTCGGTCCAGTCGTGGTCCGAGTCGATCACCTCCGACGGGCCGTCCACGCCCCGGGGCTGGAACCGGGACGCCGGATCGGGCAGCTCGCGGTCGCCGTCGAGCCGGAAGCGGTACCGCGCGCCGGCCGGGACGCCGTCGACCACGGCCACGTGGTAGCCGCGATCCCCACGCTCGAGCCCGACGGCCCGGTCGTCGGGCTCGAGCAGGTGAACGTCCACGCGCCGGGCCCGCGGGGCCCACACCGTGAACCGGCACCGCGCTCCGGGGAGCGGGGTCGCGCCCAGCCTGAGGCTCACGCGGCGGAGCGTTCCTCGCTCTTCAGGAACACGCATCCGAGCGGCGGCAGCGTCAGCCGGAGCGCCCGGGGCCGGCCGTGGACCGACAGCGGCAGGGCCTCCCCCCCGCCGAGGTTCCCCGTGCCGCTCCCGCCGTAGACGCCGGCGTCGCTGTTGAGCATCTCCCGCCAGAAGCCGCCGCGGGGGACGCCGACCAGGTAGTTCTCGCGGACGATCGGCGTGAAGTTGCAGACGACCAGGAACACGTCATGGGTGGTCCGCCCCCACCGCAGGAAGCTGATCACGCTGGCCTGGTTGTCGTTGGCGTCCACCCACTCGAACGCGGCCGGATCGGCGTCGAGCTCGTGGAGCGCCGGCTCCGACCGGTACAGGTCGTTGAGGTCGGCGACCCACCGCTGGAGCCCTCCGTGCGCCGGCTGCTCGAGCAGGTCCCAGTCGAGCGCCGCCTCGTGGGCCCACTCGCGCCACTGGCCGAACTCGCCGCCCATGAAGAGCAGCTTCTTCCCCGGCTGGGCCCACATGTATCCGAACAGCGCCCGGAGGTTGGCGAACCGCTGCCAGTCGTCGCCGGGCATCTTGCCGAGCAGCGACCCCTTCCCGTGCACCACCTCGTCGTGCGACAGGGGCAGGACGAAGTTCTCCTGGAAGGCGTACAGCAGCCGGAACGTCAGGTTGTTGTGGTGGAATCGCCGGTGGATGGGGTCCCTCGTCATGTACTCCAGCGTGTCGTGCATCCACCCCATGTCCCACTTCATCCCGAACCCGAGCCCGCCGATGTACGTGGGCCGCGACACCATCGGCCAGGCCGTCGATTCCTCGGCGATGGTTTGAGCGTCGGGGTACGCCTCGTAGACCGCCTCGTTGAGCTGGCGGAGGAACGCGATGGCCTCCAGGTTCTCCCGCCCGCCGTGCTCGTTCGGGATCCACTCCCCCTGCGCCCGGGAGTAGTCCAGGTAGAGCATCGAGGCGACCGCGTCCACCCGCAGCCCGTCGGCGTGGTAGACGTCGAGCCAGTGGAGCGCGCTGGAGACCAGGAAGCTCCGGACCTCGTTCCGCCCGTAGTTGAAGATGTAGCTGTTCCAGTCCGGGTGGATCCCCAGGCGGGGATCGGCGTGCTCGTACAGGTGCGTGCCGTCGAAGAACCCCAGGCTGAACTCGTCGGTGGGGAAGTGCGACGGGACCCAGTCGAGGATCACCCCGAGGCCGGCGCGGTGGAGCTCATCGACGAGCGCCATGAAGTCCTGCGGCGTCCCGTACCGGCTGGTCGGCGCGAAGTACCCGGTGGTCTGGTACCCCCACGAGCCGTAGAACGGGTGCTCCATCACCGGCAGGAACTCGACGTGGGTGAACCCCACGCGCGTGGCGTGCTCCGCGAGCGCCGGGGCCATCTCCCGGTACGACAGCGGCCGCCCGGCCTCCTCCTCGAGCCGCCGCCACGACCCGACATGGACCTCGTAGGTCGAGATCGGGGCGTCGAGGGCGTTGCGCCGGCCGCGGCGGCGCAGCCAGCCGTCGTCGCCCCACGCATAGGCCAGGTCCCATACCACCGATGCGGTCCGCGGCGGGACCTCCGTGTGGAAGGCGAACGGGTCGGCCTTGTCCACCTGGTGCCGGCCGTCGGAGGAGACGACGTGGTACTTGTAGAGGGCGCCCACGCCGACCTCCGGCACGAACCCCTCCCAGACCCCCGACCGGCCCCGCGGGGCCAGCGCGTGCGCCTCCGGGTCCCACCCGTTGAAATCGGCCACGACGCTCACGGCTCGCGCCGAGGGCGCCCACACGGCGAAGGCCGTCCCCGGCTCGCCGTCGACCACGGTGGGGTGGGCGCCCAGCTTCCGGTACAGGCGGTGGTGGGTGCCCTCGTTGAACAGGTGGAGATCATCCTCGGTCAGCAGGCTGGCGTCGTGGCGGACCGGGGGACGGGATCGGGTGCCGGGCCGGCGGGTCATGGCGACCGGGGGACGCGACGGAGTTCGGCCACGGACCGGAGTGTACCCACGACCCCGCGCATCGAACGTGCCCGCTCCAGCGGGTGCCGCATCTTCCGTCGCCAGTTCGCCGGATCGTCCGTCCCCGGCGCGTTCTGCGACTCCGGTTCGAGCCACAGGTCCTCCAGGCTGGGGATGACCGTGCCGGCGGGTGACGCCGCCAGGTCGGCCAGCAGCGCGGGCAGGACGGCGGCGGCGTCGGCCTCCCCGGCGCCGAGCCGGCCGCGCCTGCGCAGGTCCTCGACCAGCGACCGGCGCACCGCGGCCCGCCGGCGGCGTTCCCGCCGGGCGTCCCGAGGCGTGATCACGCCGTCCGCCTCGCGGCGGTCGACGTCGGCCGCCTCCCAGAACGACCGGAACGTCGGCATGTCGTGTGTGGCCGGCGTGGCCGAGGCGCCGCGGGGCACGGGCGGCAGCGGCGACCGGCGGTCGGGACGGGCCTCGGTCTGGACCACGTAGCTGCGACCCACCCCGTGCCGGTCCATGGCCCGCCGGACCGCCCGGGGCACCGTCCCCAGGTCCTCGCCGACGATGGCCGCGTCGTGGCGGTGCGCCTCGAGGAGCAGGACCGCGTACAGCTCCTCGGGGCGGTAGCCGACGTACACGCCCGCCGACGGCTCCATCCCCTCGGGGACCCAGAACAGCCGGTGGAGGGCCATCACGTGGTCGACCCGCAGCACCCCGGCGTGGCGGAGGAGGTGCGCCAGGGAGGCCCGGAAGTAGCGGTAGCCGTCGGCCCGCATGGGATCGGGGCGGGGTGGCGCGAAGCCCCAATCCTGGCCGCGAGGGGCGAAGTCGTCGGGCGGAGCCCCCACGGACGCGCCGCGGGCGAACGCCCCGGGGTCACGCCACACGTCGTACCCCGCGGGGTTCACGCCGAGCGGGAGGTCCAGGGAGAGCTCCGCGCCGGCCGTGCCGCCGGCCACCGTGGCGAGCTGCTCCTCCATCAGCCACTGGACGTAGACGTGGTACCGGACCGCCCTGGGGTCGACGTCGCCGTCGCCGAGCCGCCCGTCCCGCTGGGGCGCGGGCCACTCCGTCCACGGACGGCGGAACCGCTCTGCCGCCGCGCGGAACCGCGCGTACCGTTCGACCTCGCGCCGGGACTCGACGAACGCCTCCAGCGAGGCGCGCCGGCGCGAGGGCCGGGCCAAGACCGCCTCCGCCATCGGCTCGAGCACCGAGCGCTTGACGGCCATGGCCCGGCGGTAGTCGACGAGCCGGGCCCGGCGGAGGGCCGCGATCTGGGCCCCCGCCGACTCCCACCTCCGACGGGCCTCCGCCGACCCCCGGAGCTCCGGGGCCCGCTCCGGGTCCACGAAGAGCTCGTTCCAGAACAGCCGGCTGGCCGGCGAGTACGGGGTCGGCTCGAACGGCTCGTCGAGGAAGGCGGCGGTCAGCGGAAGGGTGCCCACCACGCCCCCGCCGAGCCCGCCGATCCACCTCATCAGCGACTCCAGGTCGGTCAGGTCCCCGACGCCCCAGTCGCGCTCGGTCCGGAGCGCGTAGACGGGCGCGAACACCCCCCACGAGCGGGCGTGGCGGGCGGGCGCCCGTTCCGGTGCCGAGACGACCAGGCCGCCCGAGCGCCGTCCCCCGACCTGCACCACCACGTCGTGATATCCCGGTGGCAGCCCGTCCGGGAGCGGCACCTCCTTCCGGACCGGCGCGTCGGGCGCGCCGACGGAGGCGTCGCGCGTCCCGGGGAGGGCCGCGAGGTCCACCGACCATCGGCGCGGCCCCTGGCCGTCGACGGAGAGCGACAGCCGGGCCCGGCCCTCGGCCCGGCCCACCGGCAGCCGCAGGCGGAGCGACCCCCGGCCGGACCAGGCCACCGACACGGGGTCGAGCAGGCGTCTGCGGAGCTCCGCCCGGCGCGCCGCCAGCGCATCCGAGACGTCGCCCGGCGCGTCGACGGTCTCGCCCATGGCGCGGAGCACGGCCCGCACCGCGCCGGCCGAGGCCCGCCGCCGGCGGCCCCCCGCATCGGCGTACCCGGCCAGCACCCCGTGGAGGCGGGCCAGCTCCCGGAGGTCCCGGCTCAGGCGCCGACCTCCACGAGCTGGACCAGCGCCTGGATCGGCAGGCCCACCCACTCGGGCCGGTTGTTGACCTCGTAGCCGACCTCGTACAACGCCTTCTCGAGGAGGAACACGTCGAGGAGGACCTCGAGCTGGCGCCGCTCCTTGGGGAGGAACGGCGCGCCGGCCGCGACCTCCAGGTACGTGCGGAGGTACTCCGCGGAGACCCACAGGTACCAGAAGCGGGTCCACGGGTGGAGCGTCACGACGTCTCCGCCGGGCACCGGGGGCCCGGCGCCTCCCTGGAGCGGTGAGCTCGCCGCGTAGTGGAACGAGCGGATCAGCCCGGCCACGTCGCGGAGCGGCGGCCGCTTGATGCGGCGCTCCGAGAGCGGCCTGGCCGGCTCGCCCTCGAAGTCGATGATCACGAAGTCGTTGCCCGTGTAGAGGACCTGGCCCAGGTGGAAGTCGCCGTGGCACCGGATCCGCGCCGCCCGGATGCGCACGTCGAGCAGCGCGCGGAACCGCTCCAGCACCTGGTCCTCCAGGTCGAGGACCTGGTTGGCCTCGCGGACGTCCTCGCGCCGGTCCTCGAGCAGCTGGAAGACCCGTCGGGCGAGGACCCGCATCGACTGGTACATCGACCGCTGGTCGAGCGGCGTGATCGGCTCGGGGCGGAAGCCGGCGGCGTCCCGGTCGGAGGCCAGCGCGAGGTGGAGCTCGGCGGTCCGCCGCCCGAGCAGCCGAGCGGACTCCAGGTAGGCGCCGATCGTGTCGTGGGCCAGCGACGGCGTCTCGCGGTCCGCCAGCGCCAGCAGCGACGCCGCCGGCAGCGGGGGCTCGGCCGAATCGCGGGCCTGAACCTCCTCCAGGTACCGGCCCACCGAGTCGACCGTGTATTGCCACGCGTCGCCCTCGTTCGCCACGAAGCCGTGGACGACGCCGAGGCTCGCGGGCTGGCGTCCCCGGCGGTACTCGAGCGCGCCGGCCAGCGGGGGGACGTGGGGGAAGGCCGCCCGCTCGGTCAGGAACCGGGTGATCTCCTGATCCGGATTCACGCCCTCCTCGATCCGGCGGAACAGCTTGAGGATCAACCGGTCCCCGTACACCACCGAGGTGTTGCTCTGCTCGGCCTGGACCACCGACGGGTCGAGGCCGTCCCGGCCCGCGCCGGTGATCCGCCGGAACGTGGCCGTCGGCCACGCCGCCAGCTTCCCCGCGGTCCCGGGGAGCTGGCGGCGGCGGCGGACGGCGGCCAGCAGGGCCCGGCAGAAGTCGGGGTCGTACAGCGCGTCGTACAGGACCGCCTCCCCGTCCCGGGTCCGGAGGCGGGCCACGATGGCCTGGGGCCGCCACTCGCGCAGCTCCTCCGCCTGGAGCCCGGTGGCCGCGGCCAGGGGGAGCAGGTAGCTCTCCGGCTCCCCCTCGACGTACTCGACGCGGACGATCGCCAGGTACCCGGCCGTCCTCGTCCGCCGCTCCCCGTCGGGCCGGGGGACGGGGATGGCGTCGACCACCTCGGCGCCCCGGATCCGCCGCCCCTTGCCGCCGAACCACCTTCGCCCGCGGAGGTGGCCTGGGAGCACGTCGGCCAGCGCCGGGAGGTTCTTGCGGGCCAGGACGGACGTCCACGGCCCGGCCACGTCGAGCGTGGGTACCCGGGCCCCGGGCGGCGGGGGCCCGGCCGGCTCCGGCTGGAGCGCGAACCAGTAGAAACCGTGCGGACCGAGCGTCAGGAAGTAGGGCAGCTCGCCGATCGGCGGGAACTCCACGTTCCCGAACAGCTCGACCGGGACCATGCCGCGGAACCGCGACAGGTCGAGCTCGACGTACTGCGCGGTCCTGGCCAGGTTGACGACGACGAGGATCCGCTCGTCCTCGTAGCTCCGCAGGAACACCAGCACTTTCCGGTTGTCGGGATAGAGGAACTCCAGCGACCCCCGGCCGAGCGCGCGGAACCGCTTCCGCAGCGCGATGAGCCGCTTCATCCACCACAGCAGCGAGCTGGGGGCGTTCTGCTGCGCCTCGACGTTGATCGCCGCGGCGTGGTACTCCGGGTCGATGATCACCGGGAGGTACAGCCGCTGGGGGTTGGCCGAGGAGAAGCCGGCGTTGCGGTCCGCCGACCACTGCATCGGGGTCCGGACGCCGTTCCGGTCCCCCAGGTAGATGTTGTCGCCCATCCCGATCTCGTCGCCGTAGTAGATGACCGGGGTCCCGGGCAGCGCGAACAGCAGGCCGTTGCTCATCTCGATCAGGCGGCGGTCGTTGCCCAGGAGCGGCCCCAGCCGGCGGCGGATCCCCAGGTTGATCCGGGCCTGCGGGTCCTCGGCGTAGGCGCGATACATGTAGTCGCGCTCCTCGTCGGTGACCATCTCCAGCGTCAGCTCGTCGTGGTTCCGCAGGAACAGGGCCCACTGGCAGACGTCGGGGATCGGCGGCGTCTGGGCCAGGATGTCGATGATCGGGAAGCGGTCCTCCATCCGCACCGCCATGAACATCCGCGGCATCAGCGGGAAGTGGAACGCCATGTGGCAGCCCTCGCCGCCGAGGTAGGCCACGGCGTCCTCCGGCCACTGATTGGCCTCGGCCAGCAGCATGCGGTCGCCGAAGCGGGCGTCGACCGCCGAACGGAGCTCGCCGAGGAAGGCGTGCGTCTCGGGGAGGTTCTCGCAGTTCGTCCCGGACCGCTCGAACAGGTACGGGACCGCGTCCAGGCGAAGGCCGTCGACGCCGGCCTCCAGCCAGAACTCCACGACCTCGAGCATCGCCCCGCGCACCGCGGGGTTGTCGTAGTTCAGGTCGGGCTGGTGCGAGTAGAAGCGGTGCCAGTAGTAGGCGCCGGCGACCGGGTCCCAGGCCCAGTTCGACGACTCGAAGTCCTGGAAGATCACCCGGGCCTCGCGGTACCGCTCGGTGGTGTCGCTCCACACGTACCACTCGCGCTCGGGGCTCCCCGGTGGCGCCCGGCGGGCCCGCTGGAACCATGGGTGCTGGTCCGAGGTGTGGTTCAGGACCAGCTCGGTGATCACCCGGATCCCCAGGCGATGCGCCTGGCGGAGGAACATCCGGAAGTCGCGCATCGCCCCGTAGGCCGGGTGCACGTCGGTGTAGCTGGAGATGTCGTAGCCGTCGTCCCGGAGCGGCGAGGGGTAGAACGGCAGCAGCCACACCGCCGTGACGCCGAGGTCCTGCAGGTACTCGAGCCTGGCCGTCAGCCCCCGGAAATCCCCGATCCCGTCGCCGTCGCTGTCCGCGAAGGCCCGGACGTGGAGCTCGTAGATGACCGCGTCCTTGTACCAGCCGGGGTGGCCGGCCTCCCGCTCGGCCGCCGGTCGCGCCGCCTGCGCTCGCGTGCTCACAGGAAGTGCTCGTAGTCGCGCTCGGAACGGACCCGCCGCCGCACCCGGAAGACGTGGGCTGGGACCACCGCCGGGTCCAGCTCGACGTACCCGTGGTCCCCCTGCCACAGGTACCGGGAGTCGGTGATCACGTCGTGCACCTGGTACGGGTGTTCGGCGTCGATCCGCAGCTCATCCAGCGGCACGTGGACCCACCCCGAGTGGACGTGGACCGGGTCGAGGTTGACGACGGTGAGGATCACGTTCGACCGGTCGTCGGTGGCCTTCGAGTAGGCGATCAACTGCTCATTGTCGATGCCGTGGAACCGGAGGTTGCGGTCGCTCTGGAGGGCGGGGTTCTCCCGCCGGGAACGGTTCAGCCGGCCGATGAGCCCCACCAGGCTGTCCGGGCCGTCCAGGTCCCAGTGCCGCAGCTGGTACTTCTCGGAGTCACGGTACTCCTCGCTGCCGGGCTCCCGGGGAGCGGCTTCCATCAGCTCGAAAGCCGGACCGTAGATGCCGTAGCTCGCCCCGAGCGTCGCCGCCAGCACGAGCCTGGCCATGAACGCCGGGCGTCCGCCGGTCTGGAGGGTCTCCGTGAGGATGTCGGGTGTGTTCGGCCACAGGTTCGGGCGGAAGAACTCGGCCACGGCCGGCAGGTCCCGTCCGAAGTACTCCTCGAGCTCCCACTTGGTGTTCCGCCACGCGAAGTACGTGTAGGACTGGGTGAACCCGAGCTTCGCCAGCCGATGCATCACCTTGGGCCGCGTGAACGCCTCGGACAGGAACAGGACGTCGGGATGCCGCCGCTTCGTCTCGGCGATGAGCCACTCCCAGAACGGGAACGCCTTGGTGTGGGGGTTGTCGACCCGGAAGATCCGGACCCCGTGCGAGACCCAGAACTCGACGATGCCGCGACACGCCTCCCACAGCTCGGGCCAGGCCTCGCTCTCGAAGTCGAGCGGGTAGATGTCCTCGTACCTCTTCGGCGGGTTCTCGGCGTACGCGATCGTGCCGTCCGGCCGGCGGCGGAACCACTCCGGGTGCTCCCGCAGCCACGGGTGGTCCGCGGAGCACTGGAGCGCGTAGTCGAGGGCGATCTCCATGTCGAGCTCATGGGCCCGCTCCACGAGCCGGTCGAAGTCCTCGATGGTGCCCAGATCGGGGTGCACCGCGGTGTGGCCGCCCTCGGGGCCGCCGATGGCCCAGGGACTGCCCACGTCCCCCGGGCGGGCCCGGGCCGCGTTGTTCCGCCCCTTGCGGTTCGTGCGGCCGATGGGGTGGATCGGGGGGAGGTACACGACGTCGAACCCCATCTCGGCGACGTACTGGAGGCGTTTGGCGACGTCGAGGAACGTCGCGTGGCGCCCGGGCTCAGCGGCCGCGGAGCGGGGGAACAGCTCGTACCAGGCGCTGAACCGGGCCCGCTCCCGGTCCACGACGACCTCGAGCTGGCGGGCGTAGGTGACGGCGTGCCGGCGGTCGGGGTTCCTGGCCATGGCGGCGCCGACCGCCGGGTCGAGGGCCAGCTCGACCTCCGCGTCCGGCGAGGCCAGCGCCGCGGCGGCCCGGGACAGCGTCCGGCGGTCCTCGCCCGAGGCACGGCGGGCGGCCCTATCCACCAGCTCGGCCCCCGCCCGCAGGTCGAGCCCGACGTCCTGGCCGGCCCCGGCCTTCTTGGCCACGTCGCGGCGCCAGGTACCGAAGCGGTCGATCCAGGCGCGGACCACGTAGCGGTACCGGCCCGGGTCCGTGACGGTGAACGCGCCGCGCCACCGGTCGTTGTCGACGAAGGTCATCGGGACGTCCGTCCAGCGGCGGTCGCCCTCGGCGCGGTACCGGAGCTCGCAGGCCACGGTGTCGTGGCCGTCGGCGAAGACGTCCGCCTCCACCGCCACCGTCTCCCCGACGGTCCGCTTGATCGGGAACCGCCCGCAGTCGACCTGGGGACCGACGTCCTCGATCGCCAGGCGCCGCCTGCCGTCCGCTGCTGGGATGTCGCTCACCTCCCCGATTGAACCGGAACCCGCGCCGCGCCGCTCCCCTGTCCTTTCCCGCGCGAGCGGTCGTCGAAGCGCCCGGGCCGCCGCGACGGGTGGCACGCCGAAAAGCGCCTGCGATAGGGTGGTCTCGTCGGTTCTCCGCGGGGGTGAGGCGCTTGGCCGGGATCGAGCTCGACGACGTCACGAAGGTCTACCCCGACGGGACGCGGGCCGTGTCCTCCATGGACCTGGACATCGACGACGGCGAGTTCATGGTGTTCGTCGGCCCCTCGGGATGCGGTAAGACCACCGCGTTGCGGATGGTCGCCGGGCTCGAGGAGATCAGCAGCGGCGCGGTGCGCATCGGCGACCGGGTCGTCAACGACATGCCGCCGAAGGACCGCGACGTCGCCATGGTGTTCCAGAACTACGCCCTGTACCCGCACATGACGGTCTACGACAACATGGCCTTCGGGCTGAAGCTCCAGAAGGTCGACAAGAAGGAGATCGAGCGCCGGGTGCGCCGGGCCGCGGAGATCCTGGGCCTGTCCGAGTTCCTGGCGAAGAAGCCCCGGAACCTCTCGGGCGGGCAGCGCCAGCGCGTGGCCATGGGCCGGGCCATCGTCCGCGAGCCGCAGGCGTTCCTGATGGACGAGCCCCTGTCGAACCTCGACGCGAAGCTGCGCGTCCAGATGCGTGCCGAGATCTCGCGCCTCCAGCGCGACCTCCAGGTGACGACGACGCGGTCGCCCATCGTCATCGCCTCGGTCTGGTCGTGCGTGACGTAGATCGTCGTCACGCCGAGGTCGCGCTGGAGGCGGGCGATCTCGGCCCGCATCTGCACCCGCAGCTTGGCGTCGAGGTTGGAGAGGGGCTCGTCCATGAGGAAGGCCTGCGGCTCGCGCACGATCGAGCGCCCCATCGCGACGCGCTGGCGCTGACCGCCGGAGAGCGTGCGCGGCTTCTTGCGGAGGGCGCCCCCGAGGCCGAGGAGCGTCGCCGTCTCGCCCACGCGCCGCTCGATCACGCCCTTGGACTCGTGGCGCATCCGCAGGCCGAACGCCATGTTGTCGCGCGCCGACATGTGCGGATAGAGCGCGTAGTTCTGGAAGACCATCGCGATGTCGCGGTCCTTGGGCGGGAGGTCGTTGACGACGCGCTCGCCGATCAGCACGCGGCCCTCCGTGATCTCCTCGAGCCCCGCGACCATGCGGAGGGCGGTCGTCTTCCCGCATCCGGAGGGGCCGACGAGCACGACGAACTCCGCGTCCGCGATCTCGAGGTCGAGCCTGGAGACGGCCTCGGTCCCGTCGGGATAGACCTTCGTCAGCCGTTCGAGCGTGATCTCGGCCATGCGCCCCCGAACCGCATCGTGTCGCCACCCGATTGTTAACACGTTGCTAATGTGCGCGGGGCGATGGAGGCCGTCGCCCGGGGGACGCGGGCCCGCGTCGGCTGGCGGGACCGCCTGGAGAACCAACGGTTCCTCGCGGCTGCGCTCGTCGCGCCGGCCGTCCTCTTCATCGTCCTCCTCGTCGGCGGGCCGCTCCTCCTCGCGCTCTACC
>DASZZY010000061.1:0-3016 GCA_036260395.1 Actinomycetota bacterium
CCGGGAGCTCTCCGAGCGCCTGGGGACGGACATCGTGGCCGGCGCCGGGAGCCCGGTTCCGCCGGCCGACGCGGCGCGCAGCCTGCGCGAGGCCCGGTACGCGCTCCAGGTGTGCCGCGTGGACGGGCGGCGCTTCGCGGACTTCGGCTCGCTGGGGACGTACCGACTGCTGCTGACGCTCCAGGAACCGGACGCCCTCCGGGCCTTCGCCGACTCCATCCTCGGCCCGCTCGACCGCTACGACGGCGGCCACGGGGGTGAGCTGCTGGCGTCGCTCCGGGCGTTCCTCGACCACAACGCCCGGTGGGAGGCCGCCGCCGCCGAGCTGTTCGTCCACCGGCACACGCTTCGCTACCGCATGCGCAAGGTCGAGGAGCTGTCGGGCCGGGATCTCGGCTCCCCCCATGACCGCATGGAGTTCTGGCTGGCGCTCCGGGCCCGCGACCTCCTCCGCCGCCCGGACTGACGCCCGCAGAAGCCCGCGCTTGTCCCATCCGTACAGCGCTCCCCGGCCGCTTGAGCCCTCCGGGACGGCCGGCCCCCCGCGGCTCCCGGTAGGCTCTCGGGGAGAGCGTTCGAACGAGGAGGCGAACGACATGGCGGTGGAGCGGCGTCAGATGTTCATCGGTGGCGAGTGGGTGCACGCCGCCGACGGGGCGACCCAGCCGGTCGTCGACCCGGCCTCCGGCGAGCCGATCGCCGAGGTCCCGGCGGCGTCCGACGAGGACGTCGACCGCGCCGTGGCGGCCGCCCAGCGGGCGTTCGACGGGGGCTGGTTCGACACGACTCCCGGCGAGCGGCAGGCCATGCTGCTGAAGTGGGCCGACGCGATCGAGGGGCACGCCGACGAGCTCGGTCGGATCGAGTCCCGGAACGTCGGCAAGCCGATGTCGTGGGTGGTCTCCGACGAGCTGGCGGTGATCCCCGACCACGTCCGGTTCTTCGCCGGCGCGGCGCGCACGCTGACCGGCCTCCCGGTCGGCGAGTACTACAAGGCCGACGGGACGCTCTATACCAGCATGCTCCGGCGGGAGCCGATCGGCGTGGTGGGGCTCATCGCGCCGTGGAACTACCCGCTGTGGATGGCGGTGTGGAAGCTCGGGCCGGCGCTGGCCGCCGGGAACACCGTGGTGATCAAGCCGTCGGAGTGGACGCCGCTCTCGCTGCTCCGCGCCGCGGAGCTGGCGGCGGACATCTTCCCGCCGGGCGTTCTCAACGTCGTCACGGGCGACGGCGTCCCGGCGGGGGCGGCCATCGTGAGCCATCCCGGCGTCGGCATGGTCTCGCTCACCGGGGAGGTCACCACGGGGAAGGAGGTGGCCCGCGCGGCCGCCGACACGCTGAAGCGCGTCCACCTGGAGCTGGGCGGCAAGGCGCCGGTCGTGGTCTTCGAGGACGCGAACCTCGAGTCGTCCGTCGAGTGGATCAAGACCGCCGGGTACTTCAACTCCGGCCAGGACTGCACCGCGGCCACCCGGGTGCTGGCGGGCGCCGCGGTCTACGACGACCTGCTGTCGGAGCTCGTGCCGGCGGTGGAGTCGATGAAGGTCGGCGATCCGACCAGCGAGGACACCGAAATGGGGCCGGTGGTGGCCCAGGCCCAGCTGGAGCGGGTGAGCGGGTTCGTCGACCGGGCCCGGGACCAGGGGGCCAAGGTGCTCACCGGCGGGGAGCGGCTCGGCGAGCGGGGGTTCTTCTACCGCCCCACGGTGATCGCCGACGTCGGCCAGGACTTCGAGATCGTGCGGAACGAGGTGTTCGGGCCGGTGGTGACCGTCCAGCGGTTCGAGGGCGACGACCAGGCCATCGCCTGGGCCAACGACGTCGACTACGGGCTGGCGGCCTCGGTGTGGACCCGGGACGTGGGCCGGGCGCTGAACGCCTCGCGAAAGCTCCGGTTCGGCACGGTGTGGATCAACACCCACATCCCACTGACGCCCGAGATGCCGCACGGCGGGTTCAAGCAGTCGGGGTACGGCAAGGACATGAGCGTGTACTCGCTGGAGCACTACACCGAGCTCAAGCACGTGATGGCGGCGATCGACTGAGGAGGTCTCCATGACCACGAAGCCATACCTGGTGGCCGGCGAGTGGCGTACCGGCGAGGAGGCGATCGACGTCGCCAGCCCCTACGACGGCGGCCCGGTCGCCCGGGTGGCGGTTCCCACCGACGAGGACGTCGAGGAGGCCGTCGCCGCGGCGGACCGCGCCTTCCGGCACTCGCGGAACCTCCCCGTCCACGTCCGGGCCGAGGCGCTGATGCACATCTCTCGACGGCTCCAGGAGCGCACCGAGGAGGTGGCGGAGCTGATCGCCCGGGAGGGGGGCAAGCCGCTGCGGTGGGCGAAGGTGGAGGCGGCCCGCGCGGTCTCGACCTTCCGGTGGGCGGCCGAGACGATCCGGGGGATGCACGGGGAGGTCCTGCGGCTCGACACGGATGCCGCGCTGGGCAGCCGGCTGGGGTTGGTGCGGCGGTTCCCTTACGGGCCGATGCTGGGCATCTCTCCGTTCAACTTCCCCGTCAACCTCGTGGCCCACAAGATGGCCCCGGCGCTCGCCGTGGGCGCGCCGATCGTGTTGAAGCCGGCCTCGGCGACGCCCCTCGGGGCCCTGTTCCTCGGCGACCTCTTCGTGGAGACCGACCTCCCGCCGGAGATGCTGTCCGTGCTTCCGGTCTCCGGCTCCCGGGCCGAGGGACTGGTCCGCGACCGGCGGTTCAAGAAGGTCTCGTTCACGGGGTCGAGCCCGGTGGGGTGGAAGCTCAAGGGGCTCGACCCCAAGAAGCACTTCACGTTGGAGCTCGGCGGCAACGCCGGCGTGATCGTCCACTCCGACGCGGACCTCGACCACGCCGCGCAGCGGATAGCCTTCGGCGGCTATTACCAGGCCGGCCAGTCGTGCATCGCGGTCCAGCGGATCTTCGTCCACGCCCCGGCGTACGAGGACTTCGTGGCCCGGCTGGTGAAGCAGGTCGAGACGCTGAACGTCGGCGACCCGATGGACCCCGAGACCGAGG
>DASZZY010000062.1:0-3823 GCA_036260395.1 Actinomycetota bacterium
GCCGAACCCCTCGCCGCGGGTCCGCATGTTCATCTCGACCACATCCGCGGCTCCCTCGGCCCGGTGCCCGTACCGCACGCCGTCGTACCGCGCAAGGTTCGAGGAGCACTCCGCCGGGGCGATCAGGTAGTAGGCGGACAGCGCGTATTCGGCGTGGGGCAGCGTGGCCTCGCCGATCTCGGCGCCCAGCCCCGCCAGCCGCTGGATCGAGGACTCGACCGCGGCCCGGACGTCCGGCTCCACGCCTTGACCCAGCCAGTCGCGCAGCACGCCGATCCGCAGGCCGGCCACGCCCTGGTCCAGTCCCTCGGTGTAGTCCCGGGGCGGCCGCTGGATGGACGTCGAGTCGAGCGGGTCGTGGCCGGCGATGGCAGACAGCAGCGTGGCGCAGTCGCGGACGCTCCTCGTGAAGGTTCCCACGGTGTCGAGCGAGGAGGCGAACGCGATCAGCCCATAGCGGGAGATGAGGCCGTAGGTCGGCTTCATCCCCACCACGCCGCACAGGGCGGCCGGCTGGCGGACCGAGCCGCCGGTGTCCGTCCCCAGGGCCCATATGGCCTCGCCCGACGCCACGGCCGCGGCCGACCCTCCGGAAGACCCTCCGGGAACGCGGTCGAGGTCCCACGGGTTGTGGACCGGCCCGAAGGCCGAGTTCTCGTTGGACGAGCCCATGGCGAACTCGTCGCAGTTGGTCTTGCCGACGAGCACCGAGCCGGCCGCCGACAGCCGGGCCCACGGCGTGCAGTCGTACGGCGGGACGTAGTTGCTGAGGATCTTCGAGCCGCACGTGGTCGTGACCCCCCATGTGCACAGGACGTCCTTCAGCGCGATCGGGATGCCGGCCACCGCCGGGAGGTCCTCGCCGGCGGCGAACCGCTCGTCGACCGCCCGGGCCTCCTCCCTTCCCCGGTCCCCGGTGACCTGGAGGAAGGCGCCTAGGCGCTCGTCGACCGCCTCGATCCGCGCGAAGCACGACTCCAGGACTTCAAGGGCGGAGGTCTCCCGGGCCCGGAGCGCGCGGGTCAACTCGTGGGCGTCCAGGTCGCAGAGGTCGGGCATCGCTATTCGGCCTCGATGATCCGAGGCACCCTGAACCGCCCATCCTCGACGTCGGGAGCGCCGGCCAGGGCCTCGTCGTGGGACAGGCCCTCGCTGGGCTCGTCCTCGCGGAAGACGTTCGGCTGGGGCACCGCGTGGGAGGTGGGCGGCACATCGTCCGCGGCCACCTCGCGGACGCGCTCGGCGTGGTCGAGGATCAGCACGAGCTGGGCCCGGAAGCGCTCCCGTTCCTCGTCCGTGACGGCCAGCCGGGCCAGCCGGGCCACGTGATCGACGTCGATCTCGACCGGCACGCCGGCCAGTCTACCGAAGGGCCCTCTATCCGATTCTCTCGGAGCACGTCGTGAGAGAGCTCTCGAGCCACCCAACACCGGCGTCGTCCCGAGCGAACTCCAGGACCTCCACGACCCGGCCGTCCCGAACGAGGAGGACCAGCCGGTTCTCCGCTCGGGGATAGCCCGCCCGCTGCACCTCCTCCCCCGGCTCCAGCGGGCTCCATCGTTCGGTGGCGACGAGCAGCGGGTCTCGCCGGTCTCCTGGCGTTCCCTCGATGTAGTCCCCGTGACCGGTGGAGATCCCTTGAAGCGGTCCGCAATCCAGCTCGGCCGGGACGTACAGCCCCTTCGGATCTACGACTTCGAACGAGGCATACGGCGGATCGTCTCCACCAACGGAACTGCTGCACCGGACAGCCACATCGCCCGGCGCCATCTGGAACACCACTTCAGTGGTTCCGCGGTCGGCGTTGTCGCCAGCGCCCAGTCTGCCTTGCTGATATGAGATCGCCATGTCTTCACGAGTCCGGTTGTGGACCAGCAGGTGGACGCCGTCGCTGGGGGCGGACCACGGGCGTCTCGACGCGCGTCCCGTGCCGATCACAGGTGACGCGGGCGGTGTCCGGGATGGAGCGTTCCGGTGCTCCGCTCAGCCGGCCACAGGCGACGGCACCCAACAGGAGCACGCCGCTGACGGCCCAGCGGAGAGGGGCCGTCACGTCGCCGCTACCGTGCGGCTTGGCCGCTACGTGAGGTCCCGCACCAGGAACGCCCCGGCGAAGGCCGCCAGGCCGAGGGCCGTCAAGCTCACGCCTCCGAGCGCCACGAAGGCGCCGAGGACGAACAGGGCGACGGCGACGATGAACAGGATCGTGCTGGGGCCGAGGGTCGTGCGCGCCATGGGCCTCTCCCTTCCGACAGCGAGAGCCTACCCCTGCCAGCGGAGCGTCCATCCCCCCGTCATACGGGGAAGGGCGTCCCAACGGATGCCGAACGGAGACCATGAAGCGCGCTCACCGGCCCAGGCGCTTCAGGAACCCCTTCTCGTCGACGATCTCGACGCCGAGCTCCATGGCCCGGGCGTACTTGGTCCCGGGGTCAGACCCCGCCACCACGAAGTCCGTCTTCTTCGACACGCTCGACGCCACCCGGGCGCCGGCCCCCTCGGCCGCCTTGGTGGCCTCCTCCCGGCTCATCGCCTCCAGCCCGCCGGTGAGGACGATCGTCTTACCAGAAAGAGGCCCGTCGGCCTTCCGGGTCTTGGGCTCGTCGGCCATCCGGACGCCAGCCGCGCGCAGCTTCTCGAGCAGCCGGAGATTGTCCTCGTCGCGGAACCAGTCGTGGACGGCCCGGGCCACGATCGGCCCGATCTCCTCCACGGCCTCGAGGTCCTCAACCGACGCCTTGGCCAGCGCGTCGATCGACCCGAAGGCGTCGGCCAGGACCCGGGCCACGTGGGAGCCGACGTGGGGGATCGACACGGCCACCAGCAGCCGCCACACGGGACGATCCTTCGACTGCGCGATGGCGTCCAGGAGGTTCCGGATCGACTTCTCCTTGAACCCCGGGAGCTGCGCCAGCTGGCCCTCGGTGATGGCGTACACGTCGGCGGGGTCCGCCACCCACCCGCGGTCCATGAGCGCCATCCCGGTCTTGTAGCCCAGGTGCTCGATGTCCATGGCTCCGCGCGAGGCGAAGTGGAACAGCCATTCGATGTTCTGCGACGGGCACCCCCGGCGGTTCGGGCACCGCCAGTACGCCTCGCCCTCCCGCCGGACCAGCGGCGTGCCGCAGGAGGGGCACTCGTTCGGGAACCGCCACCGCCTGGCCCGCTTGGGCCGCTTCGAGGGCACCGGGGCGACCACCTCGGGGATGACGTCGCCGGCCCGCCGGACGATGACCGTGTCGCCCTCCCGGACGTCCTTGCGGCGGACCTCGTCCTCGTTGTGCAGCGTGGCGGTCGTTACCGTGACGCCGCCGACGTACACCGGCTCGAGCTGGGCGAACGGCGTGACGACCCCGGTCCGGCCGGTGTGGGTGAAGATCCCGCGGAGCAGCGTGGTCCGCTCCTCGGGCGGAAACTTGTACGCGATCGCCCACCGGGGGGCCTTGCTGGTGGCGCCGAGCTCCTCCTGGAGCCCGATCTGGTCCACCTTCACGACCACCCCGTCGATCTCGTAGTCGACGTCGTGGCGGTGCTCCTGCCACCGGCGGCAGAACTTGAAGACCTCCTCGAGGGAGCCGAACAGCTCGGACTCGGGGCTCACCGGGAGGCCGGCCTCCTTGAGGTAGGCCAGCGCCTCGGAGTGGCGCTGGAAGCGCTTCCCCTGCGCCACCCCGATCCCGTGACACCACAGCCGCAGCGGTCGGGACGCGGTGACCGCGGGGTCCTTCTGCCGGAGGCTGCCGGCCGCGGCGTTCCGGGGGTTGGCGAACGCTCGGTCGCCGCGGCCCTGGAGCTCCTCGTTCAGCTCCTCGAACGCGCGGAC
>DASZZY010000063.1:0-2839 GCA_036260395.1 Actinomycetota bacterium
GCTCGAGCGGCTCCGCCTGGAGGCCGCCGCCCGCACGCTGTCGGACGGCTCCTAGCGGCCGCTCGAGCTCGTCGCCCGATCCGCCTTACCTGAAGCTGAAGTACGCCAGATGCGTGGTGCCGTCATCCAGCTTGACGATCAGCTGGCGACACCCGGTCCATCCCCTCTCCGTCTTCCACACGTAGGTGTACTCGTCGGTCGCGGCGTCGTACGAGAGCGAGCTCGATCCCGCCGTGGCGGTCTCCTCGATCCCGTCCGAGGGCGCCGCCGTGTCGCAGGTGATCGGCTGTGACTTCGGGTAGCCCGCCTCGAAGATGTCCAACCCCTGGTCGCCGTTCAGGCTGAACTTCACGGGGACCGCCGCCCCTGCCTTCACCCGGTTGAACGTCGGAGGGTTGTTCACCGGCGCGAAGAACCCGCTGAAGTCGTACGTCTCGTGGGCGAAGAGCTCCGCCGTGCCGACCGGCGCGCCGTTGTAGCCGCCGGCCACCAGCACCGAGCCGCCGTTCACCACGGTGGCGCTGTGCGACGCGCGGCTCGCGGCCATCGCCCCCGCCGGCGACCACGCACCGGTCCCCGGGTCCCAGGTCTCGGCCGAGGTGTGGTAGGTGGAGCCGTCGGTGCCCCCGACCGCGAGGACCCCCCCGTCGGCAAGGACGGTCAGCGTCGAGCCGCTCCGCGGCACGCTGAGGCTCCCGGTGGCGCTCCAGGTCCCGGTCGACGGGTCCCAGACCTCGACGTCGGGTCCGTTGGGCACCGCGCCGAAGCCGCTGCCCGAGTAGCCCCCCGTGGCCAGGACGCGGCCGTCGGGCAGGGCCGCCAGGGAGGGGTGGATGCGCGTGGTGGCCATGCTGCCCGTGGCCGCCCACGTGCCCGTCGCGGGGTCGTAGATCTGCGCCGAGCTCAGCGCCGGGAAGCTGCAGCAGGGGCCGACGCCGCCGACCACCATGACCCGCCCGTCGGCCAGGGCCACGGCATCGTGGAACTCCCGCGGCGTCGTCATGCTCCCCGTCGTGGACCACGTCCCGGTGGCGGGGTCGTAGATCTCCGCCGAGTTGAACACCGTGCCGCACCGGTTCCCCCCGCCGGCCACCAGAACCCGCCCGTCCGGGAGGGCCGTCCCGGTGGCGTAGTAGCGGGCCGCCGAGAGGCTGCCGGTGAAGCTCCAGCTGTTGGTGGCCGGGTCGTAGACCTCCGCCGTGGTGTCGGAGGTGCACACGTTGGCGTTGACGCCCCCGGCCACCAGCACCCGGCCGTCGGGCAGCGCGCTGGCGACGTGCCCGGCACGCCCGTTGGCCGTCGCGCCGGCGGACGACCACGCGTTCGCGGCCGGGTCGTAGACCTCCGCGGCCCTGGTGTCGTACGTGTTCCCGACGGCGGTGCTTCCTCCGGTCACCAGGACACGCCCGTCGGACAGCAGCGTGGCGTGGTGCTCGTACCTCGGCAGGGCGAGGTTCCCGGCCGGGCTCCACGTCTGCGCCGCCGCCGGCGTGGCCAGGACCACCGTGGCGAGCAGGCAGAGGCCCGTGATGATCCCGAGGCTCCCGGCCGCTCTCGTGCGAGTGGCGGTCATGCTCCCTCCCTTCCCTTCGAACCGCCGCAGGGTTTGCTGCGGGCAATGGACCGGCCAGGGATACCGCTTCGCGGTCAGTGACGGATCAAGACTGGGGCGTGACGGGTTATACGCTCGATGCGCCGCCGCCGGCGACCAGGGCCAGGGCCAGCTCGGTGGCCTCCTCGACGCTCAGGCGCTGGCCCCGCGCGAACGCCGCGCGGAACGCCCGTTCTCCCAGCCGGCGCCGGGCCCGCTCCAGATCCTTGGCGTGATCCTGGCGCTCCCGGGGCGGAAGCCCGATCCCGGTCTCCCGCGCCATCGCCTCGGCCCTTGCCAGGAGCTGGACGCAGCCTTCCAGCCGCGCCGGGGAGACGCCGAGGCCCAGCGCCTCGGTGCTTCCCAGCCCGTCCAGCGCCCACTGCATGGCCCAGCCACGTCCCGCGTCCCTCGAGGTCCGCAGGGCCTGCGCGTAATAGCGGCGGGCGACGTCGTGGTGCCCGCCGTAGCGGGCGACCGCCGCCCGGTGGCACAGGGCCAGGCCGAGGTCCACGAGGTCGCCCGCCTCGTAGGTCCGGGCGATGGCCTCGTCGACCTCCGCCGCCCCGGCGTCGAGGTGGCCGACGAGCGCCAGCATCAGTCCGTGTGCCAGGAGCGAGGCCATCAGCGTGGGATGCCCCGCGGCCCGGTAGAGCG
Organism: Actinomycetota bacterium; assembly: GCA_036260395.1. GTDB lineage: Bacteria > Actinomycetota > UBA4738 > UBA4738 > CALAEC01 > DASZZY01. Next base: position 2,249 of record DASZZY010000063.1, read on the forward strand.
CCATGGCGTCGGCGAAGGCCCGCTCCGCGCGATCGTACTGGCCCCGGTACCACGCGGCGCCCCCGAGCGTCTGCAGGGCCTGGCAGGTCATCCAATCGTCGCCGGCCCGCCGGAAGGACGGGAGGAGCTCCTCGACCCGCAGCGGCACGAACGGCTCCTCGCTGCGGAACATCTCCACGGCCGCGAGGCCGAGCGGCGTCGTGGCCCACGCCCAGTCGTCGCCGATGGCCTCCGTCAGCTGGAACGCCTCCCGGAGCGCCGCCAGGGCAGCTGGCACGTCGCCGCCGAACCAGCACATGAACGACAGCGTGACCAGCGCCCTGATCCGCTCCGGCGAGGGCGCGCCGTCCAGCGCCAGGGAGGCCTCAGCCATCTCGCGGCCCTCGGCGAGCCGCCCCCGCATCAGCCAGAACACCCACAGCGCCCCGGTGAGTCGGACGGCGGTACGGGGCTCCCTCTCGGCGACGGCCCACCGGAGGGCGGCGTAGAGGTCGGGGAGCGCGGCGTCGAGGCGAGCCAGCCCCGCGGCCACCGCGGAACCCCGGAGCGACGGCTCGGCGCCCTCGGCGACGATCAGGAAGTGCTCGGCAT
>DASZZY010000064.1:0-5988 GCA_036260395.1 Actinomycetota bacterium
GTGGACGAACCGGGCGTCGGGGAAGAGGGACGCCAACAGCGGGATGTGCTCCACGTACGCCGGCGTCTTGTCGCCCCACCGGGGCTTGCCCTTCCACCGCGCATAGGCCCGGAACGGCGCGGTGACGACGTCGGCGAACGAGGGGGCGGGGCCCTCCAGCCGGCCCACCTCTTCGTGGAGGAGGTCGGCGGGAAGGTCCCACAGGCGGTACCGCCTGCTGGCCTGGAGGTCGTCCACGAAGCGGTGGAGCTGCACGACGCGCCCCCGGGGACCGTAGCGCCGCCGCCGCTGCCACAGCTCGGTGATGAAGTGCGACTCGGGCGTGACGACCACGTCGGGATGGCGGTTCAGGATCGTTCGGAGGAGCGTGGTTCCGGAACGGGCGCAGGCGACGATGAAGAACGGCCGCTGATCGGGCACGGTGGGCCGGATGCTAGCATGCCCGCCGTGCCTGACCCTGTCCCGGTGCTCTTCGTCGTGAACAGCCTCGGCCACGGCGGCACCGAGCGGCAGCTGGCGCTCACGCTGGGCGCCCTCGACCGAGCGGCGTTCCCGCCGGCGGTCGTCACGCTGTTCGGCGGAGGACCGAACCTGGAGCCGATCCGTGACCTCGGGATCCCGGTCCGGGTCCTCGGCCTGCCGCGCCGGGCCCTTGGACGGGCGGCGGCCGAGGTGGCGGCGGCGGGAAGGGCCCACGGGGCGGCCATCATCCACACCGCGCTGGTCGAGTCGCACTTCGCGGGCCGGATCGCGGCCCGGCGGACCGGCGCGCTGGCCGTCAGCCACATGACCAACGAGTTCGAGTCGCCGGTCCGCGGCGCGGAGCCGGAGCCGCGGACCGCGTGGAAGGCGGCCGCCGTGAAGGCCGCCGAGCGCTGGACCCGCCGGTGGTCGCGCGGCCGGCTCATCGCCGTGGCCGACGCCGTGGCGGACTCCGGGGCCCGGTTCTTCGGCGTGCCGCGCTCCGAGATCCCGGTGGTCCGCCGGGGGTTCCGCTTCGACGACCTGGACCGGCAGGCGGCCGCGCCACCGGGGGATCCCCCGTGGTCGGACTGGGCCGAGCCGCGCCTGCTCGCGGTGGGGAGGCTCAGCCCCCAGAAGGGGCACCGCTACCTGGCCCTTGCGCTGGCGCAGGTCGTGGCGTCGTTCCCCAAGGCCCAGGTGGCCGTGGCGGGGGAGGGTCCGCTGGCCGCGGAGCTCGAGGCCATCGCCCGATCGGCGGGGGTGGAGGAGCACCTCCGCCTGGCGGGCCCCCGATCCGACGTGCCGGCCCTGCTCCGGGCGGCCGACGCGTTCGTGTTCCCCTCGCTGTGGGAGGGCGCCGCCGGAGCGCTGGTGGAGGCCGCGGCGCTCGGGGCCCCGATCGTGGCCTCCGACATCCCGCCGCATCGCGAGATCCTGGATCCGGACCGCGCGGTGCTGGTCGCTCCCCGGGACGCCGCCGCCCTGGCCGAGGGGGTGGCCGGCGTCCTTGGGGACCTCGGGGGCGCCCGGCGGCGCGCGGCGGAGTTGGCGAAGGAGGTGCGCGCGGCGCATGACATCGAGGCCAACACGCGCCTGCTCGAGGCGGCCTATCGCCGGTTCCTCACCGAACGCTCATCGGCCCGGCCGCGACGCTGACCGGACATCTTGAGAGAAACGGTCACCCGCCTGTATCCTGGCCGGGTGCCCATCCTCCCCCCTCCGCGCTCCCTTCTCCGCGGCGCCGCACCGATCCCCGTCGTGGTGGCCGTCCTGGCCGTCAGTGCGTTCGCCGGAGCAACCCTCGTCCGGGACCTGAAGACCAATCCGGCGGAGTTCGTGGCCTACGGCTCGGAGAGGGAGGATCGGCTGGGCCTCTCGCTCACCATGGGCGACATCACCGGCGACGGGCTCGCCGACATCGCCGCCGGCGCGCCGCTCGACGAGAAGACCAACGACACGCAGTTCAACCGCGGGGCGCTCCACGTGTACTTCGGGAAGCCGGGGCTCTCAGGGGCGCGGGACGCCTCGCAGATACCTCCGGACCTGATCGTCTACGGCGAGGTGGGCGGCGACCAGGACGGTGGATCCAACAAGCGGTCGGATGTCCTCGGGAAGGGCGTGGCCATCGGCGACGTCAACGGCGACGGCCGGGACGACCTGGTGGTCAGCGCCCTCCGGGCTGACGTGGGGAGCAAGGTCCGGGCCGGCAAGGTCTACGTCTTCTACCAGCCGCCCACCGGGGTCTGGCCGAGCACGATCGACCTATCCCAGGCGTCGGGCCAGGCCGAGGTCGATGTGACGATCCTCGGCGATCGAGCGACCGGCGAGATGGGCATCCACCTCGCCGTCGCGGACTTCGACAACGATGGCTTCGACGACATCCTGGCCGGGGCCCCGGCCGTGCTGAACCAGAAGCTCCCCGGCGGCCTGCGGGTGGTCTACGGAAGCGCTTCCCTCCCGCAGACCATCGACCTGGCTGCGCCCCCGGGGACCGTTCGGACCTTGAAGGTCGACGGCGAGGATCCCGGCGACAAGCTCGGCCACGGCGTGGCCGCCGGCGACCTGAACGCCGACGGGTTCGGCGACATCATCGGCGGGGCGCCGTACGGGGAGGGCGACTGCACGCGTCTCAGCGGGGGGTTCGCCTATGCCGTCGTGTTCTACGGGGGCCCGACGCCGCCGACGGGCACGTTGTCCAGCACCGCGGCCAACCTCACGGTCCGATCCGACCAGGCCGACGACCAGATGGGGCGCCGGCTCGAGGCCGGCGACGTGACCGGCGACGGCAAGGAGGACCTGATCCTGGGCGCCCGGTGCGCCGACCGCCTGGGCCGCCTGGACGCCGGCGCCGCGTACGTCCTCTTCGGGCCGCTGGGGAACGGCACGCGGATGCTGAGCTCCGCCCCGCCGAACCTGATGGTCGTCGGCGCCGCGCCAGGCGACATGCTCGGCGTGGGGCCTGGAGCCGGCAACATCACCGGCGACGGCGCCGAGGAGCTCCTGCTGGGCGCCGAGGGCGTCGACGGGCCGGCCGGGAACCGCGAGTTCGCGGGCGCCCTGGCGATCCTGTTCGGACCGCTAACCGCGGGGACCCGCGACCTGGCCTCGAACCCCGCCGACCTCACCGTCCACTCGCCGGATGCGCAGGACCGCATGGGGCGGTTCGTGGCCACCGGGGACGTCAACGCGGACGGGAAGGGCGATGTCGGGGTAAGCGCCCACCTGGCCGACGGGCCCAACAACGCCACCGGGAATGAGACCGGTGAGGTCCACGTCCTGACGACGCTCAGCGGGTCGCCGGGGCCGAGCCCATCGCCGACTTCATCGCCTTCTCCGTCACCCTCGCCATCGCCAACGACGCCTCCCCCGCCCGGCGAGTGCACGATCACCGGGACCGCCGGCAACGACACGATCGCCGGCACCGAGGGCGACGACGTGATCTGCGGCCTGGAGGGCCACGATTCGATCAAGGGAATGGGCGGCAACGACGTGGTCTTCGCCGGCCCCGGCGACGACAAGGTCCTGGGCGGGGCGGGCGACGATGTCCTCCACGGTGAGGATGGGGCCGACACGCTGAAGGGCGAGGGCGGCGGCGACACGCTGAACGGCGGGGCCGGCGACGACGGTTTGGACAGCGCGGACGGCGTGGGCGGCAACGACTCGATCGACGGCGGCGCCGGCACGAACCGGTGCCGGGCGGACCCCGGCGACACGCTCGCCAATTGCGGCTAGCGGGGCACGGCCGCCTCCGCGCAGCGACACCCCGACGTCCCGCCGCCGCCCTCCTGGTCTCGCTGGCCCTGCTCTTGCCTCCCGCGGCCCCGGCGGCGGACCGGCCGGAGACGCACGGGCCCCGGGCGCCCGCGATGGCCGTCCGTGCCCCCGATGCCCGGCCATCCCTGTTCGTCGCGGACCGTGACCGGGGAGCGGGGAGGCGGTATCGCGTGCTGGGCGGGACCGCGTCGGTCGGTCGCTCCGGCGCCCGCCTGGTGCTTCCGCTCTCCGCGGGGCGCGGCTGGGCCGTGGAGCACGCCCTGGTCGGGGCGCGGGGCGGGCGGCCCGTCGGGCGAGGGGCGGACGGAGCCCTGGTCAGCTACTTCACCGGCCCGCGCGAGGAGTGGCGAGCCGGCCTTCGAACGTACCGCCGGGTCGTGATCCCGCGGGCCTGGCCGGCGATCGACGCCGTGTACCGCGCCGGTGCGGGAGCGTTGAAGTACACCTTCCGCCTCCGGCCGGGGGCGGATCCCGCGGACATCCGGCTGGCCTATCGTGGTGCCCGGCGGCTCCGCGTCACGCCCTCAGGCGCCATCGAGGCATCGACTCCCGCCGGGGTGGTCCGCGACCGAGCGCCCGTGGCCTGGCAGCGCACCGGCGGTCGGCGGGTGGACGTGCCCGTCCGATTCGACCTCCGCGGCGACGGCACGTACGGCTTCCGTGTGGGGAGGTACGACCCGACCCGGCCGCTGATCGTCGATCCGGAGATCGTGTACGCGGGCTACGTCGGCGGCGCGCAGTTCGACCAGGGATTCGGGATCGCCGTCGACGCCGAGGGCAACGCCTACCTGGCGGGCAGGGCGCAGTCGCCCGAGGACTCGTTCCCGGACACCGGCGGGCCGGGGCTGGCCCTCGGCGGCGGGTTCGACGCGTTCGTGGCCAAGGTGAGCCCCGCGGGGTCGCTCATCTACGCGGGCTATATCGGCGGGACGGGGAGCGACCAGGCCTTCGGGATCGCCGTCGACGCCGCGGGAAGCGCCTACTTGACCGGGGACACCCACTCGGCGGAGGGCAGCTTCCCCGTGACCGTGGGACCCGACCTCACCTACAACGATGGGCCGCTGCTCCTCGGCGATGCGTTCGTGGCCAAGGTGGCACCGTCCGGCACGGCGCTGGAGTACGCCGGATACATCGGCGGACACGTCGCGGACGAGGGGAAGGACATCGCCGTCGACGACGAGGGGAACGCCTACGTCGTCGGGCACACGGCCTCGCCGGCCTCCACCTTCCCCGACGTGGCCGGCCCGGACCTCACCTACAACGGCGGCGAGGACGGCATCGGCGACGGGTTCGTGGCCCGGGTCGCGGCGGGCGGATCGGGCCTGGACTACGCCGGGTACGTGGGGGGCGCGCGGCCGGACGTGGCATACGCGATCGACGTGGACGGCGCGGGGCGCGCCCACGTCGGCGGCGACACGGCCTCCGCCGAGGACACCTTCCCGGTCTCCGCCGGCCCGCGGCTGACGTACGGCGGAGGGGAGTGGGACGGGTTCGTGGCGGGTGTGGCGCCGGACGGATCGGCGCTGGAGTACGCGGGGTACCTCGGCGGCGCCGACATGGACAACGTCCGGAGCCTCGCCCTCGACGGAGCCGGGAACCTGTACGTCGCCGGGCACACCCGGTCCACGGAGGAGAGCTTCCCTGTGGCCGTCGGTCCCGACCTGACGTACAACGGCGGCGACGCCGACAGCGGCGACGGGTTCGTGGCCAAGGTCGACGCCAGCCTCGCCGTCGTCTACGCCGGGTACATCGGCGGGGCGGCCGGCGACCGGGCCTACGGCATCGCCGTCGACGGTGCCGGCCGTGCCGTGGTCGGCGGGGACACCGCCTCGGGGGAGGACAGCTTCCCCGTCGTCGGCGGCCCCGATGCCATTTACAACGGCGGCCTCCTCGACGGGTACGTCGCCGCCGTGGCACCGGACGGTTCGCGACTGGACTTCGCCACCTACCTCGGGGGGGCGGCCCTCGACCGGGTCGCCCGTGTGACCACCTCGGGCGACGACGTGTTCCTCGCCGGCCAGACGTACTCCAACCAGCGCTCGTTCCCGGTGGCCGCTGGACCGGACCTGACCCACAACCGGAACAGCGACGCCTTCGTGGCTCGGCTGTGCCTCGCCTGCGCCGGCCCCCCACCCCCGCCGCCACCGCCGCCCCCGTCGGACTGCACGATCGCCGGGACGGCGGGTGACGACACGCTCCGCGGGACGGCCGGGACGGGATCGGCGGGAACGACGGCGTCGACGGCGGGCC
>DASZZY010000065.1:0-6147 GCA_036260395.1 Actinomycetota bacterium
AAGGCGTCGCCGGACACCAGGTACCGGACCGCGTTCGTGGCCACCGCCGGCAGCTCCCCCTCCTCGGCCAGCCGCAGCAGCCGGCGGATCTCGCCGGGGCTGCCCGGCTCGAGGAGGTTCCGGACCTCGACGAAGCACCACCGCCCGAACGCCTCTCGCCACGGCCGGGCCAGCTCGCGGGCCGCCCCGGGGCGGCCGGCCAGGGCCATGGCCCCCGGCGCGGAGTCCGGCCCGAGGAGGCAGACCAGCCCCTCCGACCGGGCCATCACCTCTCCCGGCGAGAGCCACGGGTCCCCCCGCTCGCCCCGCATGTGGGCCGCGGTGATCAGCCGACAGAGGTTCGCGTAGCCCCGCGCGTCCCGGGCGAGCAGGAGGACGCGGGTGGTTCCACTGGCCGGCCTTCGGGGACTTCTACGCTCCAACGTGCTCGGCGCGCCTCCCGGCGCGCCTGTGCGCGATTCCGCCGAAGTCCCCTCGGCCCCCCAAGAGCCCCCCGCCGATGCGGCTCGGCGGTGCCTCGCGACGGCTCCGCTCCGCCGAAGAGCCTCCGCTCCGGTCCAGCCTCTGGCCAGCTGCCCGCCGTCCACGGTCAGGTAGGCGCCGAGCAGGGGCTTGATCCCGGCCGCGTTGCACGCGGCCACGAACCGGGGAGCGCCGTACAGGCCGTCGCGGTCGGTGAGGGCCACCGCGGGCATCCCCAGCTCGGCGGCCCGGCGAACCAGGTCCTCGGGCGAGAAGGCCCCGTCCTTCAGCGAGAAGTACGACCGGCAGTGGAGGTGGGCGAACATCGAACGTATGTTCGAGTCTATGCCCACGGGTTTCTGCGGGCAACCGTCGGGAAAGGCCGACGGCGGCGGGACATCCCGCCGCCGTCGCACCTCGCGATCCGAAGCTCAGTCGAGCCGCAGATCGAACTCGTAGATGGAACCCTCCTGGCCGCAGAGATCGGCTGGCCCGACCACGACATCGCCCCGGGCGAACTTGAACGCCTCGGTTCCCCCGGTCACCGCGTGGTCCACTCCTCCGCCGAAGAACTCGGAGAACCGGAACGACCCGTAGATCGTGATCCGGCCCTGTCGCAGGTTCAGCGTGCTGTCGATGATGGCCCAGGCATCGCCGCCCCTGAGCGGCCGGACCAGGACGAAGCGACCCACGTTCCTCCCGACGCGCTGGCAGGTCTGCGGGTCGAAGAGCGGGGCGATGACCACCGACCAGTCCCCGGGGCTCTCCCCCTTCGGCTTCTCGTCGATGTCCCTGATGAACGTGGGCATCCCCTCGAACAGCCGCAGCGTCGTCTCCTGCGACTCCTCGGACGACACCGGCGCGCCGGGCCCGAGCATCACCACCCCGGTGAGCACGGCGATCAACACGAGCGGAAGACGCTTCCGCATGGGCCCTCCTTTCCTCGGAGACGGGCGACCCTCAGGTAACGAAAGCAAGCGGTAAAGGGCAGGTCAAGAGCGACGAACGGCGCTGCTCAGGTGCCGCGGAGGCAGCCGATCACCTCGGTGGGGAGCCCGGGGATCGTGAGCGCCTCGCCGGGGAGGTCCTCGATGGGCTCCTCCCCCGTGACGAAGTCGTAGGGCGAGCCGGCCCACCGGCCCGGCACCCCGGGGTGCCGCCGCGGCAGCGATGCCGGCTCGGTGGTCTCGTGCTGGAACGCCGTCCAGTCCGGCGAGCGGAAGCCGTGGGAGCCGAACGGCGCCACGGCGGCGACGCCGGCCCCGAACGTCCGGGCCTCGACCAGCCACCGGGCGGCGACGTCCCCGAGCCGCCCCTTCACGTACCACCGCCGGACCGTGCTCAGGTAGTTCTTGTCGCTGGGCGGGGCCTCCGGGCCCTCGAAGTACCGCATCTCGTCGACCTCGAACGGCCCGCGCGCGCCCATGGTGCGCCGGATCACCGCGAGCGGCCGCTCGTACCGAGGGGTGCCGGGCCGGGGCGCGGAGTAGCCCTCGATGCACTGGCCACTGGGGTTCGGGTCGCCGACCGCGGCCGTGCCTTCCGCCTCGTCGCCCGCCCGGGCGCCCGTCGACCGGCCGCTCACGTACACGGTGACCACGCCGGCCACCAGCACGGCGGCCGTCAGCGCCACCAACACGCCGAGGGGCAGCATCGACCGCGGTTGCTCGCGCACGGTCCCGGTAGGATATCCGACCGTGCTCCCCACCCGGTTCACCCGTCGTGAGTTCCTCACGCGGTCCGCCGCCGCCGCGGCGGGGCTGTTCGTGTCGTCCTGCCAGGGCAGCACCCCGGCCGCCCGCCCGACGTTCGGCAAGGACGTGGCCCGGCTCGATACGCGGTGGCCGATCAAGCGCGTGGTGTACCTCATGCTCGAGAACCGGAGCTACGACAACCTGTTCGGCCGGTTCCCCGCGGGCAACGGGGCCACGGTCGGGGTCCGGGACGGGCGCGAGGTCCCGCTGAAGCCATGCCCCGAGTGGCTGCCGGGCGACCTTCCCCACGACCGCGCGGCGTTCGAGAACTCCTTCCGCGGCGGCGCGATGGACGGGTTCGCGCTGGGCGAGTTCGGGCCGCTGTACGCCTACTCGCAGTTCGCCCGGCAGGACATCCCGTCGTACTGGCGGTGGGCCGAGGAGTTCGTCCTCTGCGACAACTTCTTCGCCTCGGAGCCGGGGCCGTCGTACCCGAACCACCTCTTCTACGTCGCGGGCCAGGCCGGCGGGGCCATCGACAACCCGGAGAACATCCAGACGAAGTTCCTCGGCGACGGGAAGCAGTTCAAGAGCTGGGGGTGCGACTCCTACGGCGACGACGTCTTCGTCCTCGTCACGGACGATGCCGGCAACGTCACCAAGCACGACACCTGCTTCGGGTTCAAGACCGTCGGCGAGCAGCTGTCGGAGCGGGACGTCGACTGGGCGTACTATTCGCCGGAGCCGACGCAGTTCGGCTACATCTGGAACGCGTACTCGGCGATCGAGCAGGTGTACGGGTCGGAACTCTGGGAGGAGCACATCTGGCCCGTCGACGACCTCCTCGTCGACATCCAGTCCGACGCGCTTCCCTCGGTGAGCTGGATCGTCCCCCGGTGGGTGCTGTCCGACCATCCGCCGGTCAGCACGAAGCACGCCCACAACTGGGTGACCAAGATCGTCAACGGCATCATGCGGAGCGACATGTGGGAACACACGGCCATCTTCATCACCTGGGACGAGTGGGGCGGCCTGTACGACCACGTGGCGCCGCCGGTGGTCGGCGGCCGGCGGTGGGGCTTCCGGGTCCCCACGCTGGTGATCTCGCCGTACGCCCGCCGGGGCTACGTCGACGACGGGCTCGCCGAGTTCACGGCGCCCCTGCGGTTCATCGCGGACAACTGGGGGCTCGAGTACCTGACGGAACGCTACGAGCAGGTCCACAACTTCGAGCACGTCTTCGACTTCACGAGGAAGCCGCGCTCCCCTGCCCTCGGGCGGCAGGTCCGGGCCACGAACGCCCCGAGCGACTTCCCCGAGGACTTCCCGGCGTGGCCGGAGGGCATCGACATCCAGCCGCCGCCGTTCCTGCACTGACGGCCGGCGGTCAGGACCGCAGCTCGTCCAGCGCGTCGGCATAATCGACGCCGAGACCCCGGGCGGCCGTCTCGGGCGTGGCCCCCACGTCGGCCAGGGCGTCCGCCCATCGCGCCAGCGCCCCCCGGGCCGGATCGGTGGCCAGCGCGACCGTGGCGTCGATGGCCCGCCGGTACCCGCGGGCCGTGGCGTCCTCGGCGGCCAGCCGGTCCGCCAGCGCGTGGCCGCGGCGCCCGATCTCGGCTCGACGGGCCGGGTCGCGGACGAGCCCGTCCAGCACCGGGGCCAGCGTGTCGGCGTCGGGCGGGCCGGGGGGTACCCGGACCACGGCGCCCTCCGGCCAGTCGAGGTACGTCCCCGTGGCGCTGACGACGGCGGGGACGCCGGCCTGGAACGCGCGCAGCAGCGTGCCGCTCACCTCCCCTCGGTGGGGGTGCCGGAGGTTCACCACGACGTCGCACGCCGCCAGCCAGGCCAGGAAGTCGGCGTCCGAGACGTCCTGGGCCACGGTCACCAGGTCCCGGTGCCCGGAGCGGGCCAGGACCTCCTCGATGTCGTACATCGGGATCCGGCGGCCGACGATCGCCAGCCGCGCCGGGGGGCCGACCCGGGCCACGGCCTCCACGACCGCCTCGATCCCCTTGGCCGCGCCGACGTCGCCGAGGACCCCGACCAGGACGCCCTCGGGGGCGACCCGCCGACGCAGGCGCCGGGCCCGCCGCGCCGCCCGGCGGATGGCGGCCGGCGTCTCGACCGGCGGGTGCGGGACCACGAACGCCGGGGTCCGGCAGCCGAACGCCTCGAGGTAGCGGCGGCCGAACTCGGAGTGGACGAGGATGCCGCGCGAGCGGCGGGCGAGGAAGGCGCACCATGGGACCCGCAGCGGCTCGTCCACCGCGGGGCCGTCGGCCAGCCGCGCGGCGGTGGCCAGCGCCTCGGCCCGAGTGGGTGGCCCCAGCGGATCGTTCACCGCGAGCAGCGCGCCGCCCAGGTCGTCGAGCGACAGGTCGTGGAGGACGACGAGCCCGGGGTGGCGGACCGCGAGCCCGTAGACGTCGCGGTGGAAGTCCAGGTTGTTCCCGATGTGGTAGACGGCGAGATCGGCCCGCCCGACGGCCTCCTCGGCGCGGCCGTCGACCGGCCACACCGCGTCGATGCGGCCGACCCCCGTCCGCCGGAGGCGGGGGAGGACCGCCGCGGAGTAGGAGGCGATCCCCGTCGGCGCGGGTGGCAGCGGCGAGACGTAGGCGATCCGAGCCATCAGGAGAGCAGCCGCTCGGCGACCTCGCGCCACTGGGGCACCGAGGCCAGGAGCGTCCGGTGGCCCTCGGCGCCGAGCCGGGCGGCGACCTCGCGGTCGGCGTACAGCCGGTCGAGCGCCGCCGCGATCCGCCGGGGCGCGGGGTCCACCACCAGCCCGTTCTCCCCGTCCCGCACGAGCTCCAGCGGCCCCCCGCTGTCGGTCGTGGTGACGACCGGCCGGCGCGCCGCCATGGCCTCCAGCGTCACGTACCCGTAGTCCTCGTCGTACGGGCCGTAGTACGCGCCGAGCGACCCCAGGTACAGCTCCAGCAGCCGCTCGTCGCTCACCCCGGACTCCAGCCGGACGCGGTCGCCGACCGCCTCCTGCTCGATCCGGCGCTCCAGCGCGTCGCGCCCCGGCCCGGCGCCCACCAGGACCATGCGGACGGGGGTGCGGACGTGGCGCATGGCCTCCACCGCCAGCGACTGGCGCTTGAGCGGCTCGAGCCGGCTGGGGAACACGACGTGGTCGCCGAGCGGGCCGGGCGTCCGCCGGAGGAGCGCCTCGCAGATCGGCGAGCGATGGTAGAGCGGCTCCGAGGGGATGCCGAGCGACCGCTCCAGGCGGGCACCGACGTTCGCGGAGTTGGTGTAGATCCGCTTGGCCTCCTTCAACCCGACCCGGTCGGCCTTCCAGATCAGCTCCCGGACCGCGGCCCCGTCCTCGTGCATGGCCAGGTCCCCGTACACCGGGTGGTCCCACAGCTCGTAGGCGGCGCGGTGCTGGTGGATCAGCCACACCACCTTCCGCTCGTGGCGGACCAGGTAGGCGGGGAACTTCAGCGCGATCGCCATGTCGATGGGCTGGCCGTTGGCCTCGGACACGTCCAGGCTCCGCCACAGGGCCATCTGGTGGACGAGCTCGGACGGCGGGTACCACTTGAAGGGGATCGCCAGGACGTCGACCTCATGCCCCATCTCGCGGAGCGTCGACGCCAGGCGCTCGGTGTGCATCTCGCCGCCTCCCCGGGCGAACGGCGTCTGCGGGTGGCAGATCGCGATCCGCATCAAGGGCCGTCCGCCTCCCCGCGCAGCGCCCGCACCTCCTGCCGGAGCCGCTCGACCTCGGCCTCCGCGCGGAGGAGCGCGTCGGCCAGGGACACGCCGGTCTCGGCCAGCTCGGCGGTCACGCGGTCGTAGCGGCGGCTGACGGGCCGCACGAGCCGGTGGAGGACGATCTTGAACCGCCGGCGCCACCGCCCGCCCGAGGCGATGCCGGGGTCGCCCCACGGCGCCGCCTGCCCGGCGTCGCGGCGCAGCGTGTGCGCCAGCCGGGCCAGGCGCTCGCGGAGCTCGGCCGTGCTCCGCGACG
>DASZZY010000066.1:0-48120 GCA_036260395.1 Actinomycetota bacterium
CCCGGAGATCGAGGCCTCGGCCGCGCGGCCCCAGCCTGGGCTAGACCTCCAGGCGCAGGTGCATCTCCGTACCGTCCGGCGTGTCCACGAAATCGGCGTCGCCGGCGGCCAGGCGGTAGGCGTCCGTCCCGCCATAGATGGCCATGGTGTACGAGCCGGTCCCCGCGGGATCGAGCCCCTCGACCAGGATGTCGCCCTCCGCCAGGTCGAGCAGGTACGAGCACCGGAACAGCCCGGCGGTGTTGGCGAGCCTGTTGCTCACGACGACGCATTCCAGGAAGGCCCGCCCCAGCCTCTGCGTCCCAGTGATGTCGTAGAGCGGTGCCCGCGCCACGAGCCGGTCGCCGAGCCTCAACCCGGGGCGGTTGAAGTCGAGGACCTCGATCACCAGTTCGTCGTTCGGCATCAGCAGGTCGAGGTCCACCGTGGCCGGGGCAGCCGTCGCCCCCCGGACCACACCGCCGAGCATGACCGCCAACAGCGCCACGGCCGCCGCGGTCCCGATCCGCTTCCTCATCGTTCCTCCCCTCCTCATCCCCCCGCCGCGGTCCTTCCGCGGCGAGCCTTCCTCTGGCTCTTCCTCCGTGTGATCCGGAGGAGAGTTGTTTCCGTCACGGCTGGATCCGTATGGACTGCAGGGTGGCGCGCAGCTCCGCGAGGTCCTCCGGCGGCGAGCCGGGGGACCGGTGCGCCACGATGACCAGGCGGGTGCCCTCGACGTCGAGGATCCAGAATTCCTCCGTGTAGCCGGGGCCCGAGTAGCCGTAGAACGCCTCGGTGAGAGGTCCGATCCAGCTGTGGAGGTTGCCGCCGATGCATTGAGTGAACTCCTCGCCCTCGACCCGCAGGTCGGGCACGGTCAGCTCCAGGTGCTTGCCGCGGTAGCCGTAGATCGTCACGTCCGAGGGCGGCGACGTCACCCGGAACGGCGCCAGATCCGCCAGCGCGGTGGCGAGGTCGTCGACGCTCGGGCCGACCGGTGGAGCGGCCGGGGAATGGTCGCGGCAGCCGTGCCGCACCACGTTCGTCATGGTGGTGATGCTCACCGCCACGTGCCCGTCGTCCTCGCCGAACTTGACCGCGCCCTCCCATTGCGACCACCCCGCGGCCGGCACGTCGTACACGACCCGGACGGGCGTGGAGGGGTCGCCGTCGGGGTCGATGGAGTAGGTCCCGGGCGCGAGCGGAGCGAAATCATCGGGGAGCGCATTGACGTCCACCGGCGTCGTGGGACTCGGCTCGCTGGGTGCCGTCGGAGACGCGGTCGTCGTATCCGTCCCCTCGGGAGCCCGTGCGCATCCCGCCAACGCAAGAACGAGAGCCAACCCCAGCTGCAGTCCGTGGCGGATCCTCATCCCTCCACCTCCTCACTCATGCGCCCGACCCGCGTTCGGGCGGTCCCTAAGAACGACGGCGTGAGGTTGGCGGATGACGCTTGAGAACCGCTGGAAGCCCCTCAAGCGGTCCTCAAGCGCCTCGCTTCAGAGTGGGGGTCGATGACCGACCGATGGGACGCCGCCGGTGTCCGGCGCTCAGCCAGGGGAGGGGCCATACTCGGCGGCATGCAGGGGACGGTGTCCAGGAGCCGCATGCAGTTCCGCGTGCTCGGCCCCCTCGAGGTGAGCGTGGGGGACGGCCCCATCCCCCTCGGAGGACCGAAGCAGCGGGCGGTTCTCGCGCACCTGCTCTTCCGCGCGAACCAGGTCGTCCCGGTCGAGACGCTGATCGACGAGATCTGGGGCGAAGAGCCCCCGGAGCGGGCCCGGAACGTCATCCAGACCTATGTCTCGCACCTCCGAAAGGCGCTGGGCCGCGACCGGATCCAGAGCCACGGACCGGACTACCGGCTGAGTCTCGATCCCTCCGAGCTGGACGCCACCCGGTTCGAGGAGCTGGTGAGGCAAGCGAAGAAGGCCCTCGCCGTGGATCCGAGCGTCGCAGTCGGCACGCTTGATGACGCCCTGGCGCTATGGCGCGGGCCGGCCCTCGCCGACTTCGCCGACCAGTCTTCGCTCCTGGCCGAGGCCGCCCGGCTCGAGGAACTCCGACTGGAGGCTCAGGAAACGAGGATCGAGGGGCTCCTGGCTGCCGGGGCTCAAGCACAGGCCATCGGGCAACTGGAGTCCCTGCTCGCCAGGCACCCGTGGCGGGAAAGCCTATGGGGCCTCCTGATGCTGGCCCTCTACCGAGAGGGGCGGCAGGCCGAGGCGCTCAACGCCTTCCAGCGAGCGCGGGAGATCCTGGCGGAGGAGCTCGGGATCGATCCCTCGCCCGAGCTCACGAGGCTTCACGGACGGATCCTGAAGCAAGATCCCGGGCTGGATCTGCGGGGAGAGCCGCTCCGCGGCTACCGGCTCCTGGAGAAGGTCGACGACGGGCCCACCGGGGTCGTTTTCCGTGCGATCCAGCCCCACGTCGAACGTGACGTGGCCGTCAAGATCTTCCGCGAGGGGACCGCCGCCGAACCCGAGTTCGTTCGTCGCTTCGAGGCGGATGCCCAGGCGGTCGCTGCCCTGGAGCATCCCCACATCGCCCCGATCTACGACTATTGGCGGGAGCCCGGCCGCGCCTACGTCGTCTCTCGCTACCTGCGCGGGGGGAGCCTTCGAGCCACGGAGGAGCGGGGGGAGCCGCTCGAGCGAGAACGGGCCTTACGCGTCATCGAGCAGATCTCCCTGGCGCTCGGGTTCGCCCACCGCCAGGGGATCACGCACGGGAACGTCGGATCGTCGAACGTCCTCTTCGACCCGGATGGCAACGCCTATCTCGGGGATTTCCTGATCAGGGGTGGCCCCGCGGAGGACGCCTCGGAGGACGTCCGGGCCCTCGCTCGGCTGGCCGCGCGATTGCTGCCGAGCGAACGCTCCCTGGCGGAGTTCGCCGAGAAGGCGGAGGCGGGCCCTGCGCCCGAGGCGGGTGCGCTCGCCGAGCTGGCCCGCAGGGCCCTCGAACCCACGGCCGTCGTCGCTCCACGCCCCGCCGACCAACGGAACCCCTACAAGGGGCTCCGGGCATTCACGGAGCCCGACGCCCACGACTTCTTCGGGCGGGACGCGCTTACTCGGCGCCTCATCGCCAGGTTGCGCGAGGCGGGGGCAGGATCGAGGTTCCTCGCCGTTGTCGGCCCGAGCGGGAGCGGGAAGTCATCGGTGGTTCGCGCGGGCCTGGTTCCGGCGATCCGGGACGGGGCTCTGGGAGGGCACGAGGATCCTTTCGTCGCCGATATGTTCCCCGGTGAGCACCCCATCGACGAGCTGGAGGCCGCCCTCCTTCGGATCGCGGTGCATCGGGTGCCACGGCTCCGCGAGCGGCTCGATGCGGGATCCCGGGGACTGCTCGAGGTGGTGGATCTCCTGGCGCCCGGCCAGGCGGAGATCGTGCTCCTGGTCGACCAGTTCGAGGAGGCCTTCACGCTCACCACGGACGAGCGTGAGCGAGAGCTGTTCCTCGAGCACCTTCGGGTCGCGGCCGCCGACCCCGAGAGTCGGCTCCGTGTGATCCTCACGCTCCGTGCGGACTTCTACGACCGCCCGCTGATCTACCCCCGTTTCGGAGAGCTGCTCGCGGAGCGGACCGAGGCGGTTCCTCCGCTCCCCCCCGATGACCTCGAGCAGGCGATCCGGGGGCCGGCCGAGAGGGCCGGCGTCCGGCCCGAGCCCGGGCTGGTGGCGGAGATGATCGCCGACGTCGCCCATCAACCCGGCGCCCTTCCGCTTCTCCAATACGCCCTTACCGAACTGTTCGAGCATCGGGACGATGAGCGGCTGACCCTGGCCGCGTACCGGGAGGTCGGCGGGATCGCGGGGGCCCTGTCCGCTCGGGCTGAGCGCATCTACGAGTCGGCGGAGGCGCAGGGCCGCCGAGCCGCGAAGCAGGTCTTCCTGCGGTTGGTCACGCTCGGCGAGGGCCGGGAGGACACGCGCCGCCGCGTCGCACGAAGCGAGCTGGATGCACTCGAGGTGGATGCGGAAGCGGTCGACGTCGTCCTGGATGCCTTCGGGCGGCACCGGCTCCTGACCTTCGATCGGGAACCCTCCACGCGAGAGCCCACGGTCGAGATCGCCCACGAGGCGTTGCTCGGCGCGTGGGGCCGGCTTCGTGCATGGATCGACGAGGCTCGAGAAGACATCCGCCAAGAGCGAGGCCTGGCGCGGGCGGCCGCGGAGTGGCGGGGCTCGGACGGCGATCCGAGCTTCCTCCTGCGCGGTGCCCGGCTCGAACAGCTCGAGGCGTGGGCCGGAACCACGGATCTGGCGATCGGGCGACCCGAGCGCGCCTACCTGAAGGCCAGCGTCGATCAGCGCGATCGGGAGGAGAAGGAGGAGGAGCGGCGGCGCGAGCGCGAGGCGCACATCGAGCGGCGATCGACACGCCGGCTGCGCGGGCTGGTCGCCGTCTTCGCGGCCGCGGCCCTCATCGGCGGATCGCTCACCGTCGTGGCCGTCGATCAGCGTCGCAGGGCACAGCGAGAGGCCAGGGTCGCCTCGGCGAGGGAGCTCGCCGCGGCCGCCTTGGCCAACCTGGAGGTCGATCCGGAGGTCAGCGTCCTGCTCGCCATCGAGGCCGTCCAGGCCACTCGCTCGTCGGACGGGACGGTTCTCCGGGAAGCGGAGGAGGCCCTCCACCGCGCGGTCGTGGCGTCCCGGCTCGAGTTGGAGGTCCCCGGGGTGGGGGGCCTCCTCGCCTGGAGCCCCAGGGGGGTCTTCGTCACCGAGGGCCGCGAGGACTCGGGCCTGATCGACATAAGGGACGGAGAGACCGGACAGAGCGTCCTCTCGTTCCAGGGACACGATGGCGACGTGAACGATGTCGCGTTCAGCCCAGACGGGTCGAGGCTCGCCTCCACCGGCGAGGACGGAAAGCTGAACGTCTGGGACCCTTCGACGGGGAGCCTCCTCTCGAGCCTGTCGGCGGACGGCAGCGCATGGGGCCCCTCGTTCAGCGCCGATGGGTCGCTCGTGGCCGCCGTCTGGAGGGAGCCCTCGGATCAGGTCCGGGTCTTGGATCTGTCCACCGACCGGGTGGTCTCGACGGTTCGTGTGCCGGGGGCGATCGACGCGGCCCTCAGTCCGGATGGCAAGCGGGTGGCCGTGGCCAAGTGGTGGCCGGACGACGAAGTGGGCGCCGTGTTCGACGTGAGGTCCGGCGAGGAGGCGTTCGCTCTCGTGGGGCCCAACTGTTGCCAGTATCCGCCCACCCGAGGGGTGTCCTGGAGTCCGGACGGCCGACTCATCGCCGCGAGCAGCGAGGCAACCGCTCGGGTCTGGAACGCGGAGACGGGGACCCTCCGGTATGCGCTGCGCGGTCGCAGCGGTTCCATCCTCGGCGTCGCCTGGAGTCCCGACTCGTCTCGCCTGGTGACGGGCAGCTCCAACGGCACCGCGAAGGTGTGGGAGATCGGCTCTGAGAGCGTTCGGGAGCGGTGGTCGTTCTCCATGCAGGAGACGGAGAGCGCCATCGTGGGAGTGGCGTTCTCCTCCGATGGGAGCCGGGTGATGGCCGGGGACGCGGGCATCTCCGCTGTAACGGTCTGGGATCTGGGACCGACCGGCGACGCCGAGTGGGCGAACCTTCCGGCGCCTGGCTTCCCCGCGGCGGAGTTCATGCCGGACGGACGGCACGTCGTGACGAGCAGCTGGGAGGACCGCCCCGAGGGCCGCTGGACTGGAGGCGCGGTGACGATCTGGGACCTGCGGACGGGGCGCGAGGCGCGAACGATCGGGCCGGCGACCGACTACTTCCGGTTCCAATCGTTCGACGTGAGCCCCGACGGTTCGTCGATCGCCCTCGGCGGCGGGAGCAGCCCCACCCGATGGGGCGGTGCGTCGGCAGCCAGGGCGTGGGATACGTCCACCGGCGAGGAGCTCTTCAGGATCGGACAGGAGCTCGACGTCAACGAGGTCGCCTTCAGCCCGAATGGCGACTATCTGGCCACGGCGGGCTGGGACGGAGCCGCGAAGATCGTCGATCGCTCCGGCCGGGTGATCCGAGTGCTGGGCGGGTGGGGTGACTTCAACTTCTCCGACATCGCGTTCAGCTCGGACGGCCGCCTGGTGGCCACGGCCGAGTGGGCCGGCTCCGCGGAACGCGTGAGGGTCTGGGAGTGGGCGCGGGGGGAGGCCATCCTCACGATCCACGCGGAGGGCCCGTGGGCGCAGGTGGACTTCGATCCCAACGGTCCCAGGCTCGTGTTATCGGGTGCGGACGGGCTCGGCGAGATATGGGATGTGGAGAGCGGTGCGCGCGTGGCCGTGCTGGCCGGATCTCCCGGAGGCATCGAGGATCTCGCCTTCAGCCCGGACGGATCGCGCATCGCCACAGCGAGCGTTGACGGCCTGGTGCGGCTGTTCGACGCGGACACGGGCGCACTACAGCTCAGCCTGCGAGGGTCCGGATGCGCGGTAGAGGGCGTGGCGTTCAGTCCGGACGGGAGGAAGCTCGCCTCCACGAGCTGGTGCGACGGTGTCCGGATCTGGGCCCTCGACATCGACGATCTCATCGAGATCGCGCGGCGGGAGGCCGGGAGATCGCTCACCGACGAGGAGTGCCGCCAGTACCTTCATGTGGATCGGTGCTCTCAGGCCTGAGGGATAGTCCCTCCTGATCCGCTCTTCCTGATGGAGTTCCAGCGGTTCTCAAGCCTCCCCCCTGAACATCTTCTCCCCGTAGGCGGATCGCGAGAGGAGACGAGTCGCGTGCACGACCTTGAGAACCGCCCCATGACCAGGATGAGTCCGAGGCGCTCTTCCCCCCCTCGGATGGCGATAACGGTAGCGATGGCGATGCTGGTGGCCGGATGCGCTTCCTCTCCGGAAGCACGTCCGACGGAGCCCACCTCGAAGGTGGAGGAGGGCACGACGGCTCCCAGCCCACAGCCCTCACTTTCGTCGCGGGGGAGATCGGGCGCACTCGCGTACGGGGTCGACGGCGACATCTACGTGGCCGACTGGGACGGTTCGAACCCGGTCGAAATCGCGGATGGCGTGCACGTCGAGGGTGCCGACGAATGCGTCGAGGGCGAGCGTCGACCCGACTACATCGCGTTCGGAACGGCCTGGTCGCCCGACGGCCGGTACCTCGCCTATTGGGATAGGGGCTGTCCGTATGGTCTACCGAGCGTCCCCCCGGAACGCGGCGTGCCGTGGGGGACCGTCATCATCAGCGATCCAGAGGGAAACGTCGTCGCATCGTTCCCCGGCCAGGGCTGGACCATCTCATGGTCGCCCGACTCCAAGAGCGTGGCGATCATGGACTTCTGGTCCCCCGGGG
Source organism: Actinomycetota bacterium (assembly GCA_036260395.1). Lineage (GTDB taxonomy): Bacteria > Actinomycetota > UBA4738 > UBA4738 > CALAEC01 > DASZZY01. The sequence goes on from DASZZY010000066.1 coordinate 7,270, forward strand.
GGAGTGAGGGCGACGCGACGATCGGGGTCTACGGGCTCGACGGTGGGCGCCAGGCGGCGCTCACGGTGCCGTCGGAGCTGCTCCCCTCGGGCGATTACTCGCCGGTGTGGTCACGGGACGGCACGTCGCTCCTCCTTTCCGGCGTACAGGTGCCGCTGGACGGCGGCACACCACGGGAGCTCCCCGCGGACACCTCCCATTCGGGCGCTGCGTACTCGCCCGACGGATCGCGCGTCGCCTACATCGACAAGGGATCGCTCGTCGTCGCCAAGGCCGATGGATCCGACGCTCGGGAACCGGGCGGCCCCACCGAGTGGTGGGACGCCGCATGGTCGCCGAGCGGTGATCGGGTAGCGTACGTCCACGACGACACCGAACGCATCGACGACTCCAGCCGCACCCAGCTCCGCGTGAGGGACCTGGCGACGGGAACCGAGACATCGCTCGCGAACGCGAGTGGGCCAGAGTGGCTCGAGGTCATCGAGTTCTCGCCCGATGGCGATCGCATCTTCTTCTCGAGGGTGGAGTACGGCACCGGCGATGCATCGCTCTGGAGCATCGACGCCGACGGCTCCGACCCCCGTCGTCTCGTTGCCAGGATCGAATGGGCGGACTGGCGGCCGCAGAGCCCGTCGCCCTGAGAGCCTGTTTGAGAAGCGCGAGCGGAGAGAGGGGAAGCCGCGCGCCGCGGCGGTGATCGCGGTCGTGGCGCTGGTGGGCTTTGCGGCTGTGCCTGTTCCGCGGGGAACGCTGACCGCCCGTCGAGCAAAGACCAGCGCCCGGGGACGGGCCGACCCCCGAGGCGTCTCCGATCGCGTCCCCCGCAGACTTCCCCGAGTTCCCAGAAACGCCCCTCCCCGAGCCGACGGCCGCCGCGCTGCAGGCCGTCCTCGACGATGTGGTGGAGGGGATGTTCCGCGGCCTCTCGGCCCCGGTGATCGTGGGCGGCGCAGGGCATTGGTCCGGTGCGGCGGGTGCCGACCTGCAGGAGGTGGACCTGACGGCGGACTGGCCCCTCATCATCGCCAGCGGCAAGACGGTCACCGCCGCGCAGATCCTGCGTCGGGTCGAGGGAGGAGCGATCGGCCTCGACGACTCCGCGGCCGACTACTTCCCTCCGGAGCTCGACGGCTACGACGCCAACGGGGCGACGATCAGGGACATGCTCGGGATGCGGAGCAGCATGGTCGACAACGAGAACTACGTCTAGTCCGTCGACGAGGGGGCCAGCATCCCGGAGCTCGTGGAGATGCTCCCGGAGCCGATACCGATGTTCGCACCGGGGTCCGACTTCGAGTACGCGGACACGACCTATGTGCTACTCGGCTCGATCATCGAGCACCTGACCGGTCGGTCGCTCTGGAAGGTCCTCCGCTCGGACGTCCTCCACCACCCGCCACGGGCGGCCCCACGCTCACCGTCAACGAGGCGCGGAACATGATGGACCTCCCGCCGGTGACGGACGGCATCGCCTGCGCGAGCCCACCGCCACGCCGCTCGCCGGACCGTGGAGGCGCCGTGACCGGCGTGGCCGTGCCCGAGCACGCGGGCTGCGTCTGTGACGCGGCCCGTCATGGGCGGTCCCGAGAGCTGCGATCAGTCCTTCGGGGGCAGGGGCGGCGCCACCACCGTCTGGGCATGCCGGCTCATGATCTGGACGAGCGTGTCCCGATCGGGCACGGGCTCGTCGGGAGGCGGCGGGCCGAAGGAGCGAGCCGGCGTTGCGACCTCGCGGAAGAAATTCTCTACCCCGGCCGGGCCGAAGAGGAGGAGCAACCGGGCTTCCTCGGAGTCGACGTGGAATCCGTGGCTGACGCCGCGCGGGCTGTAGGCGAGCGATCCGGCGACGCCTTCGGCCACCTCGTCGCCGTGTTGAACGCGGACCTCGCCCGACAGCACGAGGAAGAACTCGTCCTCCGCCTCGTGGAGGTGGATCGGCGAAGCGAATCCCTTAGGGAGCCGCAGCTCGAAGGCCGCGAATCGGCCGTCGGTCTGGTCGGCCGTTGCCTTCAGCAGGCCGAGGCCGCCGTTGAACCACAGCGCCTCGCCGTCGTCGGGCCCCAACGCGTAGCCAGAGGTCGTCGGAGGAAGCGACATCCTCGTTCCGTCCCGCGTCCCATCCGTCATCCCAGCCCCCTTTTCAGCCGCGCGAGCGGCGCCGCGATGGCCGACGATAGGTTCCCCACTCACCGGGGTCAAGGGCGACGCTGGGATGCTCGCGACGTTCGACGGGCCGGGACGCGCCGCGCGCTGCGCCGCCCGTGCTGTCGCCGCGGTTCGCGGGCTCGAGCTCCGGACCGGTCTCCACACCGGTGAGCTCGAGGCTCACGGCGAAGAGCTGAAGGCCATGTCTCCGGGAAGGGAACCCTCCGCTTCACCGAGGACGAGCCGATCCCCGCGGCGCTCGTGACGGAGATCGTGAAGGCCCGGATCGCGGAAGTCGAAACGGGCCGGAGCACCTACCGGGGACGCGGTCGCCCCTGATGGCCTCACCGTCGCGCGACCCCGGGACCATGTCTTTACCGGATACCCCGAGCGGCGTCGCGGACGACCGCGCAGGGCGAGCTCCATCGACTAATCGGAAGTGCCGCCCCGAGGCAGGCGAGCGGAGATCGCGAGGCCGAGGATCAACACGGCCAGGATGGCAACGTGGTACGCGATGTCGAGGGCTGTCTGGGGACCGACGCCGACGGCGATGGTGAACAGCCCGACGCTCACGCCGAGGATCGCGAAGGCCTGAGCGACCATGGAGCCCCGGTGGGCCCAGGACGGGCTCCAGGTCACGATCAAGCCTGCGGCGAGGACAACGGCGACCACGGCCTCGGCGGTTCCGGCCCGCCGGTGGACGTACCCGTCGATGAGCAGGCCGAAGTGGATCAGCGCCGCCGTGACGAACGTCAGCGACTCGAAGAGCAGGAGGATCCGAACCACTTGGATCCTTCGGGTTCCGGAGGACGCACGCGGTTCCAAAGCTTCCCCTCCTTCAGATCCACCTCATGGCGACCGGCCGGTGATGGTCGTGCCCATGCCGGGGGCTCTCGTCCCCATCGCGGTCCCGCAGCGGTGGTCGCTGCTATACATACCCCGTGACGATGTGCGTCGCCCTGCTCCGCGGGATCAACGTCGGCGGCAGGAACCTCATCAGGATGCCCGCCCTGAAGGCCTGCTTCGAGGCGGGCGGCTTCCAGGACGTGGCCACCTACATCCAGAGCGGGAACGTGTTGTTCCGAGCCGCGGGGTCCGGTTCCGCCACGCTGGCCCGCCGGATCGAGGAGATGCTCGGTGCCGCCTTCGACTACCGGGCGACCGTCGTGGTGCGCAGCCAGGCACAGATGCGGGCCGTGGTCGAGGGCGCGCCCGACGGCTTCGGAGCCGATCCCGCTACGTACCGGTACGACGTCATCTTCCTCAAGGATCCGCTCACGGCGAAGGCCGCCCTGAAGACGGTGCCCCGACGAGAGGAGGTGGATGACGTGGCGGCGGGGCGCGGCGTCCTGTACTTCTCGAGGCTCATCAGCAGGGCCGCCCAGAGCCACCTCAGCAGGGTGGTGTCCATGCCCATCTACCAGAGCATGACGATCCGCAACTGGAACACGACGACGACGCTGCTCCGGATGCTGGACGAGGCGTCCGCGCGCACCGTGCCTGCCGGATGAGGTCGCCACGATCGTGCGACCGACCGATGAGTTTCCGTGGGCGAGATCGTCCGTACGGGTAACGGGACCGGCCGTGCAGCCTCATGCCATGGCCTCGGCGACCTCGCTGGGACGTTCGCCAAGAAGAGGACGACGTAGCGCGCGGAGGAGGAGCGATGGAACCTCGCATACATGCGCTCACCCTGGCGGTCGACGACCTCGATCGGGCCCTGGCCTTCTACCGGGACGGCCTCGGGCTGGAGTCGCAGGGCGTCGTCGGCACGGAGTTCCCGGGCGACGATGACACGCCCGCGGGTGCCGTGGCGATGTTTCACCTGAAGGGTGGGCTGATCCTGGCGCTCTACCCGCGCGCGGAGCTGGCGAAGGACGCGAACATCCCGCCCGGAGCCCAGAAGACGGGCGAGTTCAGCATCGGCCATGCCGTTGCCACCAGGGACGACGTGGACGCCGTGCTGAGGCAGGCCCAGGTGGCCGGGGCCACGCTCACCGACGATCCTCACGACCGTCCGTGGGGCATCTACTCGGGGTACTTCCGTGATCCCGATGGCCATCTGTGGGAGATCATGTGGAACCCCCAACTCGATCCCGAGAGCGCCTAGCGATGGGGGCACCCCCGACCATCTCGGCCAGGAACACCCGCCGCCGTGTCGATTTCCGGGCCGCTCGTCCGACGTTTTTGTAGGGTCGGGGTTTTGACCCGGTCGAGAGCAGGCCGGGGCCCCGGCCGAGCGGAAGGAGGGACCACATGCGCGTCATGATGTTCGTCAAGGGAGATCCCAAGCCCGGCCAGCTCCCCAGCGAGAAACTGGTGGAGGAGATGGGCAGGTTCAACGAGGAGCTGGCCAAGGCCGGCGTCCTCGTCGACGGGAACGGCCTCCGCCCCAGCGCCGAGGGGGCCCGCGTCGTCTACTCGGGTGGCAAGCGGACCGTCGTCGACGGCCCGTTCGCCGAGTCGAAGGAGATCGTGGCCGGCTACTGGATGCTCCAGGTGAAGTCGCTGGAGGAGGCCATCGAGTGGGCCAAGCGCGTGCCCTTCGAGGCCGGCGAGGAGTACGGGGAGGAGGCCGTGATCGAGATCCGTCCCATCTTCGAGCTCGACGAGTTCGCGCAGGCGTACGAGGACAGCCCCACCGTCCGGCGGGTGGTCGAGATGGAGAAGGGCCTCCAGAAGGACCTGCAGCAGAAGAAGTAGTGGCCTTGGCTTCCGCGACCCACCGCGCCATCGAGGCGGTCTGGAGGATCGAGTCCGCCAGGCTCATCGCCGCGCTGGCCCGGATGGTGCGCGATGTGAGCCTCGCGGAAGACCTGGCCCAGGAGGCCCTCGTGGCGGCCCTCCAGCGATGGCCCGAGTCAGGCGTCCCGGATAACCCGGGCGCCTGGCTCATGGCCGTCGCCAAGCGGCGGGCCGTCGACCACTTCCGCCACGCCGCGATGGCCGAGCGGAAGCACGAGGAGCTGGCGCAGGCCATGGAGGCCGACCGTGCCAGGAAGCCCGGCCTGGAGGCCCGGATCGAGGAGGACGTGGGCGACGACCTGCTGCGGCTGATGTTCATCGCATGCCACCCGGTCCTATCGCGCGAGGCCCGCGCGGCGCTCACGCTTCGGCTCCTCGCCGGCCTGACGATCGAGGAGATCGCCCGGGCCTTCCTGGTGCCGGAGCCCACCGTGGCGCAGCGGATCGTCCGGGCCAAGCGCACCCTCGCCGAGGCGCGGGTCCCCTTCGAGATCCCTCCGGAGGACGAGCGCAAGGCCCGGCTCTCCTCCGTCCTCGAGGTGATCTATCTGATCTTCAACGAGGGGTACTCGGCGACGGCCGGGACGGACTGGATCCGCCCCGAGCTGTGCGAGGAGGCGCTCCGGCTGGGACGGATCCTCGCAGGCCTGGTGCCGGATGAGCCGGAGGTCCACGGCCTGGTGGCGCTGATGGAGATCCAGGCATCCCGGCTGCGGGCCCGGGTCGGGCCGGCTGGAGAGCCGATCCTCCTCCTGGACCAGGACCGGTCGCGCTGGGACCGCCTCCTGATCGGGCGGGGGCTGGCGGCGCTCGAACGCGCCGAGGAGCTGGGGGCCGGGCTCGGGCCGTACGCCCTCCAGGCCGCGATCGCGGCCTGTCACGCGCGCGCTCGGACGGCCGGCGACACCGACTGGGAGCGGATCGTGGCCCTGTACGACGCGCTGGTGGAGATCGTGCCGTCGCCGGTCGTCGAGCTGAACCGGACGGTGGCGGTCGGCGCCGCGTTCGGGCCGGCGGCAGCGCTGGAGCTCGTCGACGAGCTGGCCGCGGACCGGGCGCTGGCGGGGTATCACCTGCTGCCCAGCGTGCGTGCGGACCTCCTCGTCAAGCTGGGACGCCCGGAGGAGGCCGCCGCGGAGTTCGAGCGCGCCGCATCGCTGACGCGCAACGAGCGGGAGCGCGAGCTGCTCCTCTCCCGCGCCGGAGCCCGGTCGGACCGAGCACCGGAGTGAGGCCCACGGCGCCGCACTCGGCGTGACGCGGGAGAGGTGCGCGGTGCGCCGGGGCGGAGGCTCACATGGTGAGTCCCGGCCTCGCCGCCCGGGCGATCGCGGAGGGATTGGTCGACGAGTGGCACCTCTTCGTCGCGCCCATCGTCATCGGAGGCGGGACACGGTGGGTCCCCGACGCCGTCCGCCAGCGCCTCGCGCTGCTCGACGAACGCCGTTTCGGCGACGGCATGGTCCATCTCCACTACCGGACCGAGACCTGAGAATGGCCTCCTCGGCCCACGCCGCTGTTCGGGCATCCACGCCGCGTCCAGTCCGGACCTGTCAGCGTCGGCCGCGGCGGTCGGCCTCGGTGGCGCCCGTGAACACCGCGCGCCAGCCGCCGCCGTAGCGGTTCTTCCGCTCGCCGCCGGGGATGGACAGCGCGATCAGCGCGGCGCCCGAGGCGACCGCGCTCACGGCCCCGGCCGCCGGGTAGCCGAGGAGGAGCGCGGAGGCCACGAGCCATGCGCCCGAGACGAGGTTGACGAGCCGAATCCCGCGGACCACCTCGAAGATCGCGATGAGCGCGATGGAGGCGGCCACCGGCCCGACGATCCGGTCGTTGTCCGCGGGCGCGCCCCCGTAGCCCAGGACGGCCGGGGCGAACATCAGCCAGACGCCGACGACGACGGCGACCGCTTGGGCGACGGCGCCGATCATGCCGGGACCGCCTCCTCGGTTCCCCGCCAGAACGCGGACCAGACGGAGCCCCCCCGGTCGCGCACTCGCCGGAGGGCCTGGAGGCTGGCCAGGACCTCGTCGAACGCCGGCCCGATCATGAGGACGGAGATGACCGCGGTGACCAGGCAGAGCGTGCAGAACGACGAGAAGAGCACCGGCTGGAAGATGACGAGCAGGACGCTCACCGCCCCGAGCGGACCCACAGCGATGCCGAAGAGGACGACCAGCCACGGTCGTCGCTTCCAGCGCTCCGTCCCACCGATCGCTCCGGTGACGGCGTCGGCGACGTAGCCGAGGGCGCCCAGCGCGGCGTCCGGGATCGGGAGCAGGTGGGAGATCCTCGACGTGAGGATCCGCCGGCTGCCGCGGCCGAAGAACGGCTCCCACACGGTGGAGAGGACGTCGAACTGGAAGAGCGCCAGGTACCCGGCGATGACGAACCCGGCCGTCGCCAGCCCGATGATCGGCAGGCGCTGCCCCCACGAGGAGGGGTTGGTCGTCCATCCGTCGGGAGCCCCGGGCGGCGGAGCCCCCGACGTCAACGCCACGCCTCGGAGATGTGGGCCTGGAGATCCATCGGTGATCGCGACATCCGCGCCTCGTCGCGAGGCGCTCGGGGAGCGACGGCCTGGTGGCCGGACGCCTTCGTTGCGCTTGGTACCCGGGCGCCGTGAGGGCGAAACAGCGCGGCGGGGCCGACGTCGTCCGGCGAAGCGACGGGCGCCGGGTTGCCCTCCCGTTCGGCTTGCCGGACGCTGTCGGCGCGGTGAGGGGACGCGAGCGGGTCGACGGGGGCGAGGGGCGGCCCGGGGCGAGCCCTCCGGCGGCGGGCCGGCGGGCGCTCCAGACGACCGTCGGGCTCCTCGGGCTGGTCGCCGTGGTCTTCGGGACCCAGACCGTGCTGTTGGGCGCGCGATCCGTGCTGGGGGCGGGCGCGGTCTCCGCCAACCTCGACAACGAGCTCCGCTTCTATGCGGCCTGGTACGTGGGCGCGGGCCTGCTCCTCCTCCGCTCCGTCCCCAGGGTCGAGGCCGCCACCACCTGGATCCGCGGGGTGGCCGCCGTCCTGCTCCTCGCCGCGTCCGGGAGGCTGCTGTCGCTCCTGACGGTGGGCCGGCCGCATCCCGGCCAGATCGCCCTCATGCTCGTCGAGTTCGCGATCCCGCTCATCCTGGTCCCGTGGCAGACGGTCGTGGCCCGGCGCTGGAGGGCGGGCCGTCCGTCGACGCGGTGACGGCGGCGCCCCGGCGAGATCGCGATGTGGGGCCGGTCAGGGCGCGCCGCCGCTGTCGGCTCGCTCGAACGCCCGCGCGATCGGGACGTCCGTCGTCGAGTGGAGGACCATGGACAGCGCGACCGCGGCCGCCACGACGTGGAAGACCTGGCCGCCGAGCGGGATCCCGGCGCCGACGACGAGCAGCCCGTAGACGACCGAGGCGAACCCCTTGGGCCCGAACCAGGCCACGGTGAAGCGCTCCCGCCGATCGAGCCCGCTCCTCACCAGGGCGACCGCCAGGGCGGCGGGCCTGGCCACGACCAGGACGAGGAGCGCGAAGATCCAGCCCGGGATGCCGACCTCGACGAGGAATCGCCCGGAGATGAGCGCGCCGAAGACCAGGAGCGCGGCGAGCTTCAGCAGTTCGGTGACGACATCGCCGATGTCGTGGAACGCGTCGCGGACGTCGGGGCCGACGGTGGCCAGGGCGACGCCGGCCGCGAACGCCGCGAGGAACTCGTTCGCGTGGGTCAGGGAGGCCACCGCGAACACCAGCACCCCGACGGCCAGGGCGCCGAGCGATTCGTATCGCGGGGACGGCCGGAAGAACGAGCTCCGCAGGAGCAGCACCGCGGCCGTGGAGACCGATGCCCCGACCACCACCCCGAGGCCGGCCTCGCCGAGCACCTCCCCGACCGCCGCCTCGCGCGCGCCGCCGAGCGACACGAGCACGACGACGATGGGCAGCGCCAGCCCGTCGTTCAGGCCGCTCTCCACGTTCAGCAGCGTCCGGACCCGCGAGGGGATCTCCTCTCGCCCGACGATGGCCGCCGCGAACAGGGGATCGGTTGGGGCCAGGACGGCACCGGTCAGGAACGCCTCGAGCCAGGGCAGCCCCGTCACGTAGCGGGCGAGCACCGCGATGGCCCCGAGCGTGAGGGGGAACCCGAGCAGGAGGGCCCGGCCGGGCAGCCGCCACGCCCCGGCCAGCTCCCGCACGCCGATCAGCATGCCGTCGGTGAACAGCACCGCGAACAGCGCGATCTCCGAGAGCCGGGCGACCTCGTCGGCGGTCGGGCGGAGCCCGGCCAGGCCGAAGGCGCCGCCGAGGAACCCCACGGCGAGGAACAGGACCGCGGTCGAAACGATGCTCCGTCTCGCTCGCTCGGAGATGAGGACGGCGAGCAGCAGGGTGGCCGCGAACAGCAGGATGGCAGTCATCGAGCGGCGACGGGGCCGTGGCCGCGTACATACCCCCGGCGAGCCGACGCCCAACGTCCGTGCTCGCCGTGGCCGGCGTCGTCTCCGGGGGGCGCGGCCCACTACGCTGACGGGATGGCGCTAGCCTTCACCTCGCCGTGGCCCGGCCCGGGGAACAGCAAGGGCGGCCCCTCGGACGCCGAGGGAGCCCCGGAGGCGGCCGGCGACCCGCCCGACCGTATCGCCACCGACGAGGACCCGCCGCGGGCCTCGCTGATCACCGCCCCGTGGCCGGGCCCCGGCAACAGCGACGGATAGCGGTGGCCGCCGGGACGTCGGTGAGGGCGCAGGCCCGCGGAGAAGTGGACCCGTGGGGAGCGGAGCTGGTGGCGGTTGTGCGGCGGGTAAGAACGGGGGGCAGGCCCCCTCGAGGAGCATCCCGGCGAAGGAGGCGACCGTGATCGCGATCAGGCGCGACAAGGAGATCTACGAGGTGGACGGGGGATGGTTCCACGCCCGGTGGCACTTCTCGTTCGATCGGTACCGCGACCCGGAGAACGACGGGTTCGGGGCGATGCGGGTGTTCAACGACGACCGACTGGTCCCGGGCGCCATCTGGCCGCTCCACCCGCACCAGGACATCGAGGGGCTGACGTACGTCGTCGAGGGCAGCTTCGGCCACGAGGACGACGTCGGCGGCCCGTACGGGCCGCTCCCCGCCGGATCGGTGCAGCGCATGACGCTCGGATCCGGCGCGTACCACTCCGAGCAGAACGCGTCGGAGACGGAGCCCATGCGGTTCATCCAGATCTGGATCCTCCCCGACACGCCCGGCCTCGCGCCGGGGGTCGAGCAGCGGGCGTTCACGCGCGACGACCGGACGAACCGGCTGGTGAAGGTGATCGGTCCCGAGGGGGGCGACGTCGTCCGGGTCCACCAGGACGCCAGCGTCCACATCGCCCGGCTGGAGCCGGGGTTCGAGGTGACGCACGGGATCGGGCAGGGCCGGGGCGCCTACATCTACCTCATCGAGGGGAAGGCGGCGTTCGACGACGAGGAGGTCGCGACCGGCGACGCCGCCAAGGTCACGGACCAGCCGTCGCTCCGGGTGCGGGCCGAGGAGCCCAGCGAGCTGATCCTCGTCGACGTGCCGATGCGGTTCGAACCCGTGGGGATCTGGCGGGGACGGATGTGACCGGGCCCCGCTGCCGGCGCTCCGACCGGGAGGGGGCGGGTGGTGGAACGCCGAAGGCCCGGTGGCGGTGCCACCGGGCCTTCGTCCGAGCGTCGGGCCCTATCCGTCGGAAGGCACGACCCGGATCGTCACGCTGCAGCTGGTCGGGTTCCCCGAATGGGCATCGAGGCCCCGGACGATGATCTGGGCCGTCCCCAGCTCGGCGTCGGCGGGGATCGTCACGTTGGCCGAGAACCGCTCACGCTGGTTGACCGTGGCGGTCCCGATCAGCGTCTGGTGGGTCGGGTCGTCGTAGAAGATCTCGACCGTCGACCCGGGCTGGAAGCCGTCGCCGGCCACCCCGATGGTCTCTCCGGGCGACGGCGTCGTGTCGCTGACCCGGCAGGCGATGTGGGCGGCGGTGGCGGGCACCGCCACGAGCGCCAGGGTGGCCGCCAGTGCCAGCCCCAGGTAGAGCTTCCTCGATGAGCTGCGTGTGTTCTCCATACATCCCTCCTTCAGGGGCTCGTGTTGATGCACACGCTGGGACGTGCCGTACCCGTCGGCTTCGCGAGCAAACGCGACGACGGCGTTCCTGAAGATTTCCTCATCCGGCGCCGGCCGCCCCGCCGTAGCGGGCCAGCACCGCGTCGGAGAACGGGGGCCAGGCCTCGAGGGACCATGGCCCGAAGGCCCGGTCCGCGACCGCGACGGCCGAGAGGCGCGCGTCGGGATCCACCCAGAGGAACGACCCGGTCCCCCCGAAGTGGCCGAAGGTCCGGGGGGAGTTGCGGCGCCCGGTCCAGTGCGGCTGCTTCGTGCCTCGGATCTCGAACGTCAGGCCCCAGTCGTTCGGCTCGAACCGCCCGATCTCGGGGAGGACGCCGACCAGGCCCGGGAACTGGACCGAGGTGGCCGCGGCCAGCGTCGCCTCCGAGACCAGCGTCGGCCGAAACAGTTCCCGCGAGAACGCCAGCAGGTCGCCCACGCTGCTCCACACCGCGTGCGCCGGGGAGCCGCGCACCTCGGTGGCGCGCATCCCGAGGGGCTCGAGGACCCCGAGCCGGAGGTACTCCTCGAACGCGATGCCGGTCCGGGCCGCGAGGTGTTCGGCGAACCGCTCGATCCCCGTGTTCGAGTAGATCCGTCGCCGCCCGGGCGGCGCGATACTCCGGTCCTGGTCGAACGCCAGCCCCGAGGCGTGCGCCAGCAGGTGGCGGACGGTGGACCCCGGAGGGCCGGCGGCCTCGTCGAGGTCGACGGCTCCCTCCTCGACCGCGACCAGGGCGGCCAGGCCGACCAGGACCTTCCCGACGGAGGCGACCGGCATGCTGGACCCAGGGTCGCCCGTCACGCCGACGGTTCGTTCCGGCGACGTCACGCCGGCGGACACGGCGCCGACCGGCCAGCCGGCCACGAGCGGTCGGAGGTCGTCGACATCCACGCCGGCAACCTAGCGCGCCACCGGCGCGACGTCCCGCCCCGGGGACGCCCCGCGCCCCTGCCCGACGGTACGCTTGACATCCGCTCGAGCGAGGAGGGACTGTGGTGGCGGACGTCAGGGACTCGATCGAGGGCGCGGTTCGGTACCTGTCCGAGCATCCGGACGAGGCCCGGTACACGGATTCCGTCGCCCGGGCCACGCTCGGCGACGATCTCCGGGCCGAGGTCGTGGGCCCCAAGGGCGAGCGCATCGTGACGGACATGCCGGCGGCGGTCGGTGGGCGGGCGGAGCATCCGACGCCCGGGTGGCTGTTCCGCGCGGCGATGGCCTCCTGCGTGGCGGCGACCGTGGGGATGGAGGCCGCCCGCGAGGGCGTCACGCTGACCTCGCTCGAGGTCGAGGCCGACAGCGAGTCGGACGACCGCGGGATGCTGGGGATCGACGACGACGTGCCGCCCGGGCCGCTTTCCAGCCGGATCCGGATCCGCGCCGCCGCGCAGGGCGCCTCGGGGGAGCGGCTCCGCGAGATCGTGGAGCGCGGAGCGGCCCGCTGCCCGGTGTGCGATGCGACGAAGCGCGCCGTGGAGGTCTCGGTCGAGGTCCAGGCCTCCTGAGCGCCCACCGCAGACGTGTAGGGCCCGCCACCGTGGGTACGTCCGTCATGGAAGGTCGGCCGCGACGCCCGTGGAGGAAGGTGACGTCATGCAGAGGAGCCTCAGCAAGGAGATCGTGCTCGGGACCGGCGCGGCGTACGCGGCGTCCAAGGTCATGGATCGCGTCACGACCGCGTACATGGAGCAGCAGAGCGAGTCCTCGAAGCAGCGGGAGAAGGAGCTTCAGGACGAGCCCTCGTACGCCAAGGCCGCAGAGAGGCTCGCCGAGCTGAGGGGCAGGGACATCGACGAGCAGGAGGCCCAGCGGCTCGGCCAGCGCCTCCACGTCGGGCTGGGCCTGTCCGGCGGGCTCGTGGCGGGGCTCCTCGCCGCCCGGGGGATGAACCCCATCGCGGCCGGCCTGGTGACCGGGCTCGGGATGTGGCTGCTCGTGGACGAGGCGGGCAACGCGACGCTGGGCCTGACCCCACCGGCGACCGCCTATCCGCGCGAGACGCACATCCGTGGCCTGCTCGGGCACCTGGCGTACGGCGGCGCGCTCGGGCTCCTGCTGGCCGTCGGCAACACGGTCTTCCGCGCGAAGAAGCGGTGAGCGACCGGCCGGGGACCACCACCCGTCCTTTCCTCGTCCTAGCGCCCGAGGACCACGTCGTCCTCGGCGAATCGGACTTCGGGATGCCGGGCTTGAAGGCCGTGGAGTCGATTGGGCCGTTCACGGAGATCCAGGCCTCGGGGCCCCTGGTGACGGTGCACGACTCCACGGTGGACGCCGGGCTCGGCATCGGCCATCACCCGCACCGGTTCAACGAGCGGCTGTTCTACATCGAGCGCGGCCAGCTCGACCACGACGACGCGCTGAACCGCATCACCGGGCACATGGACACCGGGGACGTCGGGCAGTTCACCGAGGGCCGCAGGGGCATGGTCCACTCCGAGTGGAACCACGGGGACGTCGACACCCGGGCGTACATCCTGGTGTACAGCACCGACCCCGTCCCCCCGCACGCGGGCTTCAACGTGCTCAAGGACGCGGAGGCCCCCCGGTCCGAGGAGGGAGCCGGGGTCCGGACCAAGGAGCTGGTCGGGCCCAGGTCGCCGCTCCGCGTCCACGGGGACATCCGGCTCTTCACGGACTCGCTCGTAGAGGCCGGAGCCACGCTGGAGGTCGACCTGGGTCCCTCGGAGGGCGGCGTCGTGAGCGTCCGCGAGGGCGAGGCCCTGGTCGACGGCGAACCGGAGCGGCTGGTGGCCGGGACGACGCTCGTGGCGCCGCCGGCGGGGGACCGGCGGCGGGTCGCGCTCCGGGCCGCCGCGCCGAGCCGGGTCGTGCGGGTGGTCCACGGCCCGGGCCATGGCTTCGTCCGCTCCACGCCCCACCCACGCCGCTGAGACGGAGCCTCGTCCCCCCGGAGTAAGGTAGCGGCGTGCCCAGCGACGGCGGCGCGCGACGTCGGGGCGGCGGCACGGCCGAGCCCTGGGAGGGCCGCTGATGAGCGACCCGGGGAGCCGGTTCCCGTGGCGACGGACGGAGGAGCTGCCGGCGGCGGAGCCCCGGCGGGCCACGGAGCGCACGACGGCCCCGCCCGCCAGGCCGCGTCCCGGCCGGCCGCGCCCGCCGCTGGCATGGCTGGTCGTCGCGGTGCTGGCGGCGCTGCTGGTGTTCTTCCTCGGCTACCTCGCCGGCCGCTCCGGCGGGGCGTCGCCGGAGGAGGCCCGGCCCGCCTCCGGGAAGGCCCGGGCCTGCGTGCGGGCCGCGACGCTCTCGGCCCGGGTGACCCGTCTCCATCGCCAGGCCCTGGTCAACCGCGCGGAGTTCGCCCGGGCCCTTGGGAAGGGCGACGAGGTGCAGGTCGCGGCCCTGGACAGCCAGCTCCGGGCGCTCACCGCCAGGATCGACCAGGCCTCCACGAAGGCGGCCAGGGTCCTCCAGCGCTGCCAGCGCTGACGCGGCTCAGCGGACCAGGCGGCGGCGGAGGAGGTTCAGCGGGAGGACGAACAGCGCCGCCGTCAGGCCCACGATCCACAGGGCCGCCAGCGCGGCGGCCTCCAGGTCGCCGGTCAGCACCAGCGCCCGCATCAGGTTGACGCCGTGATGGAGCGGCATGAACCAGGCCAGCCCCTCCACCCACTGCGGCAGCCGGTCCAGCGGGAAGAAGATCCCGGAGAACAGGAACATCGGCGTCATGAACAGCGTCCAGTAGTACGTGAAGTAGTCGATCACCGGGATCACCGCGGTGAACGCCAGGCCGATGACCGAGAACATCATCCCGATCAGCGCGATGGCCACCGGCGACAGGAGCGCCAGCCAGGAGTGGACCACGCCGAACGTGCTGGCGATGGCCAGGAACACGACGCCGTAGATCAGCGACCTCGTCGTCCCCCACAGGAGCTCGCCGAGGGCCACGTCCTCCGGCGAGAGCGGCGTGGCCATGGCCGCGTCGTAGATCCGGCCGAACTTCATCTTCACGAAGCAGTTGAACGTGACCTCGAACGACGTCCCGTACATCGCGGCGGTGGCCACCAGCCCGGGGGCGATGAAGTCGATGTAGGGGAGGCCGCGGATCGAGAGGTACGTCCCGAGGCCCAGCCCCATGGCCAGCAGGAAGAACAGCGGCTCGAAGAAGTTCGGGAGGATGTTGAGCTTGTACGTGCGGCGGTAGATCGAGGCGTTCCGCTGCCACACGCGCCACGCCGAGGGCAGCCGGAGGTCCGGCTTCCGCAGGACCCGACCGGGTGCCGCCAGCGCCTCGGCGCTCACTCTCGCAGCCCCCGCCCCGTGAGCTGGAGGAAGACGTCCTCGAGCGTGGCCCCTCGCAGCCACACCGCGCCCGGGTCGGCGACGACCTCGCGCACCCTGGCCAGCAGCCGCTCGCCCTGCGACGTGTAGAACAACCACCGATCGGCCAGGCGCTCGCTGCGCTCCGCCAGCCCGTCCAGCCGCTGGAGGGCCACCGCCGCGTCGGGGGAGGGGTCGAACACCTCGATGACCTGGGGGGAGGCCTCGCGGGCCACGAGCTCCCGCGGGGCCCCCTGGATCAGGATCCGCCCCTCGTGCATGATCACCAGGCGGTCGCACAGCTGCGCGGCCTCCTCCATGTAGTGGGTCGTGAGGAGGAGCGTCACCCCCTGGCGCTTCAGCGACCGGAGCTTCTCCCACACCAGGTGGCGCGCCTGAGGGTCCAGGCCCGTGGTGGGCTCGTCGAGGATCAGGACGTCCGGGTCGTTGATCAGCGACCGGGCCACGAGCAGCCGTCGCTTCATGCCGCCGGAGAGCTGCGGGATCCCCCAATCGCGCTTGTCGGACAGCGCCACGAAGTACAGAAGCTCCTCGGCGGTGGCCCGGGCGATCCGGGTCGGGATGTCGAAGTACCGCGCGTAGATGAGCAGGTTCTGGAGGACCGAGACGTCCTCGTCGAGGTTGTTCTCCTGGGGAACCACGCCCATCCGGCGGCGGATCTCGCGCCCCCGGGACACCGGCATGCCGAGCACCTCCAGATCGCCGGAGGTGGGCGGCGACGTGCAGGAGATCATCCGCATCGTCGTGGTCTTCCCGGCCCCGTTCGGGCCCAGGAAGCCGAAGCACTCGCGCTCCCGGACCTCGAAGCCGATGCCCCGGACGGCCTCCGCCTCGCCGAACCGCTTGGTCAGCTCACGGGCGACGACGACGCTCACGACGAGGGGGGAAGGACCGGCGCCACGGTGCCGGAGTGTAGCACCGGGCCGCGAGCGCTCGATCCGACGGGGGACCGAGGTCGAGCGAGGCTCGCCGAGCACCGTGCCCGACGGCGCTACCGGATCGTCAGGCGTTCGACGGTGGCCTCCGCCAAGACGTCGGGAAGCGGCTCGACGCCGATCCCCGGGCCGGCGGGGACGGCCATGGTGCCGTCCGCGTCGACGACGAACGGCTCGGTGAGGTCGCGCTCGAAGTAGCGCGCCGAGGCGCTGGTGTCGCCGGGCATCGTGAACCCGGGCAGCGAGGCGATGGCCACGTTGGCCGCCCGGCCGATGCCCGTCTCGAGCATCCCGCCGCACCAGACCGGGACGCCGGCATCCCGGGCCAGGTCGTGGATGGCCACCGCCCCCCGGAGGCCGCCGACCCGCCCGACCTTGATGTTGATGACCCGGCACGCGCCGACTTCCAGCGCGCCGCGGGCCACCGTAGCCGAGGTGATCGTCTCGTCGAGGCACAGCGGCGTCTCCAGCCGACGCTGGAGGGCGGCGTGGCCCACGAGGTCGTCCTCGGCCAGCGGCTGCTCGATGTACTCGAGCCCGAGTTCGTCGAACGGGACGATGGCCTCCACGGTCTCCGGCGTGTAGGCGGCGTTGGCGTCGACGGTGAGCGGGAGGTCCGGGAACGCCGAGCGCACCTCGCGCACCACGTCGACGTCCCGGCCCGGTTCGATCTTCAGCTTCACCCGCCGGTACCCGGCGGCGGCGAACGCGGCCACCTGCTCCAGGAGGTCCTCGACGCGCTCCTCGATCCCCAGGCTCACCCCGCACGGCACCCGGTCCCGGATCCCGCCGAGGTGCGCGGCGAGGCCGGTGCCGGCTCGCCGGAGCCTGAGATCCAGCACCGCGGTCTCGAGGGCCGCCCGGGCCATGGGGTGGCCGCGGATGCCGGCCGGTCGGCCTTCCAGCGCGGCCGGGATCAGGTAGTCGCGGAGGACCGCCCACGCCGCCGCGTTCCACTCGGCGGAGTAGAGCGGGTGCTCGGCGGCCACGCACTCGCCCCACCCCTCGACGCCGTCGGACCCGATGGCCCGCACGACGATGGCCTCCTTGACCGAGGTCGTGCCGAACGATGTCGTGAACGGCCGCACCAGCGGCAGGCGGACGAGCAGCAGCTCGGCGGCCTCGGCCAGCCCCGGCGCCGGCCGGAGGGTCACGGGGCGGGCGCCGCCGGCTCGAGCACGTAGCCCCGCCCCCGGACGAACCCCGTGGCGGCGTGGCCCCGGGCGGTGGCCGCCTCCAGCGCGTCGGCGACGGCGGAACGCCAGGCCGCCGCGGCGTCCGGCTCTCTCCGGCGGAGCGCGTGGTAGTCGGGCGGGACGGCGACGAGGACCGGTCCCTCCTCGGGCAGCGGACGGGAGACCGGGAGGCCGTCGCGCTCGTCGACCGCCGCGGGCACGCCTTCGGCATCCGGCTCCGCCAGCTCGCCGCGAAGGGCGGCCTCCACCCGAGGGGAGCGGAGCTCCCATGACACCTCCAGCCGGTCCGAGCGGTCCCCGGCGTTGATGGCGTCGGGCATGTCGCCGTAGAAGTCGCGATGGAACCGGTCGGCCACCGCGCCGAGCTTCTGGAGGTTGAAGTGAGCGTTGCGGGCCACGAGAGGGTCGAAGGTCCACGTCACGGTGTCGATCCCCCGGGCCAGGCACCACTCGCGCTGGCCCCGCTTGAGGGCGTATCCGACGCCGGCCCCCTGCTGGCCGGGGGCGACGCCGGTGATGTGCGAGTGGAGCACGAGCCGGCCGTCGCGCGTCCCGAGGAACGCCACCTGGGCGCCCACCAGCTCCGTCCCCCGGTAGGCGCCCAGGACCTCGCCGCCGTGGGTGGCCAGCGCCCGGAGGAGCGCGGGCATCACGACCCGCTCCTCGCCCCAGATGCGGTCGATCAGCGCCGCGGCCGCGGCCATGTCCTCGATCGAGGACAGCTCCCGGACGTCGACGGCCATCCCCACGCGATCACGGCTCCGACAGCAGGTCGGCGATGAGCCGGGCGACCATCCGGGCCCGGGCGGGCATCTCGTCCACGAGCACGTGCTCCTCGCGGGCGTGCGCCCCGCCGCCCACCGGTCCGAGCCCGTCGAGGGTGGGGATCCCGAGCGCCGCCGTGAAGTTCCCGTCGCTGGCGCCGCCGACCTCGGCGGCGGGGACGTCGTACCCGAGGCCTCGGAGGCGCTCGTACAGGGGCTCGGCCGCGCGCCGCTCCATCGGCCCGCGGTTCAGCCCTCCGTCGACGCGGAGGCGGGCCCCCGCGAGCACCGGCCGGAGCGACGCCAGCCCGCGCTCGGCGCGCGCCGCCTCCTCGAGCGTCCACATCCGGACATCGACGGTGCACCGGGCCGCCGGGGGGATGACGTTGCCCGCCGTTCCGGCGTCCAGCGTGGTGACCGTGACCGTCGTCCCCTCCTGGGGCCGAGCCAGGTCCTGGATGGCGAGGACCTGGTGCGCCAGCTCGACCGCGGCGTTGATGCCCCGCTCGGGCGCCAGCCCCGGATGTGCCGCCCGGCCCTCGACGTCGATCGTCCACTGGCCGACGCCCTTCCGGGCCACCTTCACGGCCGGGCCCGCGGCCGGCTCCATCACCAGCACGGCCCGGGCCGCCCGGGCCTCCTCCTCGATCAGCGCCCTGGACGTCGGGCTGCCGATCTCCTCGTCGCCGTTGAACAGGATCGTCAGGGGGCCGTCGGTGTCGCGGACGGCCGCCAGCGCCTGGACGATCCCGGCCTTCATGTCGAACGCCCCGGGCCCGCGGGCCACGCCATCGTCGACGGTGAACGGGAACTCGCCGAGCGTGCCGGGGGGCCAGACCGTGTCGAAGTGGCACAGGAGCAGCACCGGCCGGCCACCCTCCCGCCGCCACACGCGGTGGGGGCCCCGCGGCTGGGCGGGGGAGCCCAGGACCTCGGCGCACAGGTCGTCGATGACGCCGGCGCACCGGGCCACGCCCTGCGGGTCCGAGGAGAACGACTCGGCCTCCACCAGCCGGCGGAGGGCCTCGACCATGGCGACCGTCTCCACGGCCCTCAGGTGGTCCGCTGCCGGATGATCCCGAGATCGTAAAGGAGCGCGGCCACGGTGCCGCCCAGCACGGGGCCGATGAAGTAGACCCACAGGCCGGTCCACTCGCCCGCCACGAGCGCCGGGCCGAACGACCGGGCGGGGTTCATCGAGGCGCCGGTGAACGGGCCGCCCATCATGATGTCCATGGCGATCACCAAGCCGATGGCCAGCCCGGCGATCTTGCCGAACGCGCCCTCCGGGTCGACCGCCGTGGCGAACACCATCCAGACCAGGAAGAAGGTCAGGACGGCCTCGATCGTGATGGCCTGGGCGTCGGAGAGCCCCTCGGCCACGAGCGTGGCGCCCAGCCGGGCTGGCTCCCAGGCCTCGGCCGGGACCGCCAGCCGCAGGACGAGCGCCCCGGCCGCCCCGCCCGCCAGCTGGGTGAGCACGTAGGCGGCCCCCTCCCCGGTCCCGATCCGGCGGGTGACCCACGCGCCCACCGTGACGGCCGGGTTGAAGTGCCCGCCGGAGACGTGCCCGACGGCGGTGACCATCGTCGCGATCGTCAGCCCGTGGGCCAGCGCGATCGTGATCAGGCCGGCACCGGGCACCGCGGCCTGCGGCAGGGCGATCCCCGAGGCCACGATCGACCCGGCCCCGATGAAGATCAGGGCGAACGTGCCCACGAACTCGGCCAGCAGCTTCCGGCCCATGGAGTCTCCTTCCCTCGATCGGCCCCGACGTCGGCGAGCGGCGGCGGGGAAGGCGTACCCGGGTCGCGGCTCGGTGTCAAGCGGGCGCACGCGGACGATGTCGGCATTGCGCGCGAAAGGGGTGGGCCGGCGGGTGGACGGATGCGAAACGGGGTATCCTGTGGAGGCGCTCGGGCCTTCGGGCCCGGGCCTGGCGGCGGGGTGACGCGGGCACACCCCGCCGCCCTCTTTTTCGGGGTGGTATCTTCGATTACCTCCCGGGCGCGTAGCTCAGCGGGAGAGCGCTCGCCTCACACGCGAGAGGTCGTAGGTTCAAATCCTGCCGCGCCCACTCCCCGCTGCGGTCCGGGCAGGGTCGCGAGGATCTGATCCAACGCCCTCCGGAGCTCCCGCATCCTCCGCTGGCCCAGGAGTTCCTCGACGTCCCGCTCGATCCGGGCGATCGCCTCGAGGCCGGCCCGGACGCATGCCACGCCGCGGCGCGTCAGGACCACGCGCTTGGCCCGACGATCGGCCGGGTCCGGCTGCCGCGCGACGTAGCCCATCCGCTCGAGGTCGTCGACGAGCTCCCCCATGGCCTGCGGCGTGATGTTGGCCCGTCTGGCGAGCTCGGTGAGCCGCGTGCCGTCCTCGATGTCGATGTGAGCGAAGACGCCGGAGTGAGCGGGCCGCTGGGGAAAGCCCGCGGCGGCGACGCCCACCACGATGCGGTGGCCCAGCGCTGAATAGGCGTCGCCGAGGAGGGCCACGAGGTTGCGGCCGGGGGGCGACGCCGGACGCGCTTGACTTCTGCGGCGAGTTTCCGACATATTAAGGGCTCCTGAAAGACAGGATACCTTAAGGGAAAGGGGAAAACGTGATCCAGGGGACCGAGACTTCTCCTGGGCGCCGCATGGGCTCCGGTCCTGCCGCTGGGCGGACCGGATTCGGGTGGCGCCGGCTTCAGGTGGCGGCGGCGATCGGAACGCTTGCGTCCCTGCTGATGCCGATGCTGATCTCGATGAGCTTCGAGGGCTTCCTCATCGCCATGGCCGCGCCGTTTCTCATCGGGCTGCTCATCGTGCCCCGCTGGCCCCGCGCCGGAGCCATATGGCTCGGAGCGATGTCGCTCGCCGTGCTGGCGTTCAGCGCGCCCTTCATCGCCGAGGCGCTCGCCCATCCCGAGTCCACGGCGGACTTCCTCCCGCTGCTGGTCTTCACCGTCTCGACCGTCGTCGGCACCCTGGCCGCCATCCCGGCGTTCCGCCGGGGACGCGACGCCGACGGCCCCTCCGCCCCCGCTCGGGCGGTCGCCTTGGCGTCGGCTGGGGTGATCCTCGTCGCCGCGGTTGTCTCCGTGGTCGCGCTGGGGGGGATCCAGGACGCCCCTGCACTGGCCGGGGACATCAGGGTCGTCACCGAGCGCTTCCTCTTCCAGCCGTCCGGGATCCCGGCCGACGCCGGCGAGATCGCGGTGCACGTCACCAACCGGGACGGCACCCGGCACACCTTCACCATCGATGAGCTGGGCGTCGACCTCAACGTCCCGCCGAACAGCACGCAGCGCGTGACGTTCACCGCCGATCCGGGCACGTACCGGTTCTACTGCCGCCCGCACGCCCCGGGGATGGAGGGGCAGCTGGTCGTGGGCTGACGCCGAATCCGATCTCCGAGCGAGAGCCGGCCGTCCGACCGGCGGGACCTCAGGGCCTTCGCTATCGTTACGTCTGCAGGCATCGACAGAGGAGGTCGCTCGTGGGAGCCCTTCCCCAGCCCGTGGAGGACGCGCTCAACCGGGCCCTGGTGGCCGAGTTCACGGTCGTCGCCCCGAGCGGCCGCCCGATCACCCACCCGATGATCCCGATCTACGACGGGGAGAGGATCTACCTGCACTCCAGCGTGCTCTTCTCCAGGAAGGTCGAGCACGTCCGGCGGAACCCGAAGGTCTCGCTCTCGATCAGCGACCTCTCCGCGACGCACGGCGAGCCGCTGACCGTCCGGGTGACGGTCCAGGGCGACGCCCGGGTGTTCGATGAGGACCCGCACACGACCTGGGAGCGGATCCTCCCGCTGTGGATCGCCAAGGAGCCCATCGTCAAGGAGTTCTACGCGAAGCGGGTGGCGCTGCCGCTGTTCTGGGAGCGGGCCCTCATCGAGGTGGCCCCTCGCCGCGTGCTGATGTGGGAGGACGGGCGGACCGACCGGCCGCCGCAGGTCTTCGAGCTCGCGGGGGTGGCGTGATGGCCGTCGACCGCGACCTCCTGCTCGCGTGCCGCGAGCAGTACTCGCACGCCGTGCTGGCGTTCGTCGACCGCGACGGGTACCCGGTGAGCGTTGCCACGGGCTACGCCGTCGACGCCGACCGCGGCGTCGTCGCGCTCGACCTCCCCGGCGGCGACGTCGGGCCGCCCGAGGGCGTCGAGGCCAACGTCATCTTCAGCCACATCCGCCCGCTCCCGGAGATGGGCTACGACGAGCGGCGGTACGTGCAGTTCTGGGGGCCGGTGCGGCGAGCCGACGGTCGGCTGGAGCTGGCCCCCGAGCGGGCCCACACCTGGGACGAGTCGAAGCTGCCGTTCTTCCAGTACGCCGAGGTCTCGGTGCCCCAGGGCCACCGGTACCTGCGGGAGCTCGGCGTTCGGGTCGGCCGGCCGATCCGGCCGCGGCTCGGGTTCGGGTGGCTGTTCCTGCGGGCCACGCGGCTGCCGTTCCTCACGGCGACCCTGGTGCCGGTCCTGGCCGGCATCGCGGTGGCCGCGCTCGACGGGCGGTGGAGCCTGCTTCGCGGCGTCCTCACCTTCCTGGGCGGGGCGTTCATCCACCTGGCGCTCAACGTGGCCAACGACGTGTTCGACCACCTGAGCGGCGCGGACCCGGCGAACCAGACCCCGACCCAGTTCAGCGGCGGGTCACGAGTGATCCACTACGGGCTCCTCAGCCTCCGGGCCATGGCCCTGCTGTCGGCGGGCTTCTACGTGGCCGGCATCGGGATCGGCCTGTACCTGGCGGCGATCAGCGGGTTCTGGCCGCTGTTCTGGCTGGGGGCCGTCGGGGTGTTCATCAGCGTGGCCTACACGGCCCCCCCGTTCCGCCTGGTCCACCGCGGCGTGGGGGAGATCGTCGTGGCCCTGGGGTTCGGTCCGATCATGACGCTCGGCGCGTACTACGTGCAGGCCGGCCGCTTCGACATCGAGGCGGGGTACCTGTCGATCCCCGTGGCCATCCTCATCGCGCTCGTCCTGTACGTGAACGAGATCCCCGACCGGCGGGGCGACGCCGCGGTGGGGAAGCGCACGCTGCCGGTCCGTCTCTCGAAGGACGCCGTGATCGGGCTGTACGTCGGCGCCGTGGCGGCCACGTACCTGGCGATCGCCGTCGGCGCGGCGGCCGGGATCATCGCCCGTCCCGCGGCGGTGGCGCTGGCGACGATCCCGCTGGCGGTCAAGGTCACCAGGGGCCTGCGCGACCGCTACGACGATCCCTACGCGTTGATGCCGACGATGGCCACGAACATCCAGCTCCACCTGTTCACCGGGCTGTTGCTGTTTGCGGGCTACCTGGCGGCCATCGCCGCCGACCGCTTGATGACCTCGGTGCCGTTCTTCCTCCGGTAGCGGCGGGCGGACGGAGGGCCGCGGCTATCATGTCGGCCATGGCCGACCCCGATCAGGACCTCGAGGTCCTCCGGCACTCCACGGCGCACGTCATGGCCCAGGCGGTGTGCGACCTGTGGCCCGGCACCAAGTACGCCATCGGGCCGCCGATCGAGGACGGCTTCTACTACGACTTCGATCTGCCGGAGCCGATCGGACCCGACGACCTGGAGCGCATCGAGGCTCGGATGCGCGAGATCGTCGCCGAGGACCAGCCGTTCCGGCACCAGGAGCTGTCCCGGGACGAAGCGCTCAAGGAGTTCGCCGAGCAGCCCTACAAGGTCGAGATCATCGAGGGCGTCGAGTCCTCCGAGGGAGCCACCGGCGACGTCGTCAGCGTGTACCGGAACGACGGGTGGTCCGACCTGTGCCTGGGGCCGCACGTCCCCTCCACCGGCCGGCTCGGTGCGTTCAAGCTGCTCTCCCTGGCCGGCGCCTACTGGCGGGGCGACGAGCGGCGCCCGATGCTCCAGCGGATCTACGGCACCGCCTGGCGCACCGAGGGGGAGCTCCGCGACTTCCTGCACCGCCGCGAGGAGGCCGAGCGCCGCGACCACCGCCGGCTGGGCCGGGACCTGGACCTGTTCTCGTTCCCCGAGGAGCTGGGGGCCGGCTTGGCGGTGTGGCATCCGCGCGGCGGCACGTTCCGGAAGGTCCTCGAGGACTACATCCGGAACCTCCACCTGGAGCGCGGCTACGACCTCGTGACGACGCCGCACCTGGCCCGGTCGGTCCTGTGGGAGACATCGGGCCACCTCGAGAAGTTCCGCGACAACATGTACCCGCCGATGCAAGATGAGCCCGGCGACTACTACGTCAAGCCGATGAACTGCCCGTTCCACGTCCTCATCTACAAGTCGCGGACGCGGTCGTACCGGGAGCTCCCGATGCGGCTCTCGGAGCTCGGCGTGGTCTACCGGCACGAGCGCCCGGGGGTGCTCCACGGGCTGCTGCGGGTCCGGGGGCTGACCCAGGACGACTCGCACATCATCTGCACGGCGGACCAGCTGGTCGACGAGATCCTTGGCGTGTTCGACCTCACGCTCGAGATCCACCGGACGTTCGGGTTCAGCGACCCGGTGGTGACCCTGTCCACGAAGCCCGGGCTGGCCATCGGCGACGAGCGGATGTGGGGCCGGGCCACCGACGCGCTGCGGGCGGCGCTCGACCGCAGCGGCCTGGCGTACGAGGTGGCCGAGGGGGAGGGCGCCTTCTACGGCCCCAAGGTCGACTTCCACTTCCGCGACGCGATCGGTCGGCTGTGGCAACTCACCACGGTGCAGTGCGACTTCGCGCTCCCCGAGCGCTTCGACATGGAGTACATGGGCGAGGACAACGCCCGCCACCGGCCGGTGATGGTCCACCGGGCGATCCTGGGGTCGATCGAGCGGTTCGCCGGCGTGCTGATCGAGCACTACGCGGGCGCGTTCCCGCTGTGGCTGGCCCCCGAGCAGGTGCGGATCGTCCCGATCGCGGACCGCCACGCCGAGCACGCCCGGGGCCTGGCCGAGCGCCTCCGGGCGCACGGCCTGCGACCGAGGGTGGACGACAGCCGCCAGACCGTCTCCCGGAAGGTCCGCGACGCCCAGCTCCTCAAGGTGCCGTACGTGCTGGTGGTGGGGGACCGGGAGATCGAGGCGGGGACCGTGTCGGTCCGGGACCGCGGCGGGACCGAGGCGCGCAATGTGCCGTTGGACGCGTTCGTGGCCCGGGCCGCCGAGGAGTCGCGAGGCCGGACGCTGGAGACCGGGAACGTCGAGGCGCTCGCCGGATGACGGCGGGCCGCAGCGCCGACGAGCCGCGCTTCTTCGGGACCGCCTCAGCGTTCCGCCGCTGGCTGGAGACGAACCACGAGCGCGAGAGGGAGCTGTGGGTCGGCTTCCGGAAGGTCGGCTCCGGCGCCGCGAGCATCACGTGGGCGGAGGCCGTGGACGAGGCGCTGTGCTTCGGGTGGATCGACGGGGTGCGGAAGGGCCTGGACGAGGAGCGGTACGTGAACCGGTTCACGCCGCGGAGGGCCGGCAGCACGTGGAGCGCCAGGAACGTCGCGCGCGTCCGGGCGCTCACGCAGGAAGGCCGGATGCACCCTGCCGGCCTCCGGGCGTTCGAGGCACGCCTCGACGGGAGGACGGGCACCTATTCCTACGAGCAGGCGGACGACGCGCGGTTGGACGGCGCCTCGGAACGACGGTTCCGGGCGCGAGGGAAGGCCTGGGAGTTCTTCCGGTCGCAGCCTCCCTCGTACCGGAAGGCGACCGTCTGGTGGGTCAGGAGCGCCAAGCTGGAAGAGACGCGCGAGCGGCGGCTGGCGACGCTGATCGACGACTCCGAGCACGGCCGCAGGGTCCGGCCCCTCACGCCGAGGCGGCGCGGGGAGACCGTGTGATGGAGCGCCTGTGGAGCCCGTGGCGGATGGAGTACATCCGCTCCGCGCGCCGGGGCGACGATGCCGGGTGTCTGTTCTGCGACCTGGTGGGGAAGGGCGACGACGAGGAGGCGCTGATCCTGGCCCGCACCGACCGGGCCTTCGCGGTCCTCAACGCCTACCCGTACAACGCCGGGCACCTGATGGTCGCGCCCCTCCGGCACGTCGGTCGCCTCGAGGAGCTCGACGAGGAGGAGGTCGTGGAGACCCAGCGCCTGCTCCAGAGGGCGCTCGGGGCGCTGCGCGAGGTCGCCGAGCCCGACGGGTTCAACCTCGGCATGAACCTCGGACGGGTGGCCGGGGCCGGCGTGCCGGACCACGCGCACTGGCACGTCGTCCCGCGGTGGGACGGCGATACGAACTTCATGCCGGTGGTCGGAGACACGAAGGTCCTTCCCGAGCTGCTGGCCGAGACGTACGGGAAGCTGCAGCCGGCGTTCGAGCGGGCATGACGGCCTTTCCCGCCGAAGGGATGGAGCTCACCCACATCCTCGTGGTGAGGGACCTCGAACGAGCCGCGTCGTTCTACCGGGACGTGCTGGGGGCGGAGCCGTACCGGCAGTACGGCGGGACGTCGGCGGTGTTCGGCTTCAACGGCGCGTGGCTGCTGGTCGTGACCGGCGGCGGGCCCACGGAGGACAAGCCCACGGTCACGTTCGCGCCGCCGACGGATCCGGACACGGTGAGCCACGCCATGACGATCCGGGTCCCCGATTGCCGCGCGGCGTACGAGACGTTGCGGGAGCGCGGCGCGCCCTTCCTGACGCCTCCCGTCGAGCGCGGCTCTGAGGTCCGGGCGTTCTTCCGCGACCCCGACGGCCACCTGTTCGAGATCAGCGAGTACCGGTCCGGCTGAGGACGCGATGGACGGGTTCGACGGCCGCGTGCGGCTGCACATCTACGAGCGCTTCGTGGCCGATGGCCGGCCGCCGACCGCCAGCGAGACGGCGGTCGCCCTGGGCCGCGATCCCGGCGAGGTCGAGGCGGCGTTCCGGCGCCTGGCCGAGGGCCGGGTCATCGTCCTCGAGCCCGGGACGCTCGATATCTGGATGGCCAACCCGCTGTCCGCGAGGCCGACGTCGTTCCGGGTGCAGACGGCCGACGGTCGGTCCTACGACGGCACGTGCGCCTGGGACGCCCCCGGCGTCCTGGCGATGCTGGGCGTCGATGGCCGGGTCCAGACTCCGTGCCCGGACTGCCAGGAGCCCCTGGAGCTGGTGATCCGCGAGGGGGAGCTGGAACCCGTCGAGGCGGTGGCCCACTTCGCGGTCCCGGCGGCCCGGTGGTGGGACGACATCGGCTTCACCTGAAGCACGATGTTGCTCTTCCGGTCGGAAGAGCACGTGGATCGCTGGCTCCAGCGAGAACACCTCGAACGCGGAGGCGTCCTGTCCCCGGAGCAGCTCTGGCGGCTGGCGCGCGCATGGTATGCGACGCGCATGGAGCCCGACTGGCGGCGATGGACGCCGGACGAGGCTCAGGAGCTCTTCGACGGCCTCGGTCTCACCGGGCGCTTCTGGCAGCTCCGTCGCTGATGGCGGCGGACGTCGACCGGCCCCGGTAGGCTCTGCCGCGTGTCGGGGGTCAAGGTCGCGATCGCCCTGTCGCTGGTCGCGGGGATCGCAGGAGCGCTGCAGGCCGCGTTCTCGGGCTCGCTGGGACGCCGGGTGGGCAGCCTCGAGGCGGCGGCCTTCCTGGGCGTCCTCGGCGCGCTCGTCCTCCTGGCGGCCGCCGTGTGGCTGCGAGGAGCCGGCGGGGTGGTGGAGGGGCTCCGTCACCCCCCGTGGCTGTGGCTCGGCGGGGCCTTCGGGGCACTGGTCGTGTTCACGCTGGCGTTCTCCCCCCCGCGGATCGGCACGTTCGGGACGATCGCGCTGCTGGTCGCCGGGCAGCTCGTGGCCGGCGCGCTGATCGACGCGTTCGGGCTGCTCGGGTTCGAGCGGGTCCCGCTGAGCCTGGGACGGCTGGCGGGGCTCGGCCTCCTGGCGGCCGGCGCGATCCTGGTCCTGCGCCGGTAGCGCCTCAGCCGGCGGACGCCACGCCGACCTTGGCCTCGAGCTCGGCGTCGGAGGGCTCCACGAGAACGGAGCCGTCGGGGAAGACCATGACCGGGATGTTGGAACGCCCGCCGATCCGCCGGGCCTCCTCGGCCATCGCCGGGTCGTGCTCGACGTCGATCCACCGGTACGCGATGCCGCGGCGATCCAGGAATCGCCTGGCCCGGTGGCAGTCGCCGCACCAGTCCGCCCCGTACATCACGATGTCGGCCATCACCCCTTAGATACCACGGCTCAGGCCGTCCGGAACGCCGCCAGGTATGCCGGGTGCCACCGGAGGCCCGGGAGGAGCCAGGGGGTGTGCGGCGCGTACGACTCTCCGACCACCTCGAACCCCGCGTCCTCGAACAGGGCGCGGACCTCCTCGCCGGAGGGGCGGTAGATGTGCGTGGGGTCCGCAGCGTACGCCAGTCGGTAGATCGCGCGGCTGACGGCATTGTTGATCGTCGGCAGGTGCACGACACAGAGGCCTCCGGGACCGAGGGCATCGCGGATGGTCCGGGCGCCCGCCGCAGGGTCCGGCAGGTGCTCGACGATGTTGATGGCCAGCACGACCTCGAACCGGCGCCGGAACGGGAGCGGCCGCTGGACGTCCGCCTGCACGACGCGGACGCCGGGCAGCCGCACCGCCGCCTGGCGCGCGGCGTGGACGGAGACGTCGATACCGAACAGCTCGTAGCGGCGGCGGAACCGCGCCAGCAGGTACCCGTAGCCGCAGCCGATGTCCAGCAGCGCCCCCTCCCTGGCGCCGTGGGCCTCGACCATCCGCACGATGAGGTCGTCCCGGGCCCGGTCGAAGCGCGTCTGCCGGGGGACCTCCCCGTAGAGGGTCCGGAAGTACTCCTCGTCGAACCCGGCGCTCACCCGGGAAGGATCCGGTAGCACTCCACGGGCTCGGACCGGCCCTTGACGGTCCTGGCCCCGACCGGCTCGACGCGGATCGATGGCGCGGCGGCGACGGTGGCGGCCGTGGCGAGCACCTCCCCGGCCACCGCCTCGCCCTGGAGGCGGGACGCCACGTTCACGGCGTCGCCGATCACCGTGTACTGGAGGCGCCCGCCGCCGCCCATCGTCCCGGCCATCACGGTCCCGGTGTTGACGCCGATCCCCATCCCGAGCGGCGCCAGACCGCCGCGTTCGGCCTCCGCGTTGAGCTGCCCCTGCCGGGCCTGCATGGCCAGGGCGCAGCGCAGGGCCCGCTCGGCGTGGTCGGCCACCGGGTCCGGGGCGCCGAAGACGACCATCACGGCGTCGCCGACGAACTCGTTGAGCGTGCCGCCGTGGGCCTGCACGACCTCGGCCATGGCCCCGAGGTGACGGGCCAGGACGTCCGCCACCTGCCGCGCCGGGAGCTGCTCGGCGAGCGTGGAGTAGCCGCGGATGTCCGAGAACAGGACCGTGGTCTCGACCTCCTCCTGGAGGCTGGCGGCGGAGGGCGCCGACCGGAGGCGCTCCACGACCTGGGCGGGGAGGAAGGACTTGAGGGTGCGGGCCGACGTCTCCCGGTCGACCACGGCGGCGTGGAGCCGCTTCAGCTGGTCAACGGCGGCCGACGCCCCCCGGCCGGCGTCGTCGGCCAGCCGGCGGAACAGGTGGGTGACCCGGCGGTCGATGGCCTCCTGCGTCGTCCCCAGGGCCTCGGCCATCTCGGCGTACCCCATCCCCTGCGCCATGAGGTCGAGGATCTGCCGGTCCGGGTCGGGCGCGTCCTTCCGGTCCGACAACCGCGCCGCGATCGAGGGGTCCACCGCGGAGCCGCCGGCGGCCACCTCCCGGATGGCCCGGACGAGCTCGTCCCCCTGCGCCAGCCGGTCCTTGAGCAGGTACGCCAGGCCGCTCTCGCCCCCACCGAGGAGGGCCAGCGCGTACGCCTCGTCGTCGTGCGCGGACAGCACCACGACGCCGGTGTCCGGATGTCGCCCGCGGATCTCGTGCGCGGCGTCGATGCCCTCCAGCTGGAAGTGGGGCGGCATCTTGATGTCCGTCACCACGACGTCCGGCTCGAGCTCCGCGGCCGTGGCCACCAGCGAGGGCGCGTCGGCGGCCACGCCGACGACCTCGATGCCCTCGGAGGCCTCGAGCAGCGCGCGGACGCCCTCGCGGACCAGCACGTTGTCTTCTCCGAGCACGACGCGGATCGTCATCGGGGCCTCATGGTCGCATGTACCATCGCAGCGTGACCCTGCGGGTCGTGTTCGCCGAGGATAACTACCTGGTTCGCGAGGGCACGGCGGCGCTGCTGGCCAGCGTCGCTGACCTCGAGCTGACGGCCACCGTCTCCGACGGGGACGCGCTCCTCGACGCGGTGGCCGAGACGAAGCCCGACGCGGTGCTCACCGACATCCGGATGCCGCCGAGCCACACGACCGAGGGCATCGAGGCCGCCCGGAAGATCCGCGACGAGCACCCCGGGACCGGCGTGGTCGTCCTCTCGCAGTTCGCCGAGGAGGACTACGCGTACGAGCTGCTCAAGGACGGCGCCGAGGGACTCGGGTACCTCCTGAAGGAGCGGGTGGCCGATGTCGAGGAGGTCGTCCGGGCGCTCCGCGAGGTGGCCCGCGGCGGCTCCGTCCTCGACCCCAAGGTGGTGGAGGGGCTCGTGGCGCGGAAGGAGCGCATGGCCCGGTCTCCGCTGTCCCAGCTGACGGAGCGCGAACGCGACGTGCTCCGGCTGATGGCCGAGGGGAGGAACAACGCCGCGATCGCCAAGGAGCTGTTCCTCACCGAGCGCGCCGTCGAGAAGCACATCAACTCCCTGTTCCACAAGCTCGGCCTCACCGAGGAGCCGGACGTCCACCGCCGGGTCATGGCGGTGTTGGCGTTCCTGCGAGAGGAACGGGCCCCGCCGGGCTGACGGGGCCCCACTCCTCACTGCCGGCTCCGGGTGTCCACCACCAGTACCGAGCTCTGCGCCCGGCGCAGGACCTCGTTCGGGACGCTCCGGAGGTACGAGAGCAGCCGGCCGTGAACGCCCCGGTTGCCGACCACGATGACGTCCGCTCGCTCGTCCCCGGCGACCCGGCAGATCCCCTCGGCCGGATCGCCGTGCTCCTGCCGGATGCGGACCTTGACGCCGGGGAACCGCCGCGGCATGCCCGCCAGGTACTCCGCCGGATCGGCGGCCTTGTCGGCGTCGAAGACGTCACGCGCCGCGGTCGCGGGGCGAACGTACACCACCACCAGGTCGGCACCGCGCGCCCGGGCCAGGTCGGCCGCCGTCTCGACCGCGAGATCCGCCGCGGACGAGGTGTCCGTGCCCACCAGCACCGTTCCCATCGCGATCTCCTCCCTCGGGCCGCTACGTGACCGTCAGCTCGCCGAACATGCCCTTGGCGTAATGGGCGTCACCGTCGGGGGCCGAGACGAAGCACACGTACGCGTAGCGCCCCGTCTCGAGGTCCAACGTCACCTCGCCGGTCTTCCCGGCGGCCACCGGCTGCTGGATGCCGCCGACTTCCTCCACGAACTTCTGCGATCGCTTCTCGGACAGCTCGAACAGCTCCTCGAGGCTCATGTCGGTGCCTTCGATGCGCACGAAGAAGATCATGTGCGGCTCCTGCCCCACGTTCCGCATCACGAACGTGGTCGCCCCCGAGGGAAGCGAGGCGGGCACCCCCTCGAACGCGTACTCCACGGCGCGTATCTCGACCGTCCCCGGCCCCTGTGCGCCCGTCCCCGGTTCTCGTCCGCCCGTTCCCGTGCGCTGGGCGGCGCCACCGCCGCATGCGGCGAGCGCCATCGAAAAGGCGGCTGCTCCCACTACGAGTCCGCGCATCGGCGTCCCCCTTTCTCTCAGAAGGCCTGCGTCGGCTTGCGATGGACCGCCCGAACGAGCCGACGCTCGAGGATGCGGGCCGCCGCGGCCATCACCACCCCGAGCATCCGTCGCTCGATCCGCCGCCAGATCCTCGTCCTTCGGCTCATCGGTCCCTCCTTCCGATCGGACCGATGATGGCCCGGACCCCGCCGGCGGCCCATCCGGCGGTCACCACACTCGGGGCGGGAAACCACCCGCCCGCGGGGGAGCCAGCATCCCCCGGAGTGGTGGTGCCGGCCCCTTCGGAGGGGGGCGCCCCTACCCTTCCTGACCTGGGCCTTCGGGCCGGATAATCCGGTTGATGAAGACGAGAACGGCCGGCCGGCTGGCCTGGACGCTTGCGGGCCTGTTCGTGGTGCTGGGCGGCTTCGGCCTGTGGGCGACCGTCACTGCCCTGGGGTGGGGGGAGGCCGTGGACGACCTCTTCTATCTCCCGGTGTTCCTGGCGTTCGCCCTCACCGGCGCCCTGGTGGCATCGCGGCAGCCCGAGAACCGCGTGGGCTGGCTGTTCCTGGTTGTCGGATTCATGGCCTCGGTGGCGTTCTCGAGCGACGCCTACGTCCGCTATTCGATCCGCGTCACCCCGCTGCCCCTGATGCAGTGGCTGGCCTGGTTGTCGGCGTGGATGTGGGTGCTGTTCTTCGTGCCGCTGGTTGTGTTCCTGCCGCTGCTCTTCCCCGACGGCCGGCTTCCGTCGAGGCGATGGCTGTGGCTGGCCATCCCGGCCGGGGCACTCGCCGTCATCATCGCCACCCTCTTTGCCCTCGACCCGGGCCCGATCACCGGCTACAAGGCGGAAATCCCCAATCCTGTAGGGGTGGCCGCGTTCGAGGGCCTGGGCCGGGCGGTGGACCAGCTCTTCCTTATCCCGGTGGTGCTCTCGCTGGCGTCCCTGGCCTCGCTCGTGCTGCGGTTCCGACGCTCTGCTCCGGACGTCCGCCAGCAGATCAAGTGGTTCCTGTTTGGGGTGACGATGCTGGCGGCGTGGTTCGTGGCCTCGGTGGTCGCCGAACGCTTCGGAGGCCTTCCGCTGCGCCTGGACCAGGCGCTGGGAGCGCTCGCGTTCATCAGCCTCCCGATCGGCGCGGCCATCGGCATCCTCCGTTACCGCCTGTTCGACATCGACGTGGTCGTGAACCGGGCCGTCCTGTACGCGATCCTGGCCGCGGTATTCACGGCCGTGTACGTCGGGGTCGTGGTCGGCCTCGGGGCGCTGGTCGGCACCCGGGGCAATGCGCTCCTGACGGCGGTGGCCACGGCGCTCATCGCGGTCGGTTTCCATCCGGTGCGGGAGCGGGCCCGCCACCTCGCCAACCGGCTGGTGTACGGGAAGCGGGCGACGCCGTACGAGCTGCTCTCCGAGTTCTCACAGCGCGTGGGGGAGACCTACTCCGCCGAAGACGTTCTCCCGCGCATCGCCCGGCTGATCGGCGAGGGCACGGGGGCGGCTCGCTCGACGGTGTGGCTGCGACTGGGGAACGAGCTCCACAGCGCCGCTTCCTGGCCGGACGCCGGCGAACCGCTCGTCGTGGCGCTCGAGGGCGATGCCCTTCCGGATGTCCCGTCCGGGCGCGCCTTCCCGGTCCGCCACCAGGGAGAGCTGCTCGGCGCGCTGAGCGTCCTCCCCCGGGCCGGCGAAGAGCTGACGCCGACCCAGGAGAGCCTCCTGTCGGACTTGGCGGGGCAGGCGGGGCTCGTTCTCCGGAACGTCCGCCTCATCGAGGAGCTGCGGGCGTCGCGGAAGCGCCTCGTCGCCGCGCAGGACGAAGAGCGCCGGCGGTTGGAGCGGAACATCCACGACGGGGCGCAGCAGCAGCTGGTTGCGCTCGCCGTGAAGCTGCGGCTGGTGGAGACGACGGCCGCGCGCGATCCGGAGAAGGCGGCGACCATGGCGGGTCAGGTCAAAGCCGAGCTTCAGGCGGCGCTGGAGGACCTACGGGACCTCGCCCGCGGGATTTACCCGCCCCTGCTGGCGGACAAGGGGCTTCCAGCCGCGCTGGAGGCGCAGGCCCGCAAGAGCGCCCTGCCGGTGGAGGTCCACCCCGACGGCGTGGGCCGGTACCCGCCCGAGGCCGAGGCCGCGGTGTACTTCTGCGTGCTGGAGGCACTCCAGAACGCCGCGAAGTACGCGGAGGCCTCGAGGATCGACGTCCGCCTGGAGGCCGCGGACGGCGAGCTGCGGTTCAAGGTGGCCGACGACGGTCGGGGGTTCGACCCGGCCACCACCCCACTGGGCTCAGGTCTGCGGAACATGGCCGACCGGCTGGAGGCCTTGGGCGGTTCGCTGCAGATCGGTTCGGCGGTTGGCGGCGGCACGACCGTGGGAGGACGCATCCCGGTGCGACCGGTAGCGGCGCGATGAGCGATCGAACCGCCCGGCGGCTGGCCTGGTCGGCGTTCGCTCTGTGGGTCGTGTTCCTCGTGGCCTCGGTGACCTTCGAGCTGGCGAAGGGTGGTCAGGGAGCTGCCGGGCCGGGGAGCGACGTCGGGTTCCTTCTGCTGGTGTCTCCGTTCGCGGTCGTGGCCGTTCTCATCCTCGCTCGCCATCCTCGGCACCCGATCGGCTGGATCCTCATGGCCATCGGGCTGACGTTCACGGAGCCGACCGCGGCTTACGGGGAGTTCGCCCTCAGCCGGGGCCTTCCGGGTGGGCTCGTCAGCGTGGCGATCACCGCCCCGCTGTGGGCTCTGCCCGTCGGCCTCATGGGCACCGTCCTTCTCCTGCGGTTCCCCGACGGCAGGCTCCTATCCCCTCGGTGGAGGAAGGTGGAGCGGCTGGCCATCTTCGCCATCTCCATGACGGTGTTAACCATCCTGGTCGCGCCCACCGACATGGGCGACGTCGGCTATCCGCAGCTTCGCAATCCCCTCGGGATCGAGGCCCTCGGACCGGTCACCGACGTCCTTCTTGGGGTCATCCTCCTGATCCCGGTGGCGGTCGTGGCCTCCGCGGCGAGCCTCGTGGTGAGGTTCCGACGTTCGACCCAGACCGAGCGCCTCCAGCTCAAGTGGCTGGTCACGGCGGGTTCCATCGTCGCCGTGGTCTACCTCGTTGCCATGCCGGCGTCCCTCGGAAGCGACTGGTTCGGCCCGAACACCCCGACGTCGGTCAAGGTCCTGCAGAACCTGGCAACGTTCTCGTTCGCCCTCATCCCCACCTCGATCGGCTTCGCCATCCTGAAGCACCGCCTCTACGACATCGACGTTGTCATCAACAAGGCCCTCGTATACGGGGCCCTGGCCGCGTTCATCACCTCGGTCTATGTGGGGGTCGTGGTCGGCCTGGGCTCCCTGATCGGGACCGGGGGAGAGCCCAACCTGGCCCTGTCCATCACCGCTACCGCCCTGATCGCCCTGGCGTTCCAGCCAGTGCGGGAGCGGGTCCATCACCTGGCCAACAGGCTGGTGTACGGGAAGCGGGCCACCCCGTACGAGGTCCTGTCCGAATTCGCCGGACGCGTTGGGGGCTCCTACGCCCTGGACGACGTTCTCCCCCGCATGGCTCGGGCCATCGCCCAGGGCACCGGGGCGGAGCGGGCCGAAGTCCTCCTCGGTGCGGGTGGGGACCTCCACCCCGCCGCCGTGTGGCCCGAGGAAGCAGCCCAGGGCGCGCCCGACGTCGTCGTCCCCGTCATCCACCGGGGCCAGGAGCTCGGCGCGCTCGCCGTGCGCAAACCCAAGGGGGAGCGGCTTTCGCCGGCCGAAGAGGGACTCGTGCGCGACCTGGCGGGACAGGCCGGGCTGGTCCTTCGGAACGTCCGCCTCCTGGAGGACCTCCGGGCGTCCCGCCAGCGACTGGTGGCCGCGCAGGACGAGGAGCGCCGGCGGATCGAGCGGAACATCCACGACGGGGCGCAGCAGCAGCTGGTGGCCTTAGCGGTGAACCTCCGGCTGGCCCGTTCGCTGGCCGAGAAGGACCCCCGCAAGGCCGCAGAGATCCTCGAGCGGCTCCAGGACGATAGCCAACAGGCCCTGGAGGACCTGCGCGATCTCGCCCGGGGGATCTACCCGCCCCTCCTGGCGGACAAGGGGCTCCGCGCCGCGCTGGAGGCCCAGTCCCGCAAGAGCCCGGTGCCCGTGGAGGTCCATCCCAACGGCGTCGGCCGGTACCCGGCGGAGGCCGAAGCCGCGGTGTACTTCTGCGTGCTCGAGGCCCTGCAGAACGCCGCCAAGTACGCGGAGGCCACCAAGGTAGAGGTCCGGCTGGAACCCGCCGACGACGAGCTGCGGTTCGAGGTGACGGACGACGGCCGGGGCTTCGACCCGGCGACCACGACCCCGGGCACCGGGCTCCAGAACATGCGGGACCGCGTCGAGGCGCTGGGCGGCTCGCTGTCCATCTCTTCGAGCCTCGGAGAGGGCACCACGCTGACGGGGAGCATCCCCACCGGGAGGGCCGCATGAAGGCACGCGCGGTCGCCGCATGGACCGTGATGGGGTTGTGCGTGGCCTTCCTTGTCGGGGGCCTCACCGTCGCGGCCGTCTACCAGGGGGGCCCGTTCGAGTGGGGCGGGGTCGGGTTCGGGCTGGCCATGCTGGTGGCGCCGGCGATCGGCGCGTTGATCGTTTCCCGAGCCCCCAACGTCGTGGGTTGGCTGCTTCTCGTTGTCGGCATCGGCGGGACGGTGGCGATCGCGCTCGGCTCGGTCGCCGACGCGAGCGTGGCGATCCCCGGCCAGCTCTGGGCGGCCTGGCTCGGGAACTGGATCTGGGTGTTCGCCCTGGCCAGCCTGATCCTGATCCTCCAAGTCTTTCCGGATGGCCAGCTGGTCTCGCCGCGCTGGCGCTGGGTGATCGCGCTGACGGCGGTAGCGGTGGCCTCGCTGACCATCGGGGGGGCCCTGGCGCCCGGACCGCTGGGTGACTATCAGCGATTCACGAACCCGATCGGGGTCGAAGCGCTGCGCGGAACGTTGCTCTCCCAGCAGGAGAACATCGGGTGGCTATTACTGATCCCGTCGATCCTCGGCTCAGCGGCGTCCCTCGTGACCCGGTACCGGCGATCCAGTGGCGAACGACGACAGCAGCTCAAGTGGCTGGCGTACGCGGCGTCCCTCTTCGGGCTGGGCTGGATCGCGGTCACCACGACGTGGGAGTCCCGCACCCTGGCCCTGGTGGGGGAGGTTTTATTCGGGCTCGGCATCCTCTCACTGCCGGTGGCCATCGGGATCGCGGTCCTCAAGTACCGGGTCTACGACATCGACGTCGTCATCAACAAGACCCTCGTTTACGCGCTGCTGGCGGGGTTCATCACGGCCATCTACGTCGGCGTGGTCGTCGGCATCGGCGCCGTCCTCGGCTCGCGCGGCGAGCCGAACCTGGCCCTCCAGGTCGCGGCCACGGCCCTGGTGGCGGTGGCGTTCCAGCCGGTGCGGGCGAGGGTCCAGCGACTGGCCAACCGCTTGGTGTACGGGCAGCGAGGGTCGCCGTACGAGACGCTGGCCCGGTTCTCCGACCGGGTCGCGGCCACCTATGCGGCCGAGGACGTGCTCCCCCGGCTGGCGCGGATCGTGGCCGAGGGCACGGGGGCCCGCGAGGCCTCGGTGTGGCTGCGGCTGGGCACCCAGCTGCGTCGGGCGGCGCAGTGGCCGGCCGGCGACGTCGACGGCCAGGCCGTGCCGCTCGACCCGGACGGGGTGCCGGTGGTGCCGGGCGCCGACCGAACGCTGCCCGTCCGCCACCGCGACGACGTGCTGGGGGCCCTGGCCATCGCCAAGGCGCCGGGGGACCCGCTCCGTTCGGAGGAGGAGAGCCTCCTGTCGGACCTGGCCTCTCAGGCGGGCCTGGTGCTCCGGAACGTGCGGCTGACCGAGGAGCTCCGAGCGCGGCTCGAGGAGGTCACCCGTCTGGCGGAGGAGCTACGTGCCTCGCGGCGTCGGCTGGTGGCCACCCAGGACGCCTCGCGTCGGAAGCTCGAGCGCGACATCCACGACGGGGCCCAGCAGCACCTGGTCGCCCTCGCCGTCCAGCTGAAGCTGGCACAGAACGTGGCCGCGAAGGATCCGGCCAAGGTCCGGCCGGTGCTCGAGCGCCTGGTCGCGGTCACCCAGGACGCCCTGGCCGACCTCCGGGACCTCACCCGCGGTGTCTATCCGCCGCTGCTCGAGCGCGAAGGCCTGGTGCCGTCGCTTCGGGCAGCGGCGGCGCGGTCTCCGGTGCCGGTCGCCGTCGAGGCCAACGGGCTCACTCGGCGGCCGCCCGACGTCGAGGCCGCCGTCTACTTTTCGGTCCTGGAGGCCCTCCAGAACGCGGCGAAGTACGCGGACGCCACACGGGTCGAGGTTCGTCTCGGGGAGGACCGCGGCGACCTGACCTTCGAGGTGCGGGACGACGGCCGCGGCTTCGATCCGTCGTCCGCGCCCGCAGGGTCCGGGCTGACCAACATCGCTGACCGGCTTCGAGCCCTGGGCGGGTCCCTGAAGGTTCGCTCGGCGCCCGGAGAGGGCACCACCGTCACCGGACGGGTGCCGGTGCGCGCGGCCGAGGCGGTCCGATGACCGCCCGGAGAGCCTCCCGCCTGGCATGGGGCCTGTGGGCGCTGTTCTTCCCGCTCGCGGCCGCCACCAAGTACCTGGAGGCCCAGAGCGGCCAGCTCCTTGGGTCGGCCGCGGAGTCGCTGTCGTTCATTGCCGCCTTCGGCGTCTTCGCCACGGTCGGCGCCCTGGTGGCCAACCGCCAGCCGCGGAACGCCGTCGGGTGGATCCTGCTGGCGGTGGCCCTGGGCACCTGGTTCACGGCGTTCGCCAGCACCTATGCCGCCTACGGGCTCGTGGTGCGTCCCGGATCGCTTCCGGGAGCCGGGGTGATGGCGTGGTTCCAGTCGTGGACCTGGTATCCGTCGCTCGGGTTGATGGTGACCTTCCTGATCCTGCTGTTCCCCACGGGCCGCCTGCCGTCCCCACGGTGGAAGCCGCTGGCGTGGGCCGACGGGATCATGCTCGCGTCGCTCGTGTTGCCGGCGGCGCTGGCGCCGCGGATCGAGATCGGGGGAGAGACAGAGGGTCAGCGGATCGTCATCGACAACCCGGTCGGCGTCGAGGCGGCCCGGGGAGCCCTGGAGACGTTGGAAGGCAGCACGGGGCTCCTCTTCCTGGCATTGGTGGCGCTTGGCGTACTCTCCGTCTTCTTCCGGTACCGGGGGGCCGGTCGCGAGCAACGCCAGCAGCTCAAGTGGTTCCTCTATGCGGCGGCCGTCCTCCTCCTCGGCCTAGTGATCGGGGAGATCGCGCCGGACTGGGCCGGCGGGAACTTCTTGTTCGCGGCCCTGGTCAGCCTGATTCCAATCTCGATCGCCGTCGCCGTCCTCAAGCACCGCCTGTACGACATCGACCTGGTGATCAACAAGACGGTGGTCTACGGGTCGCTGGCGGGGTTCATCACGGCCGTCTACGTGGGCGTGGTGGTCGGGATCGGCTCGGCGATCGGCACCAGGGGTGAGCCGAACCTGGGGCTCCAGGTGGCGGCCACCGCCCTGGTGGCTGTGGCCTTCCAGCCGGTGCGGGCCCGAGTGCAGCATCTGGCGAACCGCCTGGTGTACGGGAAACGGGCCACGCCGTACGAGGTCATGGCGGCGTTCGGGGAGCGCATGGCCAGCTCCATCGACGTCGAGGAGGTCCTGCCCCGGACCGCCGAGGCCGCCGCCCGGGGGATCGGAGCGGGCCGGATCCGGGTCCGGGTCTTCCTCCCCGACGGCACCGAGCGCCAGGCCCACTGGCCTCCCGACGCCGTCGGCGGCTTCGACCTGGCGCTGCCCGTGGTCCACCAGGAGGCGGAGGTCGGCGAGATCGCCGTGGCCAAGCCGGCCGGCGACCCCCTCCGTCCGGCCGAGGAGGCGCTCCTCCGCGACCTGGCATCCCAGGCGGGCCTGGCCTTGCACAATGTCCGGCTGACCACGGAGCTCCGGGCCCGCCTGGAGGAGATCACCCGTCAGGCCGCTGACCTCCGGGCGTCCCAGGCTCGGATCGTGACCGCGGCCGACGATGAGCGCCGCCGCCTGGAGCGGACCATGGAGGACCGGGTGGAGCGCCGGCTGGAGGAGCTGGCCGGTGGCCTCCGGGCGATCGCGGGCGCCCCAGCGCTCGAACCCGCCGCCGCGTCCGCCGGCCTGGAGGAGCTTCGGGAACGGGCCCAGGCCACTCTCGAGGAGCTCCGGGAGATCGCCCGGGGCATCTACCCGCCGCTCCTGGCCGACCGCGGCCTGGCCGAGGCGCTGGCCGCTCAGGCTCGGAAGGACCCCGATGCCGTGCGCCTGGCGCTGGGCGCCCTGGGACGGTACGAGGAGGACGTCGAGGCCGGCGTCTACTTCTGCTGCCTGGAGGCGATCGGGAGCGCGCCGCGCGGTGTCGCCCTCGCGGTGCGAGAAGAAGCCGGAGCCCTCCACCTCTCGGTAGAGGCGGAACTGCCGTCCGACGCAGTGCCCCGGATCCGCGACCGGGTTGAGGCCCTCGACGGGACGTTGGAGCTCGGCGGGGACGGCCTCAGAGCGGTGATCCCGGCCCGGGCCATGGAGGCCGTCCGATGAGGCCGCGGAGCGCCGCCCGCCTGGCGTGGTCGCTGTTCGCGGTGGCCGCGGTGATGTCGGTGACGTCCTTCGTCATGGTGGCGTGGAACGGCGGCGCCTCCGCGACCGGGGCGTTCGGTCCGCCCGGGCTCATCGGAGTGTTCGGGCTGGTGTTCGGCACCGTCGGGGGCCTGGTGGCTTCGCGGCGCCCGGAGAACCCCATCGGGTGGATCATGCTCGGCATCGGGGTCGTCTCCGGATTCCAGGAGGGGGCAAACCAGTACGCGGTGCGGGGCCTCGTCGTCGACCCCGGGTCGCTGCCGTTGGCCGCGTGGGGGGCATGGCTCGGCGAGTGGATCTGGGTGCCGATCACCGCGATGATCGTGATCGCCCTGTTCCTCCTGTTCCCCACGGGATCCCTCCCGTCGCCACGGTGGCGCTGGGTCGCGGTCCTGGGGGCCGTGTCGGTCGCGGTGGCCTCGGTCGGCGCCG
>DASZZY010000067.1:0-19644 GCA_036260395.1 Actinomycetota bacterium
CGGGAGGCGGCCCGCCGCCGGCGGGGGCCCGCGGCGGACGGGCGGCCATCGACGCGGCGTCGCGGACCACGACGCGGTCCTCGGCGCGCTCGCGCCCGACGGCCATCCGCTGCCGCAGGTCGGCGAACGGCACCGCCCGGCACCGCACGCCGAGCGGCGCCAGCGCCCGCCCCAGCTCCTCGACGTCCCGGGGGAGCGCCCCGCCGAGGTTGGCCACGACGACGTCGCTCCGGTCGGGGCCCGCCCCCTTCAGGATCTCCACCTGCCACAGTGGCACGCCGGTGGCGCGCCACAGCGCCGGGAGGACGTCGGCCACGTCGACGCTCACCGGCCCCCGGGCCCCCCGGACCCGGGCCCGCCACTCGACCCGCGACAGGTCGGGGGCGACCCGCGGCACGGTCCGGCGACACCCGGGGCAGCGCTCCCAGGTGATGCCCCGCCTGGCGACGATGCCGGTCCGGTACCGGAGCAGCGCGGAGCCGCGCCAGTCCAGCGACGTGTACACCAGCTCGCCCGGCTCGTTCTCGTCGAGCGAGCGGCCCTCGGCGTCGACCACCTCGAGCAGCTCGAGATCCGGGTACGTGTGGTACCCGAACGACGTCCCGGCGTCGGCCCGGGGCGCCGGGCACTCCGCCCAGGCCGCCCGGGCCTCCGGGATCCCGACGAGCACGCCGACACCGGCGTCCGTGGCCCCCGCCGAGCGGAGGCGCACGGTGTACCGCTGGTGGGCCCCGGCCATCTCGCACGGCGCCCACAGCGCGAGCGTCCGCAGGCGCGCGAAGCTGGAGGGCGGCGCCCCGCGCAGCAGCCCCTCCGCGTACCCGGGCTGGGCCACGAGCGCCGTGGCGCCGGCGCGCGCCATCCACGCCGCGGCCTCCGCCGGGCGCACGACCTCGCCGGCGCCCAGGTGAAAGGCCGACATCCCGGCGCCCAGGGCCGCGTAGTACAGCTCCCAGAACGGGAGGTCCGGCCCGAACGGCAGCGCCGAGAACATCACGTCGGAGCGACGGAGCCCCATCACCGCCAGGGCTCGGGCGCCGGCCTGGGCCAGCGCGGACAGGTCCCGGATCGTGTAGCCGACCACGGGGCCGCCCCGCTGCCGCAGGTGGAGGTGGACGGGCTTGAACTCCTCGGCCAGCACGCGCTCCGCCGACTCCTCGCCCCGCAGGAGCTTCTCGGCGGCCACCCGGCGGAGCAGCGCGCGGTGGGCGGAGCGCTTCAGGCTGCGCTCGTCGGGCCGGAGGAGGGCCCGGAACGGCCGCCAGGCGTCCTGGGGGGTCGGCTCGAAGTCCTCCCGGGAGACCAGCGGCAGCTTCTCGATGTCGCGGAGGCGTCGGATGTGCCGGGGGCGGATCCCACGCTCCTCGAAGATGCGGCGGTAGAACGGGCTGAACGGGAACAGGAAGCGCTGGACCAGGTCGACGAGGAGGGTTTCCTGGAGGCGAACGTAGTCCCGCGGGTCGAGCCGGTCCCAGGCGCGAGCCACGGCTCAGCCGCCTTCGAACGCGTTCCGCTCCTCGGCCGGTGGCCGAACCCGCATGGTCGTCACGCCGTCGCCTCCGAGGGATTGAGATCCGGCCCACCGCCGGGTCGCGCGATTCTAGCCCAACACCACGGCGGCCTCTCAAGCGCCGGCCGCCGCCGACCGGCCCCCATAATGGATCGTGGCCGTCGTCCGAGCCGTCGTCCTCATCGCCATCGGGGCCGGCGCCGTGCTGGGCGTCGAGGCGCTCCTCGGCGACGAGCGCCGGTCCGCCCCGGCGGGCGGGCCCCCCGGGTTCGCCGAGCGCCCGCCCCAGGACCCGGGCGATCCCCCGGTGGTGTGGGTCGACGGCACGGTGGAGTCCCTGACCGCCGACCGGGTCGTGCTCCGGGCGGGCGAGGGTCCCCCCGT
Source organism: Actinomycetota bacterium (assembly GCA_036260395.1). Classification (GTDB taxonomy): domain Bacteria; phylum Actinomycetota; class UBA4738; order UBA4738; family CALAEC01; genus DASZZY01. The sequence continues at coordinate 1,895 of DASZZY010000067.1, forward strand.
GCCGCTCAACCGGCTGGGAGGTGGCGCCACGTCGTTCCTCCGGCTCGACGGAGGCACGTGGCGGGAGACGGATCCCGGCGACGGCGGCGACGTCCGCGGCCAGCCGGCCTGCGTCGAGGCCGCCCTGGACGGCCGCACGCTGCTGGCGCTCCGGGTGTTCCTGGGCTCGGCCTGCGGGCCCGTGTAGCGGCCGGACGGCGGATGGGAGATCCCCGGTACCTCGAGCTGACCGGCGAACGCACGCTGCCCGACGTCCCCGAGGAGAACTACTGGTTCCGTCGCCACGAGGCGGCCTACCGGCTCGCGGCCCGGGCGGTCCCTCGCGGCGCCCGGATCGTCGACGCGGGGTGCGGCGAGGGCTACGGAACGGCCCTCCTCGCCCGGCGCGGGAAGGCGGCCGGGCTCGACCTCGACGGCGCCACGGTGGCGCACGCGGCGGCCCGGTACGGCCCCAGGTTCGCCCGCGCGGACCTGTGCCGCCCGCCGCTGAGGAGAGGCTCGGTCGACGCCGTGCTCGCCCTCCAGGTCCTCGAGCACCTGGTGTGCCCCCAGGCGTTCCTGGCGACGTGCCGCGATGCGCTGCGGCCCGGCGGCGTCCTCGTGCTCTCGACGCCCAACCGCCTCACGTTCCCCGCGGGCCTGAACCCCTCGCACGTGTACGAGTACGACCCCGCAGAGCTGCGCGGCTTGCTCGGCTCGCTGTTCGCGGAGACCACCGTCTTCGGCATCGCCCATGGCCCGCGGCTCCGGGCGCTCGACCGGGCCCTCGGCGAGCCGGTCCCGCGCCGGCTGGTCCGGAGCTCGTACCGGGAGCTGCGGCCGTGGATCCGGGCCGCGCTCCGGGCCATCCGGGCCCGCGATTTCCGCTCCACCGCGGAGCCCGAGGGCGCCCTCGATCTCGTCGCGCTGTGCCCGCTACGGTGAGCGCGTGAGCGAGGGCCTCTCCACCGTCCACCTCGGGCAGTTCACGCGCGAGCACGCCAACGCCATCGCCGGCGAGCTCGAGAAGGCCGGCATCACGTGGTGGTACAAGGAGCCCGGCTACTTCAGCCAGATCTGGGAGTGGGGCGTCCGGCTGTTCGTGGACCGGCAGCGTCTGGAGGAGGCCCGGGCGATCGCCGATCGGGTCCTGGCCGGCGGCGGCGCGGCGACGTAGCGTCTACGCGGCGGCCTTGCGGCGGCGCTCCCCCCGAACCAGCGGGAACGTCAGCGGCACGTGCGCCCAGCAGTACGCCGACTTGTTGTAGACCGAGATGCGCGTCTCGCACCCTTCGGCGTCACAGACGCGGCCCTTCCCGTAGGTGCGGTTCGGGCGGGGCAGCTCGCGGGGACGGGCGCCTCGCAGGACGACATCGCTCATGGCTCTCCTTCCGTCGCCGGTAGACGGTTGACCTCGCAACTCTACCGGGTGGAACCACCCCGACCGATGGTTCATTCCCGCGACGGGCGCCCGCTCCGCCCCGGCAGCGGGCCTCTCTCTACCCCCCGCGGCGCTTGGCCACACGCGCCGGGTTGCCAACGATCACAGAGCCCGGAGGGTACCGGCCGTGGACGACCGCCGAGGCGCCGATGACCGAGCCGTCCCCGACGGTGGTCCCCCGCAGGACCGTGGCCTTCTCGCCGACCCAGCAGTCGCGTCCGAGGCGGACCGGGGTCTTGACGATGCCCTGGCGCTGGATCGGCACGTCGGGATCGGCGTACCGATGGTCGAAGTCGCCCACGTAGGCGCGGTCGGCGAACAGGCAGTCGTCGCCGATGTCCACCTCCAGGTAGCAGTTCACGGTGTCGTCGCCCCCGAACACCACCCGGTCGCCGATCCGCAGGAACCCCTCGTGGCACCGGATCGCCGTCCGGCGGCCGACCCACACGTCGCGTCCCAGCTCCAGCCGCCCCAGCCCTCGGCGGCAGCGGATCTCCGCCCCCCGAGCCAGGAACACCCGGCCCCGCGTGACGACGTGGGGGTTGCGCAGCTTGAACCAGGCGAACCGCAGCGCCATCGGCCACATCCGGGGGGACGACCAGCGAACCGCGCGCTGCTCCAGCGCTAGCCTCCGGGGGGGCGCTCCCCGTACAGGAGGAGGTTGTAGAAGAGGCGGCGAGGGACGGCCCGGTACAGGGCCTCGTCGATCCGGTAGAGCGCGAGGTAGGTCCGGTAGGCGAACCGGCCCCACCGAGGGCCGAGCAGCCCGGGGCGGACCTGCGCCTCGAACGTCCGGACGGCCCACCCCGCCAGGCTCGAGAGCAGCTCCTCGGTCTCGACGCGGACCCCCGTGAAGCCCTCGGCGCGGGCCCACGCCGCCACCTCCGCCGGCTCGAAGGTGTGGAGGTCGACCGCGAACTCGAGATCGCGGAGGATCCGCTCGTCGTCCGTCGCCGGGGCGGGGGGCGGCGGCCGCCCGAGCGCGCGGACCGCGGGCAGCGCCGACGCCGCCCGGAACGCCGCGAGGACGGAGCGCTTCGCCACCCCGGCCAGCCGGTCGCCCGCCCGGGTCGGCTCCCCGGCGATCAGCATGGCGCCGCCGGGGGCCAGGACCCGGTGGATCTCCCGCAGCGCGGCCCGCGGCTCGGGCAGGTGGTGGAGGAAGGCGTGGCCCGTCACCAGGTCGAACGACCCGTCCTCGTACGGGAGCCGCTCCGCGTCCGCCGGGCGCAGGGCGATCGGGCAGCCGATCCCCTCGGCGTTGGTGGCGCAGGCGGCCAGCATCCCCTCCGAGATGTCGGTGGCATGGGCGCGGCCCACGTATCCCGACTGCCACAGGTTCAGGATCCAGAACCCCGTGCCGCACCCAACCTCCAGGACGCGGCCGTAGTGGCCGGCGGGGAGCATCCGTCCAGCCCTCCGGGCGACGTACGAGCGCGACGGCTCGTCCAGGCTGATGGCCCACTTGGCGTCGTAGGAGGCCGCCGCGGCGTCGTGGTAGCGGGCGTTGGCTTCCTTCGGGTCGAGGACCCGGGGGGCGGCCACGGGTCAGCGGCCTCGGAACTCCGGCTTGCGCTTGTCGAGGAAGGCGGCCATGCCCTCCTCCTGGTCCTCGGTGGCGAACAGGCCGGCGAACGACTCGCGTTCGATGGCCACCCCCGTCCGGAGGTCCACCCGGGCGCCCCAGTTCACCGCGACCTTCGCGGCCCGCAGGGCGGCACGGGGCCCCCCGGCGTAGCGGCGGGCGACGGCCAGCGCCTCGTCGTAGGGATCGTCGGCGATCCGGTCGACGAGCCCCATGTCGAGCGCCTCCCCCGCCTCGACCACCCGGCCGGAGTAGATGAGGTCCTTGGCCCGGGCCGGCCCGACGAGGCGCGGGAGCCGCTGCGTCCCCCCCGCGCCCGGGATGATCCCCAGCGTGATCTCCGGCTGGCCGAGCTTGGCGTCCGGGGCCGCGAACCGGAAGTCGGCGCACATCGCGAGCTCGCACCCCCCTCCCAGCGCGTACCCCGTGACCGCGGCGATCGTGATCTTGGGGACGTCCTCGACGGCGTTGAACACCTCCTGGAGCCCCTGGATCATCGGGAGGACCTCGGCGGGCGCCATCGGGGCCATCATCTTGATGTCGGCGCCCGCGGCGAAGACCTTCTCGCCCCCGTACAGGACGACCGCGCCCACGTCGTCGCGCCGGCCGGCCTCCAGGGCCACCTCCATGAGGTCACGGGTGAGGTCCTCGTTGATCGCGTTCATCGGGGGGCGGTCGAGGCGGATGGTGGCCACCCCGTCCTCGACCTCGAGCCGTACGAGCTCTCCCATCCTGCCTCCTCGGGTCATCCCTGGGGACCGGACCGGGGCATCATAGCCCCCGGCCGCCGCCGAGGAGGTGGACATGGACCTGATGGGCGACTTCGACGGGACGTTCCCGTTCGAGCCCCGGTACCAGCGGGTGCGCGACGACGTCAGGCTGCACTACGTCGACCAGGGCCGGGGCCAGCCGGTCCTCATGCTGCACGGCAACCCGACCTGGAGCTACCTGTACCGGCGCTTCCTCCCGCCGGTGGCCCAGGCCGGCTTCCGGGCCATCGCCGTGGACCACATGGGGTTCGGCCGCTCCGACCGGCCAACGGGCCACGAGCGGTACGTCCTACGGACCCACGTCGAGAACCTGCTGGCGTTCGTCCGGGCGCTGGACCTCCGCGACCTCACGCTCGTGATGCAGGACTGGGGCGGCCCCATCGGGTTCGGCGTCGCGGTCGAGGAGGCCGACCGCATCGCCCGGCTGGTCATCATGAACACGGGCGTGGGGGTGTTCCCCTCCGGGACCCCGATGCCGTTCCACGAGCCGTTCCGCCAGAAGGGGCTCGGGGAGATGCTCGCGCTGGGGGCGAACCTGTTCGTGGAGGCCATGTTCGGCGGCATGCGCCCGGAGAGCGCCACGCCGCTGCTCGCCGAGGCCTACCGGGCGCCGTTCCCCGACTACTATTCCCGCGTCCCCACCCTGGCCTTCGCCCGCGACATCCCGATCGGGCGCGACCACCCGACCGCCGGGTACATGCAGGCGATCGCCGAACGGCTCCCAGGCCTGAGCCGGCCGACGCTAGTCGTCTGGGGCATGCGCGACCGGGCGTTCCCGCCGCCGCTGCTCGAGGTGTGGCGGTCGCTCTACCCGCACGCGGAGGTCCTCGAGCTCCCCGAGGCCCGTCACTACCTGCAGGAGGACGAGCCGGAGGCGATCACCGCCCGGCTGGTGGAGTTCCTCCGGTCGACGTAGCGCCGCACCTGCAAGGCGCTTGCAGTACGGTGGCCCCCATGAGCGAGGTCGGCGCGGTGGCGGCGATGCTCCGGGAGCGGGGGTACCGCATCACCCCGCAGCGGCAGGCGATCCTCCACGAGGTCCTCCGCACCCGCGGCCACATCACGCCGCTGGACGTCGCCCGCCGCGTCCAGCGGCGGATGCCCGCGGTGAACGCCTCCACCGTGTACCGGACGCTGGCCACGCTGGAGGCGGTGGGGCTGATCCGGCACGCCCACCTCGAGGGGGGCGCGGAGTACCACCGGGCGGACGAGGTCGACCACGTCCACCTGGCGTGCTCGCGATGCGGCGCCGAGGACGACCTCTCGCTCCGCGAGGCCGAATCGCTGAAGCGCCTCCTCCAGCGCCACCGCGGGTTCCGGCCGGACCTCACCCACTTCGCGATCTCGGGGCTCTGCGCGGACTGCCAGCGCGCCGGAGCCTGAGCGCTACGCGAACAGCGCCGGGAGGACGTCGGGCCGGCCGATCACGAACAGCGTCCCGATCACCAGGCTGAACGCCGCGGTCAGGACGGCCACCGCCGCGTAGACGGGGAAGTTGCGCTGGGCCCGGAGGAAGCCGACCGCCGAGCCGAGCGTGATGAGCGTGTTCGAGGCCAGCAGGCCCACGATGAACGCGACCAGGACCAGGACGCCGACGCCACGCCCGCCGGCCCCGGCCGCGGCCAGGAAGATCAGCACCTGGGTCGGGGTCTCGGCGCCCACCCCGTGGATCATCCCCACGCCGATGGCGGCGCCGGGCCCGTAGCTCATCTGGACGTCGTGCGGCTCGGCGCGGTGGTGGTGGCCCGGCCGGCCGTGGTGCCCATGGTGGTACAGCTCCGGCGCGGCCTCCGGATCGGGGCGCTGGGCCAGCGCCACCGAACCGGTGGCCCGCCCCCGGCCGGCCCCGGCATGCTCCTCCGCCGCCAGCCGCCGCCGCGCCCACCGCGCGCCCCGGCGGACCGCCGAAAAGACCAGCATCCACCGGCTGCGCAGGCGGAAGTCGCGGCCGTGTCGCACGAGGGACACGACCACGTAGACGCCCAGCACGAGGAGCGTTACGCCTACGACCCGGGTCATCGCCTCGTCGACGCCCGCGGGGAGCAGGTCGCCGCCCAGGACGGCGAGCACGCCGAGGGCCAGGACGACCACGGCGTGCCCCAGCGCGTACAGGGTCCCGTAGGAGACGGCCCGCCGGCGCTCCTCGGTCGACGACGTGATGTCGGTGATGGCCGCGATGTGGTCGAAGTCGATCCCGTGGCGGAACCCGAACCAGAACGCCGCGACCAGGAGCCCGAAGCCGAAGCCGTCGCCCCCCACCGGTCCCTCCATGGGCCGAAGTCAAGCCCAGGCTGCAGCGCGCTGCAACAGCCACTCGTGGCAGCAACGCCCCAGCACGTGCCGGAAGTATCCTCGACCGGTGGAGCGACGTTGTCCCTCGTGCGGCACCGAGGCTCGCCCGGACGACCGCTACTGCGGGGCGTGCGGGCGGCGCCTCGAGCCGGGCGCCGGTCCCCCGGCCGGGTCGGCATCGTGCCCCCGGTGCGGCGCTCCCGTCGGAGACGGGGATCGCTTCTGCGGGGCGTGCGGGGCGGCCCTCCCGTCCGGCCGGGAGACGGCGGTGGTGGACCTGTTCGGGGACGCCGACGACCCGCTGGCCGAGTGGGACCGGCGTGACCCCGGACCGGAGCGGCCGCCCGCGCCGCGTCCGCCCGCCGACGAGGCCCCCACCGAATCGATCCCCCGGCCGCGCCGGGTGGAGGACACCGCGGTGATGCCCCAGCCGGCCGGCCCGCCGACGCCGCCGCTACCGGCGGCGGCCCCGCAGGCGCCCGAACCGGCACCCCCGCCGACCCGGCGGTTCCCGCTCGGCGCCACGCTGGCCCTCCTGGGGGCCATGGCGGTGCTGTTCTCAGCGCTCCTCGAGTGGTCACCGGCCGCGGGCCCCGGCGCGGGCGCGGGCTTCCCGCGAGAGATCCCGCTCCGCCGGCTGCTCGACGTCGAGGCCGCCGGCCCCGGCATCTCGCTCGGGCTCGCGCTCCTCGTCGCCGGCGTCGCCGGCGCGCTGCTGGCGCTCCTCACGATGCTGGTGCCGGCCCTGAAGTTCCTGCGACGGCTGGTCGGCCTGGCCTCCCTGGCGATCCCGGTCCTGTTCGCCGTCCGCGCCATCCCGTCGGCCGGCGCGATCGTTCGGCTCCCGGAGCTGCTCGGGGTCGGCGCCTACGTGGCCGCCGCGGGAGCGTTCGTCCAGATCGTCGCGGGCCGCTGGTTCCGCCGGTAGCTCAGAAGCGCGGCGTCTCGGTGTACTCCCCGAAGACCTCCCGCAGGGCCCCGACGATCTCCCCCTCCGTGCAGTACGCCCGGGCGCAGTCGATCATCGGCGGGATCAGGTTCTCCGACTCGTCCCTGGCCGCGGCCTGGAGCGCATCGAGGGCCCCGCGCGCGGCGTCGTCCTCGCGCGACGAGCGCATCCGCCGAACCGACTCGATCTGCGACTCCTCGATCTCCGGGCCGATCTTCAGGACGTCGATCGGCGCGTCGTTCGGGTCGACGAACTCGTTGACGCCCACCTTGATCAGGCGCCCCTTCTCGTACCGCTCCTGTTCGCGATACGCGGCATCGGCGATCTCGCCCTGGAAGTAGCCGCGCTCGATCCCGACCAGCACGCCCTCGAGCATCGAGCCGCTCCCCATCTCCTCGATCTTGCGGAAGTACTCCTCGGCCTGTTCCTCGGTCCGGTCCGTGAGGGCCTCCACGAAGTACGAGCCACCCAGCGGGTCGATCACGTTCGCGACGCCCGTCTCGTGGGCGATCACCTGCTGGGTCCGGAGCGCGATCTGGGCGGCCTTCTCGGTGGGCAAGGCCAGCACCTCGTCGAGCGCGTTCGTGTGCAGCGACTGGGTCCCGCCCAGGACGCCGGCCAGGGCCTCGATCGCCGTCCGGACGATGTTGTTCTCGGGCTGCTGTGCGGTGAGCGAGCACCCCGCGGTCTGGGTGTGGAACCGCAGCCGCCAGGTGGCCGGGTCCTTGGCCCCGTAGCGGTCGCGCAGCCAGCGGGCCCAGATCCGGCGCGCCGCCCGGTACTTGGCGATCTCCTCGAAGAAGTCGATGTGGGCGTTGAAGAAGAACGACAGCCCGGGCACGAACCGGTCGAGCTCGAGGCCGCGCTGCTGCCCCAGCTCGACGTAGGAGAACCCGTCGGCGAGCGTGAACGCCAGCTCCTGGACCGCCGTCGAGCCGGCCTCCCGGATGTGGTAGCCGGAGACGCTGATCGGGTGCCACTTGGGGACCTCGGCGGCGCAGAACTCGATGAGGTCGCCGATGATCCGCAGGTGCGGCCGGGGCGGGAAGATCCACTCCTTCTGGGCGATGTACTCCTTCAGGATGTCGGTCTGGAGGGTCCCGTCGAGCGCCTTCCAGTCCACGCCCTGGCGCTCGGCGGCGGCGAGGAAGAACGCGAACACCACGGCCGCCGGCCCGCTGATGGTCATCGACGTCGTGATGTCCCCCAGCGGGATGTCCCGGAACAGCGTCTCGAAGTCCGCCAGCGAGTCGGTGGCCACGCCGCAGCGGCCGACCTCGCCCTCCGAGCGGGGATCGTCGGAGTCCCTCCCCATCAGCGTGGGCATGTCGAACGCCACCGAGAGGCCGCCCTGCCCGTGCTCCAGCAGGTACTTGTACCGGGCGTTGGTCTGCTCCGCCGTGCCGAACCCCGCGAACTGCCGCATCGTCCACAGGCGGCCCCGGTACATCGTGGGGTACACCCCCCGGGTGTAGGGGTACTCGCCGGGGTAGCCGAGGTCCCGCTCGTGGTCGAGGTCGGCGACGTCCTCCGGCGTGTACAGCGGCGCCAGCGGCTCACCGGAGATCGTCTCGAAGTCGGCGTCCCGCTCCGGGACCTGCCGGTACCGCTGGAGCCAGCCTTCCTTCCCCGTGCGTGGGCCGTCGTTCATCTGCTGCCCTCCATCCTCTCGATCAGGATATCGGTGGCCCGGTACGGGTCGACGCGGCGGGCCGCCAGGTCGTCGGCGAGCTCGTCGAGCGCACCCTCTTCGAGCAGCGCCGCCGCCCGCCGCCGGAGCCGGACCGAGACGATCTCCTCGACCTCGCGGAGCAGCCGCTGGCGGCGCCTGCGCTCCAGCGTCCCGGTGGACTCGAGGTGCTTGCGATGGGACTCCACCGCCTCCCACAGGTCGTCGATCCCCTGCCCGTTCACCGTCGAGGTCCGGATGACGGGCGGCCGCCATTCGAGCTCCGGGCCCATGCGGATCATGGCCTCGAGGTCCCGCACGGCCTCCGTGGCGCCGTCGCGGTCGGCCTTGTTGACCACGAACACGTCGGCGACCTCGAGGATGCCGGCCTTCGAGGCCTGGATGGCGTCCCCCCAGCCGGGCGCCACCACGACGAGCGTGGTATCGGCCGCGGTGGCCACTTCCACCTCGGCCTGTCCGACGCCGACGGTCTCGACGAGCACGACGTCGTGGCCGGAGGCGTCCAGCACGCGGATGGCCTCCGGCGCGGCCAGGGCCAGGCCGCCGAGGTGCCCCCGGGAGGCCATCGACCGGATGAACACGCCGGCGTCCGTGGCGTGGGCCTGCATCCGGAGCCGGTCGCCGAGCAGGGCCCCGCCGGTGAACGGCGACGTGGGGTCGATGGCCAGGACCGCGACGGTCCGGTCGCGGCCGCGGATGGCCTTCACCAGCTCCGCCCCCAGGCTCGACTTGCCGACGCCCGGCGAGCCGGTGAGGCCGATCGTGTGGGCGCGCCCGGTCCTCGGGTACAGGCCGCCGATCAGCTCCGGCAGGCCGTCGGCCCCGTCCTCGACCATCGAGATCGCCCTGGCGATCGACCGGCGATCGCCGGCCAGGACCCCCTCGACGACCTGCGAGACGTCCATCCGAGGCGAGCGTAGCAGGCGAGGGTGCATGGTCAGCGGACCGACAGCAGGCGGTTCAGCCGGGCGACGACGTCGGGGGACGTCACGAGGCCCTTCACCCGCAGCTCGCGGCGGAGGAGCTTCCGGGCGATCGCTCGTCCGGCCCGCGTCGTGGCGTCGGGGAAGCCGAGCCGCAGAGGGACGGAGGAGAGCTCGATCAGCGTCTCGGAGTCCGCGGACACGACCACGTCGGGGCGCCCCCGCGCCCCGTTGGCCACGATGACCTCCCCCGCGCGAAGCCGGATCGAGACCGACGTGTCGGCATCCGGGGCCACGACGTGGACGGTCGCCGGCCGGAGGAGCGCGCGGCGTTCGGGATGCGCGGCGACGTTGGCCTCGATCAGTCCGCCGAGCATGGCGGCCAGGCCGTTCGGCTCCGCATCGGCGTACCGGACGGTCGGCGCCCCGCCGGCGCCTCCAGCGGGGGCCTCGCGGCCCACCCTACCCGTCGTCCTCGGGCGTCGCCGGGACGTCGCCGCGCACCGGGCGGGTGCGCTCGCGCGGGCCGCGACCGAGCGGGGTCCCGTGGCGGTCGACCCGGGCGACGCGCTCGGCCCCCAGCGTGCCGACGATGCGCTCGGCCCGCTCGATCTCGTCGGCGGTGTCGGCATGGACGCCGACGACCGTGCCCCGCTCCGCGGGGAGGGAGCCGCCCTCCCCCTCCTGGCGGGAGCGGACGAAGCCGCCGGCCACGAACCCCACCGTAGCCCCGGCGAACAACCCGATGACAGCCCCGACGATCAGCCGGAACACCAGCGGGGCGCCCGCGCCCCACGGGGTCAGGCCGATCAGGAGGCCGAGCACGATGCCCGCCACGGTGCCTACGGGGAGCCAGATCGCGAGCCCCCGGGTCATCCCCTTCGTGAACGGGCCGACGTTCCCCGCCCCGGCCACCGTGGCCTCGACCTCGTCGCGCATCTCGGCCCGGAGCGCCGCCCCCGTGTCGGCCCGGTCGATCGTCACCCGGGCGCGCAGGTCGCGGCGGAGCCGGTCCACGGCCTCCTCGGCGCGCTTCCGCTCGAGGAACGTGGCCTCGAGGTTGAACTCTCCGAACGGAGCGCTCACGACAGGTGGTGATACCCGGCCCGGCGGCGGCGAATCCCGCCCGCCGGCCGGCTCACGGCTCCAGGACCACCTTGGTGGCCTCCCGCCGGTCGAAGATCTCGTACCCCCTCGGCGCGTCGTTGAGCGGCAGGCGGTGGGAGATGATTGGCAGCGGGTCGATGGTCCCGTCCCGGACCGCCTCCATAGCCTCCTTCCACCACGCCTGGATCGGCGTGATTCCGGCGAACCGGATGTCCAGCGTGCGGAACCAGGTGATCCCCAGCTGCAGCTCCGTGCTCTCCGTCACGTACATCCCGAGCACACACACGATCCCGCCCCGCCGGACCACCTCGACGGCGCTCTCGAACGCCGGCACCGCACCGACGGCCTCGATGACCACGTCGGCGCCGCGTCCCTCCGTGGCGTCCGCCACGGCCGTCTGCGCGTTGCGCTCGCTGACGTTGATGGGGGTCAACCCCATCCCTTCGACGAGCTCCAGCCGGTCGGGCTGCATGTCTAGGACCAGGACCTGCCCGGGGTCATGGAGCCTGGCCGCCTGGGCGGCGAAGAATCCCACGGGGCCCGCGCCGATGACGGCGACCGTGTCCCCGGGACGGATCCCCGCGATAGCCGCCCCGTAGTAGCCGGTGGTGAGGATGTCGCCGACGAACAGCGCGCGCTCGTCCGAGACATCGTCGGGGACCGGGAGCGCGTTCAGGTCGGCGTTTGGGATCCGCACCCTCTCCGCCTGGGTGCCCCCCAGGCCGCCCCCGGCCTCGCCGGCGCCCAGGTTCCGGAACTCCTCGCACAGCGAGTGCTGCCCGTGGCGGCAGAACCAGCACTCACCGCACGCGGCGTGGAAGGAGACGACCACCCGGTCGCCCGTTTTGGGCCCGGTGACCCCGTCCCCCACCTGCTCCACCACACCGACGCCCTCGTGGCCAAGCTGCTCTCCCGGGAACAGCGGGGCCTTCCCGTGGAAGAAGTGCAGGTCGGACCCGCAGATCGCCGCCCTGGTGATCCGGACGATGGCGTCGCCCCGCTCCTCGACCTCCGGCTCCGGGACCTCGTCGACCCGGACCTTGCCGATGTCCTCGTAGACGACGGCCTTCATCGCTCGTCGATGAACTCGGTCGGCACGGTCGTGGCCAGGTTCACCAGCTCGTTCGAGGCCTTGACGTACCGGACGATCGTCGGCAGGTCGCCTCGGAGCTTCAGCTTCCCCTGCATCATGCCCTTGACGGGGTCGAGCTCCTTCTTGATGACCTCCTTCCATCGCGAGTACGGGGCGCGGATCACGAACTTGGCTCGGTCGCCCTGCTGGGGGGAGACCAGCTTCCCCGCGCGGCACTCGCCGTGCCACAGGTCCAGCCAGCCATAGAGGTCCTCGGCCAGGCCCTTGTCCGGCTCCGCCTCGAAGACGAAGCAGACGTCCCCCTCCCACGTGGCCGCCGCCTCCCGGTACGTGGGGCTCTGGTTGACCCGCTCGACGAACTCGTCGAGCCATTCCTGGCTGGGGAACACGGGCATGTCTCCTCCTCGCGCCGAGGTCCGACGAAGTAAAGCACGGGGCGCGCGCGGCTCGCATCGCCGCCACGGGCGCCGGCGCCGCTGGACGCGGCGGCTGCGCTACCGGCCGCCGAGGACCGCGTCGGCCAGCGCTGGGAGGACGTCCCCGGCCAGCCCCTCGAGGCGGACGTCAGCGGCGATGAGCGTCGGCGCCGGGGACACGTCCACGACCAGCGCGCCCTCCTGGCGGGCCCGCTCGGGAAGGGCCGCCGCTGGCCACACCTCGCCGGAGGTGCCGACCACGAGCAGCACCCGGCATCCCTCCATCAGCCCCTCGGCCTCCTCGAAGCCCTGGAGCCGCTCGCCGAAGGCCACGAAGTCCGGCCGCGCCGGGCCCCCGCACCGCGAGCACCTCGGCAGCAGCGACGCCAGGCTCGGCACGAACGCGGTCCGCAGGCCGAGGATCGTCCGGTCCAGGTGCTCGACGAACTCCTCCCGTCCCACCTCCTCCCGGTGCCCGCAGGCCACACACGCCGTGCGGCGGAACGTCCCGTGCACCTCGACCAGCCGGCGGCTGCCGGCGTCGCGGTGGAGGCCGTCGACGTTCTGGGTGACGATCGCGTCCACCAGCCCCGCGGCCTCCAGCCGGGCCAGGGCCAGGTGTGCCGGGCCCGGCCTGGCGTCGCGGAACACCCGGCGGAGCTCCTGCAGGAACGCCACCAGCTCGTCGGGCCTCGACGTGGCGGCGCGGGCCAGCCCGTCCCAGGTCCCGAACTCCGCGGGGTCGAACCGGTCCCAGACACCACCGGGATCGCGGAACGTCGGGATCCCCGATTGCGCGGAGATCCCGGCGCCGGTGAACGCCACGACGCCGCCTCGGGCCACGGCCGAGGCCACCTCCGACATCCTCGCCGGCTCGTCGGTCACTGGAGGAGGATGAACGTGAACCCGATCGTGTTGAACGCCGCATGCGCGGCCATCGAAGCGACGAGCGATCCTCGCCGCTCGTAGATCAGCGCCAGCCCGATCCCGACCACGAACATCAGCGGCATGAGCAGCGGCAGGATGTGGACGGCGGCGAACACGGCCCCCGAGATGGCGGCAGAGGCCCAGAACCCGAACCGACTCCGGAGCGAGCCGAACAGGAAGCCGCGGAAGAAGATCTCCTCGCCGATGGGGGCGGCCACGACGACGGCCGCGGCGCCGAGGAGCACCTGCCAGGCGTTCGGGTCGTCCGTAGGGAGGACGTCCTGCTGGGGCGGCGTCACGGCGCCGCCGGTGAACAGGCCGACGAGGAAGTACACGAGCGGAGCCACGCCGAACAGCACCACGGCGAACAGCGCCGCGCCGCTCCACGCCCCGAAGACGACGTCGGCCGTGCCCCGGCGGCTGCGGATCCGCAGCGCGGGAACGGCGGCTCGCCGGTAGCGACCCGCCACCCAGGCGACCGTCACCGCCGCCAGCAGGACCGGGAACGCCAGGATCGTGAGCTGGAGCGTCACGCCGCCCACGCCCCCGAACACCAGGGCCAGCAGGACCGAGACCACGGCGGTCCCGGCGTACGCTGCCAGCGCCACGGGGATGGCTTCCCACGGCTGCCACGGCGGGCTCAGCCGCTCGTCCACCGGTCCTCCAGCGGCGGGTACACGAGCGCGGCGGCCAGGTAGACGAACGCCACCGACCCCATCCCGAACGTGTCGTTGAGGAGCCACCCCGCGATCCCTCCCGCGGCGAGCGCGGCGGCGGCGTGCCGCCAGGCGGGATCCCTCCAAAGCGGCCCGGCGAACGGCCCCACGGGCCGCCATGCCAGGAGCAGCCCGGCCGGAAGGAGCGCCAGGGCCGGCCAGACCGCCGGGGTTCCGGCCGTCACGCGGAGGTTGAGGGCCAGCCGGTCACCGAAGATCCCCAGCGCCCCGACCGGGCCGGCGGCCGCCGCGCGGGAGACGTGCTCGGTGACCGGCCACAGCCCGTGGCTCACGGTGACGACGGCCAGCCCGAGGACGGCTGCAGCCACGACGAGGACCACCTCCCGCGCCCCGATCCGGCCGCGCGTCCGGAGGCCGAACCACAGCCCGGCCACGGCGAATAGGGTGATCGCGCCCCCCAGGTCGGCGCCGAGGAACGGGAGGCCGGCGAACAGGCCGGCGGCCCCGATCACGAGGGCTCCGCGGCCGCCCGGAACGAGCGCCGCGAGCAGGACCGCGCCGGCGAGCACCATCCCGGCATAGGCGTTGCCGAGCCCGAAGAACCGCACCCCGTCCAGGGCGCTCCCCCCCATCAACGGGGTCAGCAGCGAGGGCCACCCGAGCGCCGAGTCCGCGACGACCAGGGCCAGCCCGATGCCGGCCACCGCGATGACCGGGGCGCCGACGCGGCGCCCGGCCACGGCCATGGCCACCGCCGCCAGGGCGGCCCCCATGCCGACGACCGAGGGCCACACCACGGCGGGGCGGAACGTCGGCAGCCAGCTCGCGGGCAGCAGCGCCACCTGGAGCGCGACGCCGAAGATCCCGGCCACCGCCACGGCCCGGACCAGCGACGGGGCGGCGCGCCACGGCCCCGCGAGCAGGACGAGGCCCGAGAGGAGCGCGGCGAGCGCGATCCCCAGCGCGGCCAGCCCGACCGGCAGGACCACGCGGCGGTACTCCAGGAACCGCCGGTACAGCGCCGTCGGCGCCTCGCCCGCGCCCCGGATGGGCGATCCGGGGCTCCCCTCGGGGACGGGCCGGCCGAGGAACGCGAGGACCGTGGGGCGCAGGTCCGCGTCCGAGATCACTCCGGGGCGCCGCGTCGTCGCGGAGGTGAGCCCCCCGACCGGACCGCGGGCCCGCAGGAGCTCGGCGGGCTCGCCGCGGGCCATGACCACCGGCGTGACCGGTTCCCCGGCCCAGCCCGTTGCCCCCGATGCCACGACGAGGACCAGGACGTCGGCGAAGCGAGCGTCGGCGAGCGTCCGCCGGAGGGCCCGGGACGCCGCCGCGCCGTCGGGCACCTCGATGGCCCGTACGACCGTCGTGGCGGGGACAACGTCCGCCGGCTCGAGGACCTCGTCGTCCGCGCGGGCCAGCAGGCCCAGCCCTCCGGCCGCCGCCAGGCCGCGGAGCGTCGGGTCGCGGAGCACCTGCCCCACGGTCAGTCCCTCGACCACGACGAGGACGACGCCGCGATCGGTGCCCGGCCCCGGCTGTTCGGTCGCCGGCGCGAGCGTGGACGTGGCGATGAGGGCCGCGACGATCGCTCCCCTCACGGGGAGAACGCCGGCGAAAGCGATGGTTGGCGGGTGATGTCGGCGCCGAGCGAAGCCAGCTTGGCCTCGAAGTCCTCGTACCCGCGGTCGATGTGATGGGCGTCGGAGATCTCCGTGATGCCGTCGGCCCCCAGCGCGGCCAGGGCCAGGGCGGCGCCCGCCCGGAGGTCGAGCGCCCGCACCGGCGCCGACGAGAGACGCTCGACCCCTCGGACCACGGCGTGGTGGCCCTCGGTGCGGATGTCCGCCCCCATGCGGTTCAGCTCGTCGACGAACATGAACCGGCTCTCGAAGACGTTCTCGGTGATGATGCTGGTCCCGTCGGCGGCGGTCAGCAGCGCCATCAGCGGGGGCTGGAGGTCGGTGGGGAAGCCGGGATACGGCAGCGTGACCACGTCGACCGCGCTCGGGCGCTCCGCCGCCGACACCCTGACGCCGCCACCCTCGACCTCGATGCGGGCCCCCACCTCGTCCAGCTTCGCCAGCACGAGATCCATGTGGTCCGCCCGGGCTCCCTGCAGCAGCACGTCGCCCCGCGTCACGCAGGCCGCGATGGCGAACGTGCCGGCCTCGATCCGGTCGGCGACCACGGCGTGCTCCGCCGGGCGGAAGCCCTGGACGCCCTCGATCTCGATCGTGGGAGTGCCGACGCCGTCGATCCGAGCGCCCATGGCGCGGAGGAAGTCCGCCAAATCCTGGACCTCGGGCTCGCGGGCCGCGTTCTCGATCACCGTCGTGCCGCGGGCGGCGACCCCGGCCATCAGCAGGTTCTCGGTGGCACCTACGCTGGGGAAGTCCAGCGAGATGATGGTGCCCTCGAGCCCCTGGGCCTGGGCCTCGAGGTAGCCGTGGTCGAACGAGAACTCCGCGCCCATGCGCTCCAGCCCGCGGATGTGCAGGTCGATCCGCCGGCGGCCGATGTTGCAGCCCCCCGGCATGGCCACCCGCGCCCGTCCCGTCCGCGCCAGGAGGGGGCCGAGGACGACGATCGACGCCCGCATCCGCCGGACGAGCTCGTACGGGGTCTCGATCCCGAGCCTCCCCGAGGCCTCGATGACGACGGAGTGGTCGATCCGCTCGACCCCCGCGCCGAGGCGGGCCAACACGTCCATCATCGTGGCGCAGTCGGCGATGTCGGGGACGTTGTGGAGCACCGTCCGCCCCTCGGCCAGGAGGGCGGCCGCCATGAGCTTCAGCGCGGAGTTCTTGGCCCCGCCGATCCGGACGGATCCGGCCAGGCGGCGGCCCCCGGTGACCAGGAGTCGGTCCATGACCAGGTGATTCTACGCGCGAGGGCGCCTTCCGCCCCGGCCGTCAGCGGCCCGGCCGAAGACCCTCGGCCACCTGGATCAGCTCCTCGAGCCCGAGGCCGTACTCGTTCAGCGAGAAGAACGCGCAGTCCTTGGTGTGGTCGTTGATGGGCGGGGCGTCCGGCGGATAGCGGAACTGGACCATGTGGTCCTCGTCCTCGGGGTTCTCGTAGTTCGGGGCCACCGGGCCGAAGCTGGACGTGTCTTCCCCCAGCACCGTGATCGTGGGGGCGTCCTCGCCCTGGGCCAGCTCAACGAACAGCATCCCGGGCCGGCGCAGCTCGATCGATCGCTGGCCGTCCGTCCAGTGGACGACCCCCTGGCCGTCCTCGCCGGGCGGGGCACCGGGGGCCCGGCCGGGGACCGGCTCCGGGTCGAAGCCCGCGGGCAGGTACCCGGGCCGGAACCCAACCTCGCCGGCGCAGCGGCCCGGCATCACGATCCTGGAGCGGTCGCCCGGGACCGGGGGCGTCCGCTCGGGGTCGACCGACGGTTGGCCGGTCGGCTCCGTGGCCGGCTCTCCGGCGAACCGCGAGGGCCGCTCGGTCCCCGCGGCCTGGATCAGTCGCGGCACCACCAGGCCGCCGGCCGCGAGGACCACCGCCACGATCACGCCGGCGGCGACCCGCCGGATCGCCCGGCGTCGGCGGCCGGCCGCCGTGACGCGGCCCAGCGCCTCGTCGGGGTCGGGATCGACCCCCGAGGCCAGCCCGGGCAGCCCCCGGCGAAGGCGGTCATCGAGCGACATCGTCGTCCTCCTCTCCGAGCAGCGCCGCCAGGCGCTTGCGGGCCCGATGCAGATGGACCTTCGCGGTGGACGGACTGCACGCCATGAGCGCCGCGACCTCCGCCACGGGCCGGTCCTCCAGGTAGTGCAGCACGACCGCGGCCCGCTGAGCAGCGGGAAGCTGCCGCAGGGCGCGGGCCAGGTCGAGGTCGGCGCCTGAGGGCGGCGCCGGCGGGTCGAGCGCGGCCACCCGCCGGCGGCGC
>DASZZY010000068.1:0-4855 GCA_036260395.1 Actinomycetota bacterium
CCGACGCCGTGGAAGCCGCCGTGGTCGGCACGGTGGTCTTCGAGGCGGCGCTCGTGGCGCTGCGACGGCTTGCCCAGGAACACCACTCGGCGCGACGCTTCGGCGGACGGCGGCGGCGATGAACAGGGGCGCCCTGACGCCGGCGCCCCACCGCACGTCGGACGGAGCGTCCCGCTCGGGTCGCCCGGAAGCCCCCGACGCCGGGGCCGGACCCACAGGACGCGTTCGGCAGCGTCGAGCCCCAGCACGAGGCGATCACGTGGCCAGGCAGCCCGCCAATCGGACGAAGACGTCCGCCGCCTCGTCGTCGGCGAGTCCCTCATCCTTGGCGAGGCTGCGCCAGGTATGGAAGTCGAGGGCCAGACCGATCGCGGCTTCCAGCAGGCGACGACGGCCCGCCGGGAGGGCCCAGCCCCCGATCAGCGCCTCCCTCACGCGATCCCAGTGGGCGAACACCGGCTCATTGGCCTCGAGGAGCGCGGGCATCTTCGGGAGGTCCGGCAGGATGTTGGCCCACGCCGTCTCGGTCTGGCGGAAGTAGCGGTAGACCTTCGTGAGCCCGGCCCGGAGGCGGCGCCGGGGATCGGTGATCTCCCTCCACGGCTCCGGATCTGGAAGTGGCATGACGCTCAGCCCGTGCTCGACGCAGGCTTGGAAGAGCTCGCGCTGGTCCGGGAAATGCCGGTAGACGGTGAGGCGCTGCACTCCCGCGCGATCGGCGATCGCGCTGACCGTGGTGTTCGAGGGGCCGATCGACGCGTGTAGCTCCATGGTCGCCGCGGCGATGCGGCGCTTGGTCTCTTCCATGCGCGTCGCCCGCTCCTTGAGCTGGTAGCTGCGGCGCACCCGTTCAGTAGCCATCGGTGTTCACCAATTTGACATGGGCAGGGGCGCGTATTCAGTATACACGGGTGTTTATCCGTTTGGGCACGAAGGCTGAAGGAGGGCAGCATGATCCCCGCGGAGACCCCGTTCCTGACGACACCCGCTCAAAGCGAGGCCCTGTGGCTCCTCGGAGGCCTGTACACGTTCCTCGCGACCGGGAAGCAGACGGAGGACCGGTACACGCTCGTGGAGGTGAGAGGACCGTCGGGCTTTGTGATCCCCGTTCACTTCCACGAGCGGGAGCACGAGGGCTTCTATGTTGCCGAAGGTCACGCGACGATCTTCCTCCGGGGCGAGGGGAGCGAGGCCTCCGCCGGGGCGTTCGCCTTCGCCCCCGCGGGTGTCGAACATGCCTTCCGACTGGACGTGGAGGACACCAGACTCCTTCTCTTCATCACGCCCGGCGCTGCGGGACACGAAGGCATGTTCCGGGAGATGGGTGAGCCGGCGAAGACACGGGCGCTGCCGCCGCCAGGCGTTCTTCCAGATCCCGAGCATCTCGCGGCCGTAGCGGCCAGCCACGGGACGAGGATCGTCGGTCCCCCGCCCGGCTGACGCGCCACCGTGGCCTGTCTCTCGATCTGATCCACGAGAGTGATCGCACGCCGGTCGGGGCGCGCGGATAGACTTCCCCGACATGGGGAGGGAGCCCGAGCCGGTTCGCGACCTCGACTGGAGCCCCGAGCAAGCGCGCGAGCTGGGGGAGCGGGTGGTCGGGCTGTGGGAGGAGTTCCTGGCCGGCCTCCGCGCCCTTCCCGTCTCCCGGGCGGAGAAGGTCTCCGAGGTCGCCGACGCGGTGACGTTCGAGGTCCCAGAGGAGCCGATGGACTTCGAGGCGCTCCTCGAGCACCTCCGCGACGTGGTTCTCGGCCACTCGATGTATCCGGGCCACCCGAGGTTCATGGCCTATATCACCGGCGCCGGGACGGTGCCCGGGGCGGCCGCGGACCTGGTGGCGGCGGCGATCAACCAGAACGTCGGCGCGTGGCGGCTGTCGCCGGCGGCGAGCGAGATCGAGATGCACCTCACCCGGTGGTTCGCCCGCCAGTTCGGGCTGCCGGAGGGCGCCGGCGGGATCATGGTCTCCGGCGGGGCGATGGCCGGCTTCATCGCGCTCAAGATCGCCCGTGACCGCCGGGCCGGGTGGGACGTCCGTGAGGAGGGCATCGCCGCCGGCCCTCCGATGGTCGTCTACGCCTCCGACGAGGTCCACAGCATCAACCTGCGCGCGGCCGACATGCTGGGGATGGGCCGCGGCGCGGTCCGGCTCCTGCCGTCCGACGAAGCGTTCCGCCTCGACGTCGGCGCGCTGCGTCGGGCCATCGAGGAGGACGTGGCGGCCGGGCGGCGCCCGATCGCCGTGGTCGGGTCGGGCGGAACGGTGGCCACCGGCGCCATCGATCCGCTCGAGGAGATCGCCGACGTGTGCGCCGAGCACGACCTGTGGTTCCACGTCGATGCCGCCTACGGGGGACCGGCGGTGCTGGCCGTCGACCTCCGGCCCAGGCTCGCCGGGATCGAGCGGGCCGACTCGATCGCCTTCGATCCCCACAAGTGGCTGTACACGCCGCACTCCGGCGGCTGCATCCTGGTCCGCGACCTCCAGCATCTGCCCGACAGCTTCTCGATCCACGCCACGTACGTGCACGAGGACAAGGAGCGCACCGGCACGGGCGTGGACGGGATCGAGCTCGGACCCCAGTTCTCCCGGGGCTTCCAGGCGCTCAAGGTGTGGATCTCCCTGCTGGCCCACGGCAAGGCGGCGTACGCCCGGCGGATCGCCCACGACGCCGAGCTGGCCCGGTACCTCGCCGAGCGGGCCGAGGAGCGGCCGGAGTTCGAGCCGGTGGCCCCTGTGGAGCTGTCGATCGCCTGCTACCGGTACGTGCCGCCGGACCTCCCGGAAGGCCCGGGCCGCGAGGAGTACCTCGACCGCCTGAACGAGCGGCTGATGACCGAGCTGCAGCTGGACGGCCGGGTGTACCCGTCGAACGCCGTCCTCCGCGGCCGGTTCGTGATCCGGGCGTGCATCGTGAACTTCCGGACCGAGGCCGAGGACATCGACGCGCTGCTCGACGTGTCGGCGGAGCTGGGCGCCAAGCTCGACGCCGACCTCCGCCCGGGCGACCTCCGCTAGCACCTGGCGGACCGCCCGGCCAAGACAGATCCGGCAGCGCCGTCAAATCATGGCGCGCCCTCCCTAATGGTCTTGCGGATGAGGCTGAACGATCGATTCGAGCGGTCGCGGTGCCGTGATCGGGTCGGCGTGTCGATGCGCGATCCTCCACCCGTCATCTTCCCGACCGAAGATCATCGTGACCCGCAACGCGCCAGGGCTCAATTCCTCGCTCCCGCCTAGCTTCGCTTGGAACTGCTCTATCTCAACTACATACGCAAGCTCAGGAGTTACATGCCGTGAAACTTCCTCGTAGCGGACGGTGCCTTCTCGAAATGGCGCGGCCGCCTGCTCAAGCGCGTTCTCAACCTCTGTTCGCCCTCGGCGGGGCGGCCCGAAAGGGTTAGCGAGAGTCGCGTCCTCGCGACGGGAGAACAGCGCCTTCATAGGGTCGGCGTTACCCTTTACGAACTCGTCTAGTCCGCGGTGCGTCTCCTCGACCATCGCGTCGAAGTCGTCCGGCACAGCAGCCCCCTTTCGGCGGAGTCGGCAGGCGGAGATTAACAATGTGCGCCAGGTCGGGAACGACTTGCCAAGGCTCTGGTATACGCCACGTCTCAATAGGCGGCATGGGTCACCCGATCGTGCCGGTTGATACGCGAGACCTCGCAAGGGTGGCTGGACCCAGCGAGACAGGAGTCCGTTCTCGATGTCAACAACGGTGGGCTCAGCGCGAACCAGATCCGTTCTGGCCCCGAACCTCGCGTGCGGGCTACGGGGGGGCTGACTCGGAGGCCCGGGGGCTCGCGGCCCAGCCGTACGCTCCGTAGAGCACGACCACGATCAGCACGGCGACGTAGGCCGAAGCGGCGGGCGTCGTCCAGTCGACGTCGCCGGCGAACCGGGCAAGGGCCCCGAGCTGGAGGACGCCGAGCACTGTGTAGGCGATCGTCGCGGGCCGGATCCGCGCCCAGTCGTTCTCCCACCACGCCGTGGTCAGGACCACGCCGAGGCCGAGCAGCCACGCCGCCATGGCCCGCGCCGTCAGGGGCGTCAGCGCCCAGGGCCACAGATCCGCCGCCCACTCGGGCGCCGCGAACAGCGCCACACCCGCCGCCACGGCGGCCGCCGCCTGGAACGCCGCCCCGGCCCGGTACCAGCCGGGCAGCGGCGCCGCGCTCGGCGGGTCGAAGCCCGGCGTCCGGACCTGGATCACCACGGCCAGCAGCAGCAGCACCGGATCGAGGAGGTAGATCACGAGCCACGCCCAGGCCGCGCTCCGGGCGAGGAAGCGCTCGCTCCCGAAGTGGAAGTTCGAGGCGTGCATCAGCGTCGCCGCCAGGGCGACCACCAGGAACAGCCACACGCCGGGGACGGCCACCCGCGCGCCGGCCCATGCCCGCGACAGCCCGTTGAATAGCGCCAACGGCACGGCGGCCCAGAAGAACGCCCCGAGGAACGCCGCCGTCAGCGGCACGTCGATCGTCCACGCGAACAGGCGGTCCGTCGACTCGGCGAGCACGTAGAGCTGGATGCCGGCCAGGAACACCAACAACGCGCCGAGCAGCAGCAATGCCCGCATGGCGGCGCTCGGGCGCCGCACGGGGCCGGGGCCAGGACGGTGCCAGGCCGGGGCGGGTCGGGCGCCGGGGGCGATGGTGCTCACTCGGCGCCCGATTCTCCCGTCGGCGCGAGCGCGTGTCTATCTCAGCCCGAGGGAGACGGCCCGGGGGACGGGCCCGGCCGCGGCTTGTCAGAGGGCTCGTCAGAGGGCTCGGGCGACGGACTGGGGGACGGCTCTGGCCGCGGATCGGGGAGGACGGGCTCGGGGGATGGCTCCGGTGTGACCTCCGG
>DASZZY010000069.1:0-9963 GCA_036260395.1 Actinomycetota bacterium
ACCGTCCGGACCGCCTTGGAGGGCTCGCCACGAGCCACCCTGGTGTCCTCCCCTCCCTCGCGCGTCAACGCCCACCGGGCCGCAGGGACCCGTCAGGAAGCGAGTCTAGCAGTGTCCCCGGGCCGCTCGCTCAGCCGCCGAGGAAGCGGACGACATCGGCGGCGTCCCGCTCCGCCGAGGCGGCCTCGGTGGGGGGCAGTCGGCGGAACGGATCGAGCGTCACCCGGCCGTCCCGGAGGTTCCAGGTCCCGGCGGCGCGGCCGTCGACCAGCAGGAACGGGCGGAACAGGCCGCCGGCGACGAGCACCGGCTCGTAGGGACCGACGATGAAGTCGCGGGAGGTCCATCCGAGCAGCACCGGGTCGAACGCGCCCAGGAGCCGCGGGCGGGGAGCGGCTGCCGCCCGCCGTCGCCCGCCCAGCGCCACCAGGCCATCCGGGCGCCGGTCGAGCCGCGGAGCGATCGCCGCTAGCCCGGCCCGGGCGTCTCGGAGCGGCAGCCCCGACCACCGGGCCAGGTCGCGATCGCCGGCGGGGCCGTGGCCCGCGAGGTACCGGCGGGCCAGCTCCGCCAGGGCGTCGTCGCGCTCGAGGCGACGCGGCTCGCCGAGCCATTCGCGGGCCAGCACGAAGGCCTGCTCCTGGCCAACCATCGGCCCGCGCACGAGGATGCCCCGGAGCGACGCGGCCATCAGCAGGTGGACGAGCGCCTGGCCGGCGGTCGGCACGCCCGCCGAGGCCAGGCGTTCCCTGAGGCGAGCCCGGACCAGCGGGCCGTCGGTGGCCAGCGAGCGTTCGATCACCGCGACGCCGCGCTCGGCGAGGTCCGGGGAGACGCCCTCCTGAGCCAGGCGCCTGGCGTTGCCCGTGTGGAGCGGCGGCGGCGTGAGCGCCTGGAGCCACGGGTAGTCCTCGCTCCGGATGAGATGGAGCGTGCCCCGGTTCAGCCACGTGACGACGAGGGAGCGGTCGTGGCTCAGCGCGCGGTCGACGTCCGCGGCCGTCAGGCCGGCGCTGCGGGCGCGGATCGCAAGGCGGGCCCCCCGCGGGTCCTGCGCCTGGATCGCCAGGAGGCGCTCCGTGACGGCCACCGGGTCGCGGGGCCGCGGGCCGGCGAGCAGCTGTGCGGTGAGGCGCTCGCGCAGCAGCAT
This sequence comes from Actinomycetota bacterium, assembly GCA_036260395.1. Taxonomy (GTDB): domain Bacteria; phylum Actinomycetota; class UBA4738; order UBA4738; family CALAEC01; genus DASZZY01. The sequence continues at coordinate 1,151 of DASZZY010000069.1, forward strand.
CGGCTCATTATCGCGGCCGAGCGAATCGCGGTACGTGCGGTGCCCGGGGTGGGACTCGAACCCACACGGCCTCTCGGCCAGTGCCTTTTAAGGGCACCGCGGCTGCCATTACGCCACCCGGGCCCATCGATTGTAGGTGGCTAGACGGTCCGCGCCCTACCGCTCCTCGATCGTGATCTTCTCGACGTAGACGGTCTCGGTGGGGCGATCCTGCGCGTCCGTGGACAGGGCGTTGATCTGCCGGACGACGTCCATCCCGCCGGTCACCTCGCCGAAGATCGTGTGGCGCCCGTTGAGGTGCGTCGGCTCGCCCACCGTGATGAAGAACTGGCTGCCGTTCGTATCGGGGCCGGAGTTCGCCATGGCCAGCAGGCCCGACCGGTCGAACCGCAGCCGTTTCACGATCTCGTCCTCGAACTGGTAGCCCGGGCCGCCGGTGCCGTCGCCGGCCGGGTCGCCGCCCTGGATCATGAACCCGTCGATCACTCGGTGGAACGTCAGCCCGTCGTAGAACCCCTCGCCCGCCAGGAACACGAAGTTGTTGACGGTGACGGGCGTCTCGTCCTCGAACAGGTCCAGCTCCACCGTCCCGCACGAGGTCCGCATCACGGCCCGGTAGTCGGCGTCCCGGTCCAGGCGCATCCGCGGCGCCCGGTCGAACGAGGGGCGCTCGCGGTCCGCGCCCGGCGGGACCGAGGCGCCGCAGGCCACGGTGGCCTCCGGGGTCTCGGCCTGCTCGGGAGGCGATGGCTCCGGCGCGGGTCGCTCGTCTCCGCCGCCCAGCAGGGCCAGCGCCGCGGCACCGCCGCCGCCGAGCACGAGGAGGCCGGCCACGCTCCCGGCCACGATGCGCTGGCGCCGGCGGCGGCGGCGCTCGGCGGCCCGGCGCTCCGCGAGCTTCCGGAGCTGGCGACTGCGCGCGTTCTTGGGCATGCGGCGGCAAGCGTACTCGCGGTGCCGGACGGTGTCAGGCCCCGCCCGTCTCCTCGATCGTCAGCCGCTCGATCCGGACCGGCTCGCGGGGGGCGTCCCGGGCGTCGGTCGGCAGCCGGCTGATCCGCTCGACGACGTCGTAGCCCTCCACGACCCGCCCGAAGATCGTGTGCCGCCCGTTCAGGTGCTCGGGCGTGGTGACCGTGATGAAGAACTGGCTGCCGTTGGTGTTCGGGCCGGCGTTCGCCATGGCCAGAAGGCCCGGCCGGTCGAACCGGAGATCCTCCCGGAACTCGTCCTGGAAGGCGTAGCCCGGCCCACCCATGCCGGTCCCCTCCGGGTCGCCGCCCTGGATCATGAACCCCTCGATCACCCGGTGGAACGTCACGCCGTCGTAGAACCCCTCGCGGGCCAGGAACACGAAGTTGTTGACGCTGACCGGCGCCTGGCGGGCGAACAGCTCGACCGCCACGGTCCCGTGCGTGGTCTCCATCCTGGCCCGGTACGTCGTATCCGGATCGATCCCGATCTCCGGCGCCTTGTCGTAGCGGCGGCTCATCCTGCCTCCTCCCGGTCGGCGTCGCGCTCCCGCAGCATCTCCAGGGCCAGCCCGTCGAGGATGTCCCGCTCCGAGACCACGCACCGCTCGAACCCCCAGCGGTCGAGGATCTCGAGGAGGATGACGGCGCCGGCCACGATGACGTCCTCCCGCCCCGGCGCCATGACCGGCAGGGCCGCCCGCTCCGCCACCGTCATGCCGGCCAGCTCGCGGGTCACGCGTTCGGCATCGGCCCGGCTCAGCTCCGAGCCGTGGATGGCGTCCGGATCGTACCGGTCGAGGCGGAGGGCCAGGGCCTGCACCGTCGTCGTCGTCCCGGCCACCCCGACGAGCGTGGCGGCGCGTCCGACGGCGATGCGGCGCTCCGCGTCGGCGAGGCCCTTCGCGGCCAGGCCTCGCATCGCGGCGACGTCCTCCTCGGTCGGGGGGTCGGCTGGCCGCACGCGCTCGGTGATCCGGACGCTGCCCACGTCGACCGACGCGGCCGCCTCCGGCTCACGCGCTCCCGCCACGACCTCCGTGCTCCCGCCCCCGATATCGAAGACCAACCAGGGCCCCGGCCGGTCCAGGTCCGCGGTGGCACCGAGGAACGACAGCTCGGCCTCCCGATCGCCGCTGAGCACCTCGGGCGCCACCCCGGCGACCCGGGCCACCTCGCGCTCCAGGAGGGCGCGCTCCGCCACGTCGCGGACCGCGCTCGTGGTTCCGACCCGGATCCGCCCGGCGCCGAGGGCCCGGGCCCGGCGGGCGTACCGCTCCAGGACGTCGACCGTCCGGCGGACCGCGTCGGGATTGAGCCGGCCGGCCTCGTCGACCCCCTGGCCCAGCCGGGTGATCACCATGTCGCGGGCCACCTCGAACAGGTCGCCGTCGCGGGGCTCCGCCACCAGCAGCCGGATCGAGTTCGTCCCCATGTCGACCGCGGCCACCCGAGGCCCGTAGCGGTCGGCCTCGTGCACCGGATCGACGCGGTCGGCGACCCAGGTCCCGATGGGGTCGTCGCCGCCGGCCACGTGGTTGGCGTAGTGGGCGTGGAGGCACTTGACCCCGGCTCTGGCCCCGCCCACCCCGCCCCACTCCCGCGCCTCCGGGACCCGACGGGCGCGCTCGGCCGCATAGGCTCGATGCGCCTCCTCCAGGGCCTGTCCCAACGCGGGGTCGGAGCGAGACCGCTCGTCGAGTCGCTTGATCAGCCCCTCGGACTCCAGGCGGGAGACCTCCCTCACCGCCTGGGGACACGTCAGCCAGTACAGCGTGGGGAACGGGCGGCCCTCGCGGTCCACCGGGTGGTTCCGGATCACGAGGGGGTGGCCGCCCGGGCACCGGGCGACGACCGAGAACTCGGCCTGCGGCTGCCGGCCCAGCTGATCGGCCACCGACGTGAGGTCGGAGGCCCGGAGCTCGGCCACGGGGCGCCTAGCGGCGCTTGTGGTCGATCGAGCGCCGGTAGTCGACCTGGCGCTCCTCGCTCTGGCGGAGGAACCGCTTGAGCTTCTGCTCGAGGTCCGGGTCCTTCCCCTTCCGCAGCGTGCGGGGCGGGGGGTCCTGGAGCGCCTTGATGGACAGGTCGATCTTCCCGTCGTCCTTGATGGCCACGATCTTGGCCTGGACCTTGTCGTTCTCGCGGAGGTGCTCCCGGACGTCGCGGACGTAGTTCCGGTCGATCTCCGAGATGTGGACGAGCCCGACGCGGCCGTCTTCGAGCTGGAGGAACGCCCCGTACGGGGTGATGCGTTGAACGGTCCCCTCCACGACCGCTCCGACCTCTAGCTCCGCGATGACGGCTCCTTTCGCTGCTCGGACCCTCCGACCGGGTCGACCGGAACGCACTATCCCACCCGGCCGCTCCGGGCGTCAACACGTCAGCAGCGGGGCGGCGCCGGGCGGCCCCCCTCGGGGACGGGGACGAACGCGATCTCGCCGGGACGGACCATCCCGAGGCACTCCCGGGCCAGGCGCTCGAGGTAGGCCGGGTCGTGGAGGCGCTCGATCTCCTCACGCATCCGGGCCCGCTGGCGCTCCAGCTCCTGCACGGTGCGCTCGAGCTCCGCGATGTCGGCGCGCTGCTCGAAGTACTGGCGGACCGGAACCACCATCGCCAGCGCGAGCACGAGGATCAGCGCCGCGAGGACGGCCGCCCGGGGGGTCAGCCTGGCCCGCGGCGCCGCGGCGGCCCGGACGCTCACCCGCCGAACCTCCGGAACGGCTGCTCACCGGCGTACCGGGCGCTCTCCCCCAGCTCCTCCTCGATCCGGAGCAGGCGGTTGTACTTGGCGGTCCGCTCGCCGCGCGAGGGCGCCCCGCACTTGATCTGGCCCGCCCCGCTGGCGACCGCCAGGTCCGCGATCGTGGTGTCTTCGGTCTCACCGGATCGGTGCGAGATGATCCGTCCGAACCCGGCGGCCGTGGCCTGCCCCACGACGTCGAGCGTCTCCGACAGCGAGCCGATCTGGTTCACCTTCACGAGGATCGCGTTGGCGGCCCGCTCGTCGATCCCCCGCTCCAGCCGATCGGGGTTCGTCACGAACAGGTCGTCGCCCACGACCTGGACCCGGTGGCCGAGCTCCGCGGTGGCCGCGGCCCAGCCCTCCCAGTCGTCCTCCGCCAGAGGGTCCTCGATCGAGACGATCGGGAAGGCGTCCAGCAGCTCGCGGTAGTAGGCGACCATCGCGTCCCGGTCACGCTGCTGCCCCTCGATCCGGTAGCCGCCCTCGTGGACGAGCTCGGTGGCCGCCACGTCCAGCGCGATGGCGACCTCGTCCCCGGGCCGGAGTCCCGCCCGCTCGACCGCCTCGACGAGGGCCTGGCAGGCCGCGGCGGAGCCGGCCAGGTCCGGCGCGAACCCGCCCTCGTCGCCGATCCCGGTGCTCAGCCCCCGCTCCTTCAGGAGCGAGCGCAGCGCGGCGAAGCACTCCGCCCCCCATCGCAGGGCCTCCCCGTACGACGCCGCGCCGAGTGGCACGAGCATGAACTCCTGGACGTCGAGGCGGTTATCGGCGTGCGCGCCGCCGTTGATGACGTTGAGCAGGGGCACGGGCAGCAGGTGGGCCCACGGTCCTCCCAGGTACCGGTACAGCGGGAGCTCCAGCGACGACGAGGCCGCCCGGGCCACGGCCAGCGAGACGCCCAGGATCGCATTCGCGCCGAGCTTCGACTTCGCCTCCGTGCCGTCGAGGTCGAGCAGGAGCCGGTCGACGTCCCGCTGGTCGAGGGCGTCGATCCCCTCCAGGGCCGGGGCGATCGTCTCCTCGACGTTCCGGCACGCGTCGAGGACGCCCCTCCCGCCGTAGCGGCCGGGGTCGCCGTCTCGGAGCTCGAGTGCCTCGTGGCGGCCGGTCGAGGCCCCCGACGGCACGGCCGCTCGCCCGGCGGCGCCGTCGGAGAGCAACACGTCGACCTCCACCGTCGGGTTGCCGCGGGAGTCGAGGATCTCTCGGGCGGCGATGGCCTCGATGAGCGACACGGGGTTCGATTCTAGGGCCGGCCCCCGGGGATGCGTGGATTTCGCCGAGCGGCCGGCCGGGGTGTTACCGCGCCGCGCGGAACCGCCGGACCAGGTCCTCCTCGGAGACGTCCTCGAGGCGCAGCCCCTCCTCGTCCGCCTGGCGTCGCATCGCCTCGAAGCGGGCCACGAACTTCCCGACCGTCGACCGGAGCGCGGTCTCGGCGTCCACCCCCAGCTTCCGGGCCAGCGCGGTGGCGGCGAACAGCACGTCGCCGACCTCCTCCTCCAGCGCGTCCTTGGCCGCGCCCTCCCGATCGAGGCCCTCCTGCGTCCGGGCGGCCTCCTCGAGCTCGGCGAGCTCCTCGCGGACCTTGTCCACGGCGCCCGACAGCTCGGCCCAGTCGAAGCCGTGGCCCGCGGCCCGGCGCTGCACCTTCTGGGCGGCCAGGAGGGCCGGGAGCGCCGAGGGGATCTCGGCGTCGATGGCCGCGGGCTCGGCCTTCTCCTCCGCCTTGATCCGCTCCCAGTTGCCGTAGACCTGCTCCGGCGTGGTGGCCTCGACGTCGCCGAACACGTGGGGGTGCCGCCGGATCAGCTTCTCCACCGTCACCTCGGCCACGTCGTCGATATCGAACTCCTCCTCGTCCGCGGCGATCTGGGCGTGGAAGACGGCCTGGAGCAGCACGTCGCCGAGCTCCTCGCGGAGGCGAGCGGCGTCCCCCTGCTCGATGGCGTCCAGCAGCTCGTAGCTCTCGTCGAGCAGGTGGCGGCGCAGGCTGCGGTGCGTCTGCGCGCGGTCCCACGGGCAGCCGCCGGGCGCCCGGAGTCGGGCCACGACGCGGACCAGGTCCAGGAGGTGGGCGCCCTCCCGGCCGGAGGGGACCGGACCGCCCGGGACGTGGGAGAGGGGATCCGGCGTGCCGCGGACCTCCGCCACCGGCCTACGGCGCGACCTGGACCGGTCGCTGCGGCGAGGGCGTCGTGGCCGTGCGGGGGACCACGATGCCGCTCTCCTCGTCGAGATAGCCGAACCGCGGGTTGACCCGGATCTCGGCCGCCTCGACCCGCTCCAGCAGCCAGTCGCGGAAGATCTGCCCCCGGGCCTCCTCGACCAGCTGGTCGCGGACCTCCTCGAACGGCGCCGTCCGCCGCTCGATGACGTGGATCACGTGGAACCCGAACTCGGTCTCGACCGGCCCGGCGATCTCGCCCTCCGGCGTCTCCAGCATGGCCTCGGCGAACGGCGCGACGAGCTCAGCCGGGCGGCGGAACCCGAGGTCGCCGCCGTCCGGCGCCGACCCCGGATCCTGGGAGAACCGCTCGGCGAGTTCGGCGAAGTTCTCGGGCGTGGCCCGCTGGGCGATCCGCTCGGCCTCGGCCTCGCTGGGGACCAGGATGTGCGCCACGTGGACCTCGGTGAACTCGGCGATCCGCTGCTCGTAGGTCTCGCGCAGCGACTCCTCCGACAGGCCCTCGGCGATCACCGCCTCGGCCACCCGCTGGCGCAGCGCCTGCTGGTACACCAGGTCCCGGACCTGGTCGATCGTCACGCCCGACGCCTGGACCTGGCGATCGAACGCCTCCTCGCCGCCCAGCTGCTGAGTGAGCTCGTCCATCCGGGCGTCGATCTCGTCCTCAGGGACCGTGATCCCCCGGGTCTCGGCGTAGTCCTGCACCAGCGCCTGGTGGATCAGGAACGTGAGGAACTCCCGGGCGAACTCCCTCCGGCGGACCTCGCCCTGCTCGCCGGGGAACTGCTGGGCGAAGCTGGGATCGGCGAGCAGGAAGTCGAGCTGGTCGGCGAAGCGGTCCTGGTCGATCCGGCGGCCGTTCACGACGGCGGCCGCGGTGTCGAAGAACCCTCCGCACGCGGAGAGCAGGACGGCCGCGGCAACGAGGAGCGAGAGCCTGGAGCGCACGACGGCGATTCTATCGGCCGCCATGCGGAACGACGGCGCGGAGCCGCTCCCGGACCCACAGCGGTAGCCCCGGCCCCAGGTCGGCCGGCTCGGGCGTCAGGTTCAGCGTCCGCGTCGGCCGGTGGTACGCCGCCTCGGGCGGCAGCGCGGTCTCGTCGACGTCCACGGGGCGGATCCGGACCTGCCCCCGGAAGACGCTGACCTCCACGGCGCCGGCCTCCCGGCACGCCACCCGGAGCCGCGCCACCGCGACCAGCGTCCCGGCCTCGGGCGGCATGGGACCGAAGCGATCCTCGGCCTCCGCCACGACCGTGTCGAGCTCGGCATCGGTCCGGGCCGACGCGATGCGGCGGTAGAGCTCGATGCGCAGGCTCTCCTGCCCGAGGTACCCGACCGGCAGGAACGCCCGGACCGGCAGATCGACGCGGATCTCCTTCTCCTCGACCAGCGGCTCCCCCTTCAGCTCGGCGACCTGCTCGCCCAGGATCCGGGCGTAGGTGTCGAAGCCGACCGCCGCCACGTGCCCCGACTGCTCGGCCCCCAGGAGGTTCCCGGCACCGCGGATCTCCAGATCGCGCATGGCGACCTGGAACCCCGACCCCAGGGCGGTGAGCCGGCTGATCGCGGCCAGCCGCTCGTGGGCCTCGTCGGTCATCGAGCCGCTCGGCGGGAAGAACAGGTAGGCGAACGCCCGTTCCGCCGAGCGCCCGACGCGCCCTCGGAGCTGGTAGAGCTGGGACAGCCCGAGCCGGTCGGCGCGGCCGACGACCAGCGTGTTGGCGCTCGGGACGTCGAGCCCCGACTCGATGATCGTGGTGCACACCAGGACGTCGGATTCGGTGTTCCAGAACCCGAGCATCACCTTCTCCAGGCGCTCCTCGTCCATCTGGCCGTGGGCCACGGCGACCCGGGCCTCGGGGACCCGCTCGGCGATGCGGGCGGCGACGCGGTCGATGCTCCGGACGTCGTTGTGGACCCAGAACACCTGCCCGCCCCGCCGGAGCTCGCGGCGGACGGCGCCCAGCGCCGCCGGCTCGTCGTACGGGCCGACGTAGGTCAGCACCGGCTGGCGGTCCTCGGGCGGCGTGTCGACCGTGGAGAGGTCGCGGACGCCGGACAGCGCCATCTCGAGCGTCCGGGGGATCGGGGTGGCGGTCATCGTCAGGACGTCCACGTTCACGCGGAGCTGCTTGATGCGCTCCTTGTGCGCCACCCCGAACCGCTGCTCCTCGTCGACGACGAGCAGCCCGAGGTCCTTGAACCGCACGTCATGCGAGAGCAGGCGGTGGGTCCCGATCACGACGTCGACCTTGCCCGCGGCCACCTGGTCGAGGACCTGGCGCTGCTCGTGCGGGGCCAGGAAGCGAGAGAGCATCGCCACGCGGACGGGGAACGGCGCGAACCGCTCGGAGAACGTCACGTGGTGCTGCTCGGCCAGGAGCGTGGTCGGGACCAGCACCGCCACCTGCTTGCCGTCCGCCACGGCCTTGAACGCGGCCCGCACGGCGATCTCCGTCTTCCCGTAGCCGACGTCGCCGCAGACCAGCCGGTCCATCGGCTTCGGCAACTCCATGTCGCGCTTGACCTCCTGCGCCACGACGAGCTGGTCGCGCGTCTCCTGGTGCGGGAAGGCGTCCTCGAGCTCGCGCTGCCACGGCGTGTCGGGGCCGAAGACGTGGCCGGGCACGGCCATCCGTGCGATGTACAGCCGGACAAGCTCGCCGGCCATGTCACGCACCGCCCGCCGCACCCTCCCGGTGGCCTTGACACAGTCGCTGGAGCCCAGACGGTGGAGGCGAGGTCGCTCGCCGCCGACGTACCTGGCCACCGCGTCGACCTGGTCGGCGGGGACGTACAGCCGATCCCGCGCCGCGTACTCGAGCAGGAGGTAGTCGCGCTCTGTCTCGGCCACGCGCCGATGGACCATGCCCACATAACGGCCGACCCCGTGGACCCC
>DASZZY010000070.1:0-2605 GCA_036260395.1 Actinomycetota bacterium
TCCCGTCTCTCGGAAGAAGTACCCGAACCTACGCCCCATACCCGTACACCCCTCGTGCCTGGTCCCGGATGACCTGCCCCTTCTCCAGCTCGATGACCCGGCGCCGCATGGCATCGACGATCGCGTTGTCGTGGGTGGCCATGATCACCGTGGTACCGGTCCGGTTGATGCGGTCGAGGAGCTTCATGATCTCCACCGAGGTCGACGGGTCCAGGTTCCCGGTTGGCTCGTCGGCCAGCAGGATCAGCGGGCGGTTCACGAAGGCCCGGGCGATCGACACCCGCTGCTGCTCACCGCCCGACAGCTCCTCGGGATAGTTGTTGAGCTTGTCGCCGAGGCCGACCAGCTCCAGGATCTCCGGCACCCGCCGCGACACCACGTGCCGCGGCTTGCCGATGACCTCCAGCGCGAAGGCCACGTTCTGGAACACCGTCCGCTCGGGCAGGAGCTTGAAGTCCTGGAACACCGTCCCGATGTTGCGGCGGAGGAACGGGACCTTCCACGGCGAGAGGTTGGCGATGTTCTTCCCGGCCACGAACAGGCGGCCGCGGGTCGGCTCCTCCTCCTTGAGCAGGAGGCGGATGAACGTCGACTTGCCGGACCCCGAGGGGCCCACGACGAACACGAACTCGCCCTTGCCGATCTCGATGGAGACGTCCTCGAGAGCGACGACCGAGTCCTTGTAGATCTTGCTGACGTGTTCGGTCTTGATCATGACGATGTGGAAAGAAGGCGGGCGAACCGCGCGCGCATGCTAACAGACCGGCGGGGGCAAGCCAAACATCCCGCCGCTACCCGAGCTGGTCGAGGAACTCGCGGGTGCTGGCGGCGATCCGGTCGCCGCTGAGCCCGAATTTCTCGTACAGGGCATCGGTGGGGCCCGATTCGCCGAACGTGCGCGTGCCGATGATCCGCAGCGGCGCCGCCTCACGCACCAGCCGAGAGGCGAGCGTCTCGGCCACCGCGCCGCCCAGGCCGCCCTGGGCGCTGTGGTCCTCCACGCTGACCACCGCGCCGCAGTCCGAGGCGGCCGCCAGGACCGCCTCCTCGTCCAGCGGCTTCACGGTGTGGACGTTGAGCACCCTCGCGGAGATCCCGTCCCCCGCCAGGGCCTCGGCCGCCTTGAGCGCCTCCTGGACCGTGGCGCCCGTGGCCAGGATGGCCACGTCCGAGCCGTCCCGGAGCTGGACCGCCCTGCCGAACTCGAACCGGTAGTCCGGCCCGTTCACGTCGTCGACCTTCTGCCGCGTGAGGCGCAGGAAGGCCGGCCCCACGTGGTCGACCAGGTACTCGACGGCCCGCTCGGTCTCCACGGCGTCGGCCGGGTTGACGATGGCCACGTTCGGCAGGGCCCGGAGCAACGCCATGTCCTCCAGCGCCATCTGCGAGTACCCGTCCTCCCCGACGCCGATGCCGGCGTGGGTCCCGACGATCCGGACGTTCGCCTCCTGGTAGGCGATCGAGACCCGGACCACCTCGAACCGGCCGGTCACGAAGCACGAGAAGGATGCGGCCCAGGGGACCTTCCCGGACATCGCCAGGCCGGCCGCCATCCCCAGGAGGTTCTTCTCGGCGATGCCGGCGTCGAAGAACCGCTCGGGGTGCTTCTCCTGGAACTTCTCGGTCCGCGTCGAGTCGCGGAGGTCGCCGGTCAGCACGACGATCCGCTCGTCGTCGCCCACCCGGACCAGCGCGTCGGCGAACGCGTCGCGGGTCGCGGTGGCCATCAGCCGCCCCCCTGCCCGCGGAGCTCGGCCAGCGCCCGTTCGGCCTGCTCCGGGTCGGGCGCCTTCCCGTGCCAGCTCGGGTCGAGCTCCATCCAGGAGACGCCCTTCCCCTTCACGGTGTGGGAGACGATCAGCGTCGGCCGGCCGGTCACCAGCTCGGCCTCGTCGAGGGCGTCGATGATTTGGCCCATGTCGTGGCCGTCGATCTCGCGGACGTGCCAGTTGAACGCCCGCCACTTCGCCACGAGCGGCTCCTCGTCGAGGATCTCGACGACCTTCGCGGTCTGCTGGACCTGGTTGGCGTCGAGGATCGCGCACAGGTTGTCGAGGCCGTGGCGCGGCGCGAACATGGCGGCCTCCCAGATCTGGCCGGACTGGATCTCGCCGTCGCCGAGCATGCAGTAGACGCGCCACGAAGCGCCGTCGAGCTTGGCCGCCAGCGCCATCCCCACCGCGATCGACAGCCCCTGGCCCAGCGACCCCGTGGAGGACTCAACGCCGGCCAGCCGGTTGCGGTCGGGATGGCCCTGGAGCGGCGAGCCCAGCTGGCGGAGCGTCCCGAGCAAGGCCTCGTCGAAGAACCCGCGCTTGGCCAGCGCGGCGTAGACGATCGGGATGCAGTGGCCCTTCGAGAGGATGAACCGGTCACGGTCCGGCCAGTCCGGCTCATCGGGGCGGAGCCGCAGCTTGTAGAAGTACAGGGCCGCGACCATGTCGGCCGCGGACAGCGTGCCGCCGGGATGGCCGGAGCCGGCCTCGGTCAGCATCTCGATGTCGGTGATGCGCAGCTCGCGGGCGACGGCCTCGAGCCGGCGCGTGAGCTCGCGCCGCTCCTCGCCCGTCACCGTCGTCGAGCCGCCTGCGTCGGCGCCCTCCGG
>DASZZY010000071.1:0-6448 GCA_036260395.1 Actinomycetota bacterium
CGGCCCAGGTGGCGGCCCCCTGCGGAACGATCCACCGCTCGCCTCGGAGCAATGACAGCGCGATCAGCAGCGCGCTGCCGAACGCCATCCCGACCGCGTTCATCGTGACGGGATGGGCCTTCGGGAACCACTTGGCGATGACGCCGGCCTCGCCGGCCACCACCGCCGCGCCGACCAGCGCCAGCAGCGAGCCGAGGGGCACCTCGGGAGCCCCGACCATCACGCCGACGCCCGCCAGCGCCACCACGCCGCCGATGAGCCCCCGCCACCGGAAGCGCTCCTGGCGCTGGGCGATGGCCAGCAGGAACGTGGCCAGCGGCGCCATGGCCAGGACGACGGCGGCCACCGCGGCCGGCGCGTCGACCAACGCCAGGTACGCCAGCGTGTAGAACACCCCGAAGCTCAGCAGCCCGTACAGCGCCGCGCCCACGAACGCGCGGCCCCGGGGGAACGGCGCGCGGATCGCCGCGGCGACCAGGAACAGGAGGATGGTGGCCGCCGTGAACCGCGAGGCCGCCCCCCACAGCGGCGGCAGCGAGAAGTTGCTGAACCGGACCGCCACGAAGTTCGTGCCGCCGATGAACACCAGGGCCACGAACGCGGCCATCACGATGGCCGGGGACCGCGCCGGCATCTCCACCGGGGCGGGGACGGTTCGGACGTCGCTGTTCGCTGTCGCGCTCATGCCGCGCATCATGCGCCTTCAGGCGCCAGCGCGCATCGGTAGACGTACCTATTTCCGCGCCGGCGCCCGCGCGGCCGGCGTGCGATAAGGTGCTGTCCCTCGCCGTGGATGCCTCCAAGCAGGGACTCCTGACAGCGCCGCCGGCTCGCTGGCTCCTGGCCGCCCTGTCGGCGCTCGTCCTGGCGGCCGGCGTGGTGACGGCCCTGCGAGCCTCGCCCCCGGCCGAGCCGTTCCCGTCCGTCGGGATGGCGCCGCGGCTGGCGGTCGACTCGCAAGGCGCGGCCACGAGCATGGCCGAGAGCCTCGCCCTGGGGAACCCCGAGGTGGTCCAGCACCTGGCCTTCCAGCTCGAGCAGCGGACCGGATGCCGGGTCCGCGCGCTGAGCCACGTCGTGGACACCGCGGACCCGGCCGCCGTGGCCGAGGAGCGCGCGGCCCGGGCGGAACGCCTGGCCGCGCTGCGGGCCGACCCGACCGTCCGGTCGGCCAGCCACGGCAGCGCCACCATCCCGGACAGCACGTCGGTCTACCACGTGCTGCTCGCGGTGGTCTGCTGAGCGCTAGATCACCGAGAGAGCGAACACCCAGTTCGCCTCATCCCAGGCGCGCGGCGGCCAGCACCAAAGCTGCCGTTCCGAGGATCGTAGGGATGTTCACCGCCAGGGCCAGCTTGAGCATCCGCTGGTTGACTCGACCTAGATCAGCCTCCATGCGTCCGACGAGCCGAGACTCCATCGCGTCCATCCGGGATTCCAAGTTCTCCATCCTGAGGATGAGCCTCTCTTCGAGGTTGCGGAGGTCATCTTTGGTGGCCACGTCGGCCCATCCGACCGGTGGAAGCAGCGCCATCATCGTGTCGGCCGGCTCCTTCCCGAGGGCTCCCTCGAGCTTCCGGTACAGCTCGTGACGATCCCGTTCGCTCACCGCCATCTTCGCGCTCCTCCCGACGCCGGACAAGGCAGGCTCTCGGGGGAGTGCCACGAAGCTAGCATCGGGCGCCGACACCCGCGCATCGCCGCAGGTCAGAGGGGGTATGGTCCCTCGGGCGTACACTGGGATCGGAGATGGCGAAGCTGCGACGCGAGGAACTGGGACCGAACACCTGGCTGGTCGACGAGATGTACCGCCAGTACCGGGACGATCCGTCGTCGGTCAGCGACGCCTGGCAGGAGTTCTTCGAGGACTACCGGCCCTCCGGCGACGGGGGCGCTCCCGCCGAGCCGGACGCCGAGACGGTGACCCGCCTCGGCGAGGCCGCCGACGAGGCCGTCGCCGAAGCCCCCGCGCCGCCGCGCCCCGAGGAGGCTCCGGAGGCCCCCGAGGAACCGGCGGAGGAGCCCGCCAAGGAGCCAGCCGAGGAACCGCGCGAGAAGCCCGCCGAGGAACCGGCCGAGGCCCGCAAGCCGGCGACCGAACCGTCCGCCGAGCCCCTCAAGGGCATCGCCGCGACGATCGCCCGGAACATGGAGACCTCGCTCGGCGTCCCCACCGCGACCTCCTTCCGGACCGTCCCGGCCAAGCTCCTGGAAGTCAACCGGGAGATCCTGAACCGCCACCTCCAGCGCCAGCAGGGCGGCAAGGTCTCGTTCACCCACATCATCGGCTTCGCGGTGGCCCGCGTCCTCGCCGAGATGCCCGAGATGAACGTCACCTACACCGTGGTCGACGGCAAGCCTCACGTCACCCGCAACGACCACGTCAACCTCGGCCTGGCCGTGGACACCACGACGAAGGACGGCCAGCGGGTCCTCCTGGTCCCGAACATCAAGGACGCCCAGGACATGGACTTCGCCGCGTTCCACCGGGCCTATGAGGAGATGATCAACAGGGTCCGCCAGAACAAGCTCTCCCCCGACGACTTCGCCGGCACCACGGTGACCCTTACGAACCCCGGCACGGTCGGCACCGTCCAGTCCGTCCCTCGCCTCATGGCCGGCCAGGCCGCCATCATCGGCGTGGGCGCCATCGGCTACCCCGCCGAGTACAAGGGCGCCGACCCCGACACCCTGGCCGAGCTCGGCGTGGGCAAGGTCCTCACGCTCACCTCCACCTACGACCACCGGGTGATCCAGGGGGCGCTGTCCGGCGAGTTCCTGGCCCGGGTCGAGGAGCTCCTCACCGGCGAGGGCCTGTTCTACGAGCGGGTGTTCAAGTCCATGCACGTCCCGTACGTGGCCGTCCGGTGGCGCCAGGACCACCGCCCCGCCGAAGGCTCGCTCGACAAGGCGGAGCAGCACATGAAGCTCCGCCAGCTCATCAACATCTACCGGGTCCGCGGGCACCTCATCGCCAACCTCGACCCCCTCGAGCAGAAGCCACCGTCGATGCACCCCGAGCTCGACCCGGCGGACCTCGGCTTCACGCTGTGGGACCTCGACCGCACCTTCCCCACCGGCGGGTTCGGCGGGAAGCGAGAGATGAAGCTCCGGGAGATCCTCCGGATCCTCCGCGACGCCTACTGCCGCACCCTCGCCATCGAGTACATGCACATCCAGGAGCCCGACCAGAAGGAGTGGATCCAGCAGCACGTCGAGGGCGTCTCCACCGAGTGCACGCTCGAGGACAAGGTACGGATCCTGGAGAAGCTCGGCGAGGCCGAGGCCCTGGAGCAGTTCCTTCACACGAAGTACCTGGGCCACAAGCGGTTCTCGCTGGAAGGCAGCGAAAGCTTGGTCCCGATGCTCGACGCCATCCTGGCCGGCGCCGCCGACGAGGGCCTGCCGGAGGCGGTGATCGGGATGCCCCACCGCGGCCGGCTCGACGTCCTGACCTCGATCGTGGGGAAGTCCTACGCCGACATCTTCCGGCACTTCGAGGGGACCATCGATCCCGAGCAGGCCCAGGGCTCGGGCGACGTGAAATACCACATCGGGGCCGAGGGGAAGTTCTCCTCCTCCGCCGGCAACGACATCAAGGTGTCGGTCGCCTCGAACCCCTCCCACCTCGAGGCCGTGAATCCAGTGGTCGAGGGGATGGCGCGGGCCCGGCAGGACCTCCTGGACCGCCCCGGCGATGTCCTGCCCCTGCTCATGCACGGCGACGCCGCGTTCGCCGGCCAGGGCGTCGTGGCCGAGACGCTGGCCATGTCCGCCCTCCACGGCTACGGCAACGGCGGCACGATCCACATCATCGTGAACAACCAGCTGGGGTTCACCACCGGCAGCGACTACGGGCGGTCGTCGACCTACTCCTCCGACGTGGCCAAGATGGTCCAGGCCCCGATCCTCCACGTGAACGGCGACGACCCCGAGGCCTGCGTCCGGGCCGCCCGCCTGGCCTTCGCCTTCCGCCAGCGGTTCCAGAAGGACGTGGTCATCGACATGTGGTGCTACCGCCGGTGGGGCCACAACGAGGGCGACGACCCCTCGTTCACCCAGCCGCTCATGTACCGGAAGATCAAGGACCTCCGCACGATCCGGAAGCGCTACGTGGAGCACCTGGTGAACCGCGGCGACCTGTCGGTGGAGGAGGCCGAGGAGGCCCTGGCCCGGTTCAAGGAGCGCCTCGACGCGGCGTTCGACCAGGTGCCCCGGGACCAGGAGAAGACCGCCCCGGTGGAGCAGCGGCCGCCGGAGCGGATCAAGCCGGCGAAGGTGGAGACCGCGGTGTACCGGGAGCGCCTGGAGGCCATCCTCCGGGGGATCACCGAGGTGCCCTCGGACTTCAACCTCCACCCCAAGATGCGCAAGGGGCTCGACCAGCGCCGGGAGTCGCTCGAGAAGGACGCGGTGGACTGGTCCACCGCCGAGGCCCTGGCGTGGGGGACGCTGCTCCACGACGGGCGCACCGTGCGGCTGTCGGGGCAGGATTCCCGGCGGGGGACCTTCAACCAGCGCCACTCGGTGTGGGTGGACCACGAGACCGGCCGGGAGCACTCCCCGTTCGTGGCCTACGCGGAGCGGACCGGCGGGCGGTTCTTCGCCTACGACAGCCTGCTCTCAGAGTTCGCGGTGCTGGGGTTCGAGTACGGCTACTCGGTGGCCCACCCGGACGCGCTGGTGATGTGGGAGGCCCAGTTCGGGGACTTCATCAACGAGGCCCAGGTGATCGTGGACCAGTTCATCGCCGCGGCCGAGGACAAGTGGGGCCAGACCTCCGGCCTGGTGCTGCTGCTCCCCCACGGGTACGAGGGCCAGGGCCCCGAGCACTCCAGCGCCCGGCTGGAGCGGTTCCTGGAGCTGGCCGCCGAGGACAACATGCAGGTGGCGGTGCCCTCGACCCCGGCCCAGTACTTCCACTTGCTGCGGCGGCAGACGCTCCGGGAGCAGAAGAAGCCGCTGATCGTCATGACCCCGAAGTCCCTGCTGCGGCTGCCGGCGGCGCGGTCAGCGGCGAGCGAGTTCACCGACGGTGAGTTCCGAGCGGTGCTGCCGGATCCCTCACCACCCTCGAACGTGAAGCGGGTGGTGCTGTGCAGCGGCAAGGTGTACTACGACCTGGCCAAGGGGAGGGAGGACAAGCCGGTGGCGCTGGTCCGGGTCGAGGAGCTGTACCCGTTCCCCGAGGAGGGGATCCGCGCCGAGCTCGACCGCCACAAGGGCGCCGACGTGGCGTGGGTCCAGGACGAGCCCGAGAACATGGGGGCATGGCACTTCATGGAGCGCAACCTCCGCCGGCGCCTCGGGATCGAGCCGAAGGTGGTCGCCCGCGAGGAGAGCGCCAGCCCGGCCACCGGGAGCCTGACGATCCACCAGCAGGAGCAGCAGAAGCTCCTTCGCCGCGCTCTGAGCATCTGACTGGCGGCGTCAGACCGTATCCTCGCCCCCGAGCATCCGTGTCCCGGTTCGTGCTTCACGTCGATCTCGACCAGTTCATCGCCGCCGTCGAGGTGCTCCGGCGACCCGAGCTCCGGGGGAAGCCGGTGGTGGTTGGCGGCAGCGGCGATCCCACGCAGCGGGGCGTCGTCTCCACGGCGTCGTACGAGGCCCGGCGGTTCGGCGTCGAGTCGGGGATGCCGCTGCGCACCGCGGCCCGGAAGTGCCCGGAGGCGGTGTTCCTCGCCGTCGACGCTTCCGCGTACCGCGCCGCCTCCGACCGGGTCATGGCCGTCCTGCGCGGGTTCCCGGCCGTGGTGGAGGTGGCCGGGTGGGACGAGGCCTTCCTGGAGGTCGAGGGCACCGATCCCGAGGCCGTGGCCCGGAAGATCCAGCGGGCGGTCCTGGAGGCGACCGGCCTCCACTCCTCGGTGGGCGTGGGGGACAACAAGCTCCGGGCCAAGATCGCCTCGGGGTTCGCCAAGCCCGGCGGCGTGTTCCGGCTGACCGGCGACAACTGGGCCCCGGTGATGGAGCGGCGCCCCACCGACGCGCTGTGGGGCGTGGGGCCGAAGACCGCCCGCCGGCTGGCGAGCATGGGGATCCTCACCGTGGGCGAGCTGGCCGCCAGCGATCCGGACGAGCTGGCCCGAACGTTCGGCCCGACCACGGGGCCGTGGCTGGTCGCCTTGGGTCGGGGGCAGGACGGCTCGCCGGTGGCCGCCGAGCGGGGACCGGCCCGGTCCCGTGGCCGGGAGGTGACGTTCCAGAAGGACCTGGAGGACCCTGGACGGATCCAAGCGGAGGTCCGCCGCCTGGCCCGACGGGTCGCCGACGACCTGGCCCAGGACGGTCGTCCGGCGGTCCGGGTCGTGGTCAAGGTGCGATTCGCCCCCTTCTTCACCCACACCCACGGGGCCGGCCTCCCCGCGCCTTCCCGGGATGCCGGTCACCTGGAGCGCGCGGCGCTCGCGGCGCTGGGGCGCTTCGATCTCGACCGCCCGGTGCG
>DASZZY010000072.1:0-35138 GCA_036260395.1 Actinomycetota bacterium
GGAAGTAGTACTCGCCCTGGAAGTACCGGCCCTCGCGGAAGTAGCGCAGCGACAGCAGGAGCACGGCCAGAGCCACGACGAGGAAGAACACCTTGAATAGCACCGCGAACGAGTCGCTGACGTAGGAGCCGCCGAACGACGTCCGCGTCGTGCCGATCAGCGTGAGCTCCACGCCGAGCGCCGCGGCGGTGCCCAGGAACGCCAGGACCATCGACCACCACTTCCGCTCCGGGCGGAGCCGCAGGTCGCCCAGCAGCACCACCAGGAGCGTGCCGGCGAGGATCAGCTCCGGGGCGATGGCGTGGTAGTCGACGTCGAACGGCATGTCGTCAGAACAGCGTCAGCAGCGTCCCGACGGCCTCGTTCGTCACGCCGAGCACGATGCGCGGGAAGACCCCCAGCACGACGATGGCCACCAGCAGCGGCGCCCACGACACGTACTCGACGGCCGTCATGTCGCGGAACTGCTTGTCCCGCCATCGCTCGGGCACCGTCCCGAGGTTCACCCGCTGGAGCATCCACAGGAAGTAGCCCGCCGTGAGGACCGTGCCGATCCCGCCGAACACCATCAGCGTCCGGAACAGGCCGAGCGACAGGCCCGGCGCCGGCCGATACGAGGACAGCAGGGCCATGACCTCGCCCCAGAACCCGGCCAGCCCGGGGAGCCCCAGGGAGGCGATGGCCGTGAACGCCAGGACGCTCGCCAGGTAGGGGACCTTCTGGAGCATCCCGCCGCCGATCTCGGCGATCTCCCGGGTGTGGTAGCGCTCGTGCAGCGAGCCGGCCAGGAAGAACAGCATCCCGGTGATGATGCCGTGCGCGACCATGCCGTAGATCGCCGCGTTGATCCCCACGTCCGTCAGCGTCGCCGTCCCGAGCATCACGAACCCCATGTGGCCGACCGAGGAGAACGCGATCAGGCGCTTCAGGTCGCGCTGGGCCAGGCACGCCAGCGCCGCGTACAAGATGGCGATCACCGCCAGGACGCCGATCACCGGGGCCCAGATGCGCGCGGCCTGGGGCAGGATCGGCAACGCGATGCGGACGAAGCCGTAGGTCCCCATCTTCAGCAGGACGCCGGCCAGCAGCACCGAGCCCACCGTGGGCGCCTCGGTATGCGCGTCCGGGAGCCAGGTGTGGAACGGCCACATCGGCACCTTGATGGCGAAGCCCAGGAACAGACCGGCGAACACCACGAGCTGGAACGTCCGCCCGAACGTCCCGCCGGCCTGCTGGAGCGCGATCATGTCGAACGTGTTCGGGTTGGCCTTGAAGTACATGGCCAGGAACCCGAGGAGCATGAACAGGCTGCCGAACAGCGTGTAGAGGAAGAACTTGATCGCGGCGTACTCGCGGTTCGGCCCGCCCCACACGCCGATCAGGAAGTACATCGGGACCAGGACCAGCTCCCAGAACACGAAGAACAGCACCAGGTCGAACGCCACGAAGGTCCCGGCCATCCCGGTCTGCAGGAGCAGCAGCAGGGCCACGAACGGCTTGGGCCGCCCCGGCTCGGGGAGGAACCGCCACGTGTAGACCATGCACAGGAACGAGAGCAGGAGCGTCAGCACGAGCAGCGGGAGACTCACGCCGTCGAGACCCATGTGGTAGCGCGCGTCGATCGCCGAGATCCACGACACGTCGACGCGGTACTGGAGCGCGCTGGCCCCCTGCGCCGCGCCGAACGCTCCGGGCGCCGAGAAGTCGAACCCGAACAGGACGACGATCCCGACCAGCAGGGCCGCGCCGGTGAACAGGATGCCCAGGAGGCGGATCAGCCGGTCTCGCTCGCGCGGAACGAGGGCGATCACGATCGTCCCCACGGTGGGGAGGAACACCGCCAGCGACAACGCCCACGTCTCGAACATCAGACCCCCATCAGACTCGGGTGAAGATCACGGCCAGGACGGCCACGCCGACGAACAGGAACACCGCGTAGCGCTGCACGTTGCCCGACTGGACGTAGCGGAGCAGGGCGCCGGTCCACCCGGTCCCGACCGCCACCCGGTTGACCGCGCCGTCGACGACCCGGCGGTCGACGGCCTCCGTGGCCCGCCCCAGTAGCCTCGCCAGGATCCCGAAGCCGTTCACGATCCCGTCGAGGATCACGCGGCTCGTCCAGTTGACGAAGGCAGCGATCGGGTACTGGATAGGCCGCACGATGCCCCGCAGGTAGACGTCGTCGAGGAAGTACTTCCGGTCCAGGAACGCGTACAGCGGGCCGAGGGACCGCAGGGGGTCGCGCTCCCGCCACCGGCCGTAGAGGGCCCAGCCCGCGGCGATGCCGACGGCGGCCAGGCCGACGGACAGCGCCGCCATGCCGAGATCGAACTGCGCCGCGTGCGCCTCCTCGCCGAAGTGCACGAGCTCGCTGAACCCGCCCTCCAGGAACGGCGCGCCGTAGAACCCGGCCACCGCGGCCAGCCCGGCCAGCGCCACGAGCGGCACCGTCATCACCCGGGGGGACTCGTGCGGGTGCCCCTGCCCCCGGTAGTCGCCGAAGAACGTGAGCGCGATGGCCCGGGTCATGTAGAAGGCCGTGAGGAGCGCGGTGAGCACGGCCACGATCCACACGCCGTACTGCGCCTCGCGGAAGGCCTCGACGATGATCTCGTCCTTCGACCAGAACCCCGCCAGGGGCGGGATCCCGGCCAGCGCCGCGGAGCCGATGATGAACGTCCAGAACGTCACCGGCATGGCCGTGCGCAGCCCGCCCATCTCCGACATGCGGTTGCTGTGGACGGCGTGGATCACGGAGCCCGCCCCGAGGAACAGCAGGGCCTTGAAGAACGCGTGGGTGAACAGGTGGAACAGCCCCGCGGTGTAGCCGGCCGGGCCCAGCCCCAGCGCGGCCATCATGTACCCGAGCTGGGACACCGTCGAGTACGCCAGGACCCGCTTGATGTCGTCCTGCACCAGGGCCAGGAGCGCGGCGATGAGCATCGTGATCGCCCCGATCACGGCCACGAACGTCAGCGCCTCGGCCGACCCGGCGAACACGCCGAACAGCCGCCCGACCATGTAGACGCCGGCGGCCACCATCGTGGCCGCGTGGATCAGGGCCGACACCGGCGTGGGCCCGGCCATGGCGTCGGGGAGCCAGACGTGGAGCGGGAACTGCGCCGACTTGCCGATGGCCCCCCCGAACAGCAGGAGGGCCGCCACGGTCAGGGCCCCCGCCGAGATGGCGCCGCCCTGGGCCAGCTCGGTGATCTCGGTGATGTTCGTGGTCCCGGCGGCGAACGTCAGGACGAAGATGCCGAACACGAACGGGACGTCGCCGGTCCTCGTCGTGATGAAGGCCTTGTTCGCGGCGTCGGCGTTCTCCTTCTCCTCCCAGAAGTGGCCGATCAGGAGGTAGGAGCAGATCCCCACCAGCTCCCAGCCGACCAGGAGCTGGAACAGGTCGTTGGCGATGACCAGGTTCAGCATCGACCCCGTGAACAGCGACAGCGCCGCGAAGTACCAGGTGAACCGGGGCTCGTGGGCCATGTAGCCCACGGAGTAGATCTGGACCAGCAGCGAGACGAGGGTGACCACGACGAACATCACGGCGGCCAGCCCGTCGACGTTCATCCCGATCTCGAACCGGAGGTCGCCGATCTCGAACCACGGCCACGACCGCTCCGCGTGGGCGCCGCCCAGGACCTGGACGAAGACGGCCACCGAGATGACGAACGCCGCGCCGGTGGCCAGGATGCTGATCCCCGCGCCGCGGAGGGGCTCGCGCTTGCCGAAGAACACGATGAGCAGCGTGGCGGCGAGCGGGATGACCGGGATCAGCCACGCCTGCTCGATCACTGCCTCACCACCGGAGGAGGTTCACCTCGTCGACGTTGATGGTCTCCCGGTTGCGGAAGATGAGGATCACGATCGCCAGCCCGATCCCCACCTCGGCGGCGGCCACGGTGATCACGAACAGCGCGAACACCTGGCCGGCCACCAGCCCGTCTCGGAGCCACTGGGAGAAGGCCACCAGGTTGACGTTGACGGCGTTCAGCATGAGCTCGATCGACATGAGCACCAGGACCGCGTTGCGCCGGGCCAGCACCCCGTAGACGCCGATGGCGAACAGGGCCCCGGAGAAGATCAGCACCAGCGGCAGGCGGATCACGCCGGGGCCTCCGCGGACCGAGGGGAGCGAGACCGCTCGGCTGGGATCACGGCTCCTCCCGCCGGGCCAGCACGATGGCGCCGATCAGCGCCGCCAGGAGCAGGAACGACACGACCTCGAACGGCAGGACGAACGTGCTGAACAGCTGCTCGCCGATCGCGGCGGTCGACGACCTCTCCAGCTCGATGGGCCGTCCCCCGGCGAACGCGTCCCAGCCCAGGTAGCCGAGCCCCGCCGCCACGCCGAGGGCCACGATCGCCGCGACGCCGCGCTGCTGGTTGTCGAGGGCCTCCCGCCCGATCGGGGCCCTGGTGAGCATCAGCCCGAACAGCAGCAGGACGACGATGGCCCCCACGTAGATCAGGACCTGGACCCAGGCGACGAACTCGGCGGCCAGGAGCAGGTAGATCGCGGCCACCGCGGAGAGCGCCGCCACCAGGAACAGCGCCGCGTGGACCACGTTCCGCGAGGTGACCAACCGCAGCGCGGCGCCGAGGGCCACCACGCCCAGCCCGGAGAAGATCCACTCGTGGAGGGTCACGGGGCGCTCACCGTGTCACCCGTGTCACCCGGGTCATCCCTCGCGCTGCCGGGCGCGGGCCGCCCGGATCGCCGCCGCCTTGGCCCGCCCCTCGGCGACCCGGCGGTCGGTGCCCTTGGCCATCTCCTCCTGGAGGACGCGGTCGTACGTGGCCTGATCCGGCTCCACCTCGGCCCGCATGTCGTGCGGCGGCGGCTCCGCCTCACCGGTGGCCGGGCTCTCCGGCATGGCGGCGGCCGGGGCCGGGGCCTCCGCCTCCTCGGGACGCTTCTGGGCCTGCTCGGCGGGGGGCGCCACCTGGGCCTCCGCCGGGCGGGGCGGGGGGACGGCGGCCGGCGGCGGCTCCGCGGCGCCGGGGCGCTCGATCGGCGCCGCCGACGTCGGCGCCTCGGAGACCGGCGCCGGGGCCGGGGCCTCCTCGACGGGCTCGGCGCCGTCCTCGAGCTCCGGCGGCGGCTTCACCGTGTAGGTCCACTCGTCGAGCCGCTCCTTCTCGTGCGTGAGCTCGGCGATGCTGTACGTCGCGTACTCGAACTCCGGCGTCCAGAACAGCGCGTCGAACGGACAGACCTCGACACAGATCCCGCAGTACATGCAGAGCGCGTAATCGATGGCGAACCGGTCCAGCACCTTCACCGAGCGGGCCCGGCCCCCGGAGGCCGGCGGGTGCGTCTCCTTGTGGGCCTCGATGTAGATGCACCAGTCGGGACACTCGCGGGAGCACTTCCAGCACACCGTGCAGTTCTCGGGCTTGAGGGCGATCACCCCCCGGCTCCGCGGCGGGAGGTCGGGCTTCTCGTGGGGGTACTGCTGGGTCACCGACCGGGACAGCAGGTGCTTGAGCGTCACGAACAGGCCCTTGAGGAGCCCCAGGCCCGGGAGGCCCCGGGAGATCGGCCGGGCGGCCTGCTCCTGCTCCTCGAAGCCGCGGGGAACGTCGGTGGTGGCCATCTAGACGAGCACCTTGACCACGGCGGTCACCAGGATGTTGGCCAGGGCCAGCGGGATCAGCACGATCCACGAGAACCGCTGGAGCTGGTCCTCGCGGAGCCGCGGATACGTGGCCCGCAGCCAGATGATCAGGAACGAGATCGCGCCGATCTTGGCCGACATCCAGATCGGCTCGGGGATGAACCCCAGGAGCGGCGGCGCCAGGTACCCGCCGAGGAACAGCACGGAGGCCACCGCCGAGAGCAGGACGATGCCGGCGTACTCGGCCAGGAGGAAGAAGGCGAACTTCAGCCCGGTGTACTCGGTGAACGCCCCGAAGATGATCTCGGAGTCGGCGATCGGCATGTCGAACGGGGTCCGCGACAGCTCGGCCAGCGAGGCGATGACGAAGATCAGCAGGCCGATCGGCTGGACCAGCCCGAACCAGTAGTCGCGCTGGGCCTCCACGATCCCCACCAGCGAGAGCGACCCGGCCAGCATGGCCACCGACACCGCGGCCAGGATCAGCGGGAGCTCGTAGGCGATCAGCTGGGCCGCGCCCCGGATGGCCCCGATGAGCGAGAACTTGTTGGCCGAGGCCCAGCCGGCCATCAGGATCCCGATCACCTGGACCGCCGAGATGGCCAGCAGGAAGAACAGCCCGACCTCGAGGTCCTCGACCCAGATCGTGGTCCCGAACGGGATCACCACGAAGGCCAGGATGACCGGCACCAGCACCACGGCCGGCGCCAGCGAGAACACCCACCGGTCCGCAGCCCGGGGGACGATGTCCTCCTTCTGGACGAACTTCACGCCGTCGGCGATCAGCTGCGCCCAGCCGTGGAACCGGCCCGCCTCCATGGGCCCGAGGCGGTGCTGCATGTGCGCCAGGACCTTGTGCTCGGCGTAGCCGATCGCCAGCGGGGCCGACAGGAAGAAGACCATCACGACGCCGGCCTTCAGCAGGGCCACCACCCAGACGTTCGAGAAGAAGGCGTCGATGAAGCTCACGGCTCCTCCTCCTCCTCGGCGCCTTCCTCGGCCCCGGGCCACGGCTTGGCCAGCCGGGTGGCCAGCGGGAAGTCCTTGCGCATCGGGTGCCCCTCGAACTGCTCGGGGAGGACGAGCTTCACCAGCTGGGGGTGGCCCTCGAAGTCGATCCCGAACAGCTCCCACGTCTCGCGCTCGTGCCAGTTGGCACCGCCGTAGAGGTCGGAGATGCTCGGGACCGACGGCTCCTCCCGCCCCGCGGCCACCTTCACCCGCACGGCGTGCCTCCGGGAGGTCGACCACAGCTGGGTCACGACGTCGAAGCCGCCGTCCCCGACGTCGACCGCGGTGGTGAAGTCATAGAAGTCACAGTCGAAGTCCTCGTCGTCCCTGAGCGTCCCGATGAGCTCGCGGTACCGCTCGCGCGTGATGCGGACGGTGGCCTGGTCCAGCGCCTCCGAGGTCTCCAGGAGGTCCTGGCCGAACCGGGCCCGCAGGCGTCCGGTGACGTCAGCTGCCCGCAGGCGCCCCGGTGAGCTGGCCACTCCACTTCTCCCGGATGTCTTCGTGGGCGATCTTCTCCTGCAGCTTGATGATGCCGTGCAGCAGAGCCTCCGGCCGCGGAGGGCATCCGGGGACGTAGACGTCCACCGGGATGATCTGGTCGACCCCCTTGGTCACCGAGTAGGAGTCCCAGTACGGGCCCCCGCAGTTCGAGCAGGAGCCGAACGAGATCACGTACTTCGGGTCGGGGATCTGGTCGTAGACGCGCTTGAGCGCCGGGGCCATCTTGTCGGTGACCGTGCCGGCCACCACCAGGAGATCGGCCTGCCGCGGCCCGTGGGCGAACGGGATAACCCCCAGCCGGATGAAGTCGTGCTTCGACGTGGACGTGGCGATCAGCTCGATGGCGCAGCACGCCAGCCCGAAGTTCATCACCCACAGCGAGTACCGGCGCCCCCAGTTCAGCAGGAACTTCACCGGCTGGAGCTCGGTCAGCGGGGTCTTCTCGATCAGGCCCACCGCAGCACCCCCTTCCGCCAGGCGTACACCAGCCCGACGGCCAGGATCAGGATGAAGATCGCCATCTCCACGACGGCGAACATGCCGAGCCGCTCGAACACCACGGCCCAGGGGAACAGGAACACGCTCTCGACGTCGAAGATCACGAACAGGAACGCGTAGATGTAGTACCGGATCTGGCTCTGCGACCACCCTTCGCCCACGGGATCGATGCCGCACTCGTAGGTGGTCAGCTTCTCGGGCAGCGGCCGGCGCGGCGCCACCGCCCGGGCGGCGCCGATGGCCACCGCCACCAGGCCCACCCCGAACGCGGTGAGCAGCACGATCGTCCCGTACGAGCGGAAGTACTCGTCCACGATGTGGGGAACCGGCTGCTTGTGAACCGATTCTCAAGCGGATTCTACAGGAGCCCTCGGCGGTGGCGCGAAACCGGATCGGCCGTGGAGGGAGGAACCGGCCCGTTCACGTCGAACCAAAACATCGGATCGACACGGTCGCTCCGAAGGAAGGGGGGGGCATGCGCACCGCGGCGCGGCACGCGCTCCCGCTGCTGGCCGTGGCCCTCATGGCCACGCCGGCCGCGGCGGGACCCGACCGGTTCGTGCTGGAGGACGCGCTCACGTCCGACGGCCTGGACTTCACGGTCACGCCCAGCGAGCACGACCTGGTGCTCGGACACGGCAACGTGGCCTTCCGCAACGATGGCGACCTTCCCCACACCCTGGTCGACCGGAGCGGGCTGTTCGAGTGGGGGCCGATCGCCCCGGAGGAGGGCCTGGTCTTCGATCCGTGGGCCGCGGGGCGGTACCGCTTCGACGAGGCCCAGGAGGGCCTGTACACGGCGCGCAGCGACACCGGCCGCTTCTCGGTGAAGCCGGCGGTCGGACCGGGCGGCGACGACTGGTTCGGACAGCGATCGGTCCGCGTCCGGTGGGCCACCCGGCGGGCCCCGGAGGGCCTCGTCTACGACGTCAAGTACAGTCGCGGGGGCGGCTGGCGCTGGTGGAAGCAGGGCGTGCGTGCGCCGTCGAAGCGGTTCGTGGTCCCCAACTGGGATCCGGCCGCCATGTCGAGCTGCCTCGGGTTCAAGGCCCGCCTCCGCGACCCCGACGACCCGGATCGGAAGCTCGGATGGGCCGAAACCGGCGTCCGGTGCATCGTCGTGGACTAGTCGTCTCGCTCGGCCGCGAGCCGGCCCGGGCGCCGCGGCGGGGCCGGCGGCTCGGGTCCACCGGGCTCACAGCCGCTCCACCCAGCGGGCCCGCCACTCGGGGGCCTCGAACGGCTGCGCGAAGTACTCGGTGACCCGGGCCACCCGATCGCCGCGGAACTCCTTGACGGCGAACTCGAGCCACAGGTCGTCGCCGTACCGGAGCCCCTTCTCGGTCAGCACCACGTTCCCGATGGGGGCCGCACGGCGGAGCTCCAGGCGGGGGGTGGCCGGGTGGCGCTCGACGATGGCGATCATCCGCTCGACCCCCCGGACGCGCTCCCCCGACTGCGGGATGTCCTCCACGGCGTCCTCGTGGTACAGCCCGCGGAGCGCGGAGGCCAGGTCCCCGGCGGCCGCTGCGTCAGCGTAGCGGCGGACCGCCTCCACGTGCGCCTCCTCCTCCTCGGGACCGCCGTCCGCGGAGACGTCGACCGCGCCGGCCTCGATGGCCTCGACCAGGTCGGCGCGCCAGGCGGGGGCCTCAAAGGGGGCCGCCCAGTACACCGTCTCGCGCCACACGAGCCCGTCGCGGAGCTCGACGATCCCCGGGGAGTGGTAGCGCCGGCCGTCCCCGTAGTCGAGGAGGAGCTCCGCCGCCCAGACCCCCCCGGCCCCCACCACGCGCACCGGGGTCATCGTCGGCGCCAGCGTCCACCGCTCGTCTCGCCCGGCGACGTGGGCCAGCTGGTGGGCGGGGTAGCCCGGGTACGCCTCGTGGATGGCCACATCGGCGTCGTGGCTCGGGACCCGCTCGCCCGACTGGGGCCATTCCGCGGTCCAGCCCGGGTGGCGCATCCCGCGCAGCGCATCGAAGTCGCGGGCGTGGTTCGCCTCGACGTAGCGGCGGATCAGCTCCCGGCTCACCGCGCTCAGGCTCGGGCGCCGCAGCGGGCGGCGATGAACCGGGCCAGGTGGAGGAGCGCCTCGCGCGCCACCCCCTCGGGGAGCCGATCGGCCTCCGCCAGGGCCCGGCGGACCTCCGCGGTCACGGCCTCGCGGGCCCGGTCCAGAACACCGTCGGAGCTGACGATCTCCAGCGCGCCCCGGAGCCGCTCGCCGTCCGGCGGGCCGGGCTCCAGCAGCGCGCGGAGCTCGTCGCGGCGGGCGGAGTCGCGCAGCGCGTAGATCACGGGAAGGGTGTAGACGCCTTCCTTCAGGTCGACGCCGGGCTCCTTCCCCAGGGTCTCCTCGTCCTCCGTGACATCCATGATGTCGTCCGAGAGCTGGAAGGCGAGCCCCAGGGCCTCGCCGAAGCGCTCCAGGCGGTCGATCTCCTCCGGCGCCGCCCCGGACAGCATGCCTCCCAGCCGGCACGAGGTGGCGATCAGCGCCGCCGTCTTGCGCCGGATGACCTCGAGGTACGCGTGCTCGTCGGTCTCCAGGCTCCCGGCGGAGGCCGCCTCCCGGATCTGGCCCTCGCAGACCTTGGCGATCGTCACCGCCAGCAGCCGGGTGACCGCCGGCCCCAGGTCCGCGGAGATCTCCGACGCCCGGGCGAACAGGTAGTCCCCGGTGAGGATCGCCACGGTGTTGTCCCACCGGGCGTTGACCGAGGCGATCCCTCGCCGGAAGTCGGCCTCGTCGATGACGTCGTCGTGGTGGAGCGTCGCCAGGTGGGTGAGCTCGATGGCCACGGCGCCCAGCACCAGCCGCGGGTCCTCGGGTTCGCCGAACCGGCCCCCGAGGAGCACGAGCAGCGGGCGGAAGCGCTTCCCGCCGGCCGAGAGCAGGTACCCGGCCGCCGCGGAGACCAGCGGCACGTCCGAGCGCACCGCCTCCCGGAGGTCGGCCTCCACCGCCTCCAGGCCGCGGCGCACCTCGGCCTCGAGGACGGGATCGGGCGTCTGGAGGTCCCGCCAGGTCGTCCGCGTCATCGCCGGGATGGTACCCGCTCCCTCTGCCGGCTACCGGTCACCAGCGGAGGATGGCGGCGGTGCGGAGGACGTCCAGCAGCAGCGAGGGAAACACCCCGAACGCGAGCGTCGCGGCGGCCATGGCGGCCAGGGCCACCGCAGGCGCCGGGGCCGTCCGGAGCGGGACCTCCTCCTCCGGCTCGTACATGTACGACAGGACGATCAGGCGGAGGTAGAAGAACGCCGCGATCACGCTGGCCAGGACGGCGATGACCACCAGCGAGGCCAGCCCCGCGTCCACCGCCGCCTGGAACACCAGGACCTTGGCGATGAACCCGGCGGTCGGCGGGATCCCGGCCAGTGACAGCAGGAACAGGGCCAGCAGCGCCGCCACGCCGGGGCTCTGGCGGGCCAGGCCCCGGTACGAGGCCAGCGAGGTCCGCTCCTCGCCGCGGCGCGAGACCACGACCACCACGGCGAACGCGCCCAGGATCATGGCCGCGTAGGCCACCAGGTAGAACATGGCCCCGGAGATCCCCTGCTGGTTGGCGGCTGCCACGCCGACCAGGACGAACCCGGCGTGGGCGATCGAGGAGTAGGCCAGCATGCGCTTCACGTCCTGCTGGGCGATGGCCAGCACGGAGCCGACCACCATCGTCACGGCGGCGATGCCGTACAGGATCGGGGTCAGCTCCCAGCCCAGGCCGCCGAGGGCCACGCTGGCCACGCGGATCAGCGCGGCGAAGCCGGCCACCTTCGTGCCCGCGGCCATGAACGCCGTCACCGAGGTGGGCGCGCCCTGGTAGACGTCCGGCGTCCACATGTGGAACGGCACGGCGGCCACCTTGAACGCGAAGCCCACGGTCAGCAGGCCGGCCGCCGCCATGGCCAGGGCCACGCTCCCGGTCTCCCCGCCGATCTCGCCGGCGATCCCCGACAGGCTCGTGGTCCCCGCCGCCCCGTAGGCCAGGGCGATGCCGTAGAGGAAGAACGCCGAGGAGAACGCCCCCAGGAGGAAGTACTTCAGGCCCGCCTCCTGCGACGCCGGCCGCCGGGGAGAGAACCCGGCCATCACGTATAGCGACAGTGACAGGACCTCGAGGGCGATGAACACCATCAGCAGGTCCGCGGCGACCGTGATCAGCGTCATGCCGGACGTGGCGAACAGCAGCAGCGCGTAGTATTCGCCCCGCCCCTCGCCGGTCCGTTCGAGGTAGTGGAACGACAGCAGGGCCGCCGTGGCGGCCGCGGCCAGGATCACCAGCCGGAAGAACGCCCCGTACTGGTCGACGGCCACCATGCCGCCCAGGACCGTCACGTCGACGCCCGTCTGGCCCGCGGCCTGGGCGGCGCGCTCGGAGACGAACCGCTCGGCGATGCCCCACAGCCGGATGGAGGCCAGGGCGGCGCCGGCCAGGCCGGCCAGCGTGAGTCCCACGGCCACGCGCTGGTCGCGACGGGGCCAGGCCGCGTCGATCAGCAGCACGGCCATGCCGGCCACCGCCAGGATCAGCTCGGGGAGGATCGGGCTGAAGACGATGTCCGGGGGCTGCGGCACTCAGTCACCCCCCGCCTGGAGGGCGCCGGCCGGCCGCTCGACGCCGATGACCTCGGCGTGGCGCTCGGCCGCCGGCTCGATGCGGTCGAGGAACGGCTTCGGGTAGACGCCGATGGCCACGATCAGCGCCACGACGGGGACCAGCGCGGCGTACTCCCGCACCGACAGGTCGGGATAGGCGGCCTCGCCCCTGGGCTCGCCGTGCATCACCCGCTGGTACGCCCACAGCAGGTAGATCGCCGCCAGCACCACCCCGGTGGCCCCCACGATGGCGTACGGGCCGCTGACCACGAACGTGCCGAGCAGCACCAGGAACTCGCCCACGAAGCCGTTCAGCCCGGGCAGGGCCAGCGAGGACAGCGCCACGACCAGGAAGAACCCGGCCAGCACGGGGACCCGGCTGGCGAGCCCGCCCATCGCGCCCATGTCCCGGGTGTGGGTCCGCTCGTACAGCATCCCGACGAGCATGAACAGCGCCCCCGTGGACAGGCCGTGGTTGACCATCTGGATCACGCCGCCGGACATGCCCTGGAGCGTCCCGGCGAAGATCCCCAGGACCACGAACCCGAGGTGGGAGACGCTGGAGTACGCGACCAGCCGCTTCAGGTCGGTCTGGATGAGCGCCACGATGGCCCCGTAGGTGATCCCGATCACGGCCAGCACGAAGACGAGGTCGCGGAAGTACATCGAGGCCTCGGGGAACAGCGTCAGGTTGAACCGGATCAGCCCGTAGGCCCCGATCTTCAGCAGGATCCCGGCCAGGATCACCGAGCCCGCGGTGGGCGCCTCGGTATGGGCATCCGGCAGCCAGGTGTGGAGGGGGAACAGCGGCACCTTGACCGCGAACGCCACGAAGAACGCCAGGAACAGCCACCGGGCGGTGACCGCGGGCAGCTCCAGTCCGACGAGGTCCTGGAGCAGGAACGTCGGCGTGCCGGTGACCGTGCCGGAGCGGAAGTAGAGGAACAGGATGGCCACCAGCAGGAACGCCGAGCCGGCCATCGTGTACAGGAAGAACTTCACCGCGGCGTAGACCCGCCGCTCGTACCCCCACATCCCGATGACCAGGTACATCGGGAACAGGAGGGCCTCGAAGAAGACGAAGAACAGCAGGAGGTCGAGGGCCACGAAGACGCCGAGCATCGCCGTCTCCAGCAGGAGCAGCGAGGCGATGAAGTACGGGACCTGCCGATCCACCCGCCAGTTCGCCAGGATCGACAGCGGGACCAGGAACGTCGTGAGCAGGACCATGAACAGGCTGATGCCATCGACGCCCAGCGCGTACTGGAAGTTCAGCGGGCCCACCCACGTCGCGCGCTCCACGAGCTGGAACCCGGCGGAGCGGCCGTCGAACCCGGCCAGGATCCCCAGCGAGACCACGAACGTGGCGCCGGACACCGCCAGCCCCCACCACCGGGCGGCGGTCGCCGCCCCGGCGCCCCGGCGGCCGCCGCCTCCCACCCCGACCGCCAGCAGGAGCGCCACGGCGCCGACCGCCGGGGCGAACA
Source organism: Actinomycetota bacterium (assembly GCA_036260395.1). Classification (GTDB taxonomy): domain Bacteria; phylum Actinomycetota; class UBA4738; order UBA4738; family CALAEC01; genus DASZZY01. Next base: position 13,731 of record DASZZY010000072.1, read on the forward strand.
CCACGACGGTCAGCCAGGGGAAGCCGGCCACCTACGACCTCCCCACGACGAAGAGCAGCACGGCGGAGGCGCCGAGCAGGAACGCCAGCGCGTAGGTCCGGACGAGCCCCGTCTGGAGCCGGCGCCCCACGCCGGCCAGGCGGCCGAACGCCCGCCCCAGGCCGTTGACGGCGCCGTCGACGACCCGGGCGTCGAACACGTACGCCAGGAACGCCGAGGCAGCCTTCCCCGGAAGCACCAGGAGGGCGCCGTAGGCGTCGTCGACGTACAGCCCGTGGGCCAGCGCCCGCCGGACGCCGGACAGCCGGACGCGGAGCGCCATCCAGTCGATCCACCGGGAGGCGTAGACCACGACCGCGACGCCGATGCCCGCCAGGGCCACGGCGGTGGCGATCGCCGACAGCGTGAGCTCCGACAGACCGCCGTGGGGACGGGCGGCCTCGCCGAACACCGGCTGCAGGAAGCCGTGCACGCGCCCCGTCTCCGCCGAGAGCCCCAGCAGCCCCCCGGCCACGGCGCCGACCGCCAGCAGGGCCATCGGGATCCGCATCAGCGCCGGGGCCTCGTGGGGATGGCCCTCGTGGCGGGGCTCCCCGGCGAACGTCAGGAGGTAGGCGCGAGTGACATAGAGCCCCGTCAGCCCGGCGGCCACCAGGCCGGTCACCCACAGCCCGATGCGGCCTCCCTCGTACGCCGCCGCCAGGATCTGGTCCTTGCTGAAGAACCCGGCGAAGATCGGAACCCCGGCCAGGGCCAGCGAGCCGATGGCGAACATCGCCGCGGTGAACGGCATGGCCCTCCGCAGGCCCCCCAGGCGCAGCACGTTGATCTCCCCGCCGGTGGCGTGCATCACGCTGCCGGCCGCCAGGAACAGCAGGGCCTTGAAGAACGCGTGGGCCACGAGGTGGAAGATCCCCACGGCGTAGGCGCCGACGCCGACGGCCAGGAACATGTAGCCGAGCTGGCTGATCGTGGAGTACGCCAGCACGCGTTTCAGGTCGTCCTGGCCGATCGCCGAGAGCCCGGCGTAGACCGCGGTGACCAGGCCGACGACGGCCACGACCTCCAGCGCCCCGGGCGCGGCCTCGAACACCGGATGGGCCCGGGCCACGAGGTAGACGCCGGCGGTGACCATCGTGGCGGCGTGGATGAGGGCGGAGACCGGCGTGGGGCCCTCCATGGCGTCGGGGAGCCAGGTGTGGAGCGGGAGCTGCGCGGACTTCCCCACCGCCCCGGCGAACAACAGCAGCGCGATGACCGTGGCGGTGCCGGAGGCGATGCCCCCCGCCTGGCCGAACACCTCATCGAACCGGACGGATCCCGTCGTGGCGAAGATGAGGAAGATCCCGATCAGCATCGCCGTGTCCCCGATGCGGGTGACGATGAACGCCTTCTTGCCCGCGTCGGCGGCCGCCCGGCGCTCGTACCAGAACGCGATCAGCAGGTAGGAGCAGAGGCCGACGCCCTCCCAGCCGACGTACAGCAGCACGAAGTTGTTGGCCAGGACCAGCGTCAGCATGAAGAACACGAACAGGTTCATGTACGCGAAGTACCGGCTGTAGCGGGGGTCGCCGTGCATGTAGTCCATCGAGTACACGTGGATCAGGAACCCGACGCCGGTCACGGTGAGCGCCATGACCATCGACAGCGGGTCGACCCGCAGCTCGACCGGCGCCTGGAACGAGCCCACCGAGATCCAGTCGAAGAGGTGGACGTTGACCTGCGGTCTTCCCGCGTGGCCCACAAGAGCGATGAAGTGCACGAGGGCCACCGCGAACGACAGACCCACCAGGGCGGACGCGAGACCGCCGGCGATCCGGCGGAGGGGCTTTCCCGCCAACAGCAGGAGCACCGCACCGGCGAGCGGAAGCGCCGGGATCAGCCAGGCGAAGGGCATCTGGAGGAGGACGGGGCGCTCCAGCTCTACCATCGGAGCACGCTGACGTCGTCCACGCTGGCCGAGGCCCGGCGGCGGAAGATCGCCACGATGATGGCCAGCCCCACCACGACCTCCGCCGCGGCCACCACCATCGAGAAGAACGCCAGGATCTGCCCGTCGACCTGGCCGAGCTGCCGCGAGAAGGCCACCAGCGACAGGTTCACGGCGTTGAGCTGGAGCTCGACCGACATGAAGATGACCAGCGCGTTCCGTCGGATCAGCACGCCGACGGTGCCGATCGTGAACAGCAGCGCCGACAACAGCAGGTAGTAGCCGATCGGCGTCCTCACCGGACCGGGTCCGCCTCCGGCTCCCGGGGCCGCGGCCGCTCGGGCTCGGCGGCTTGCCCCGGCTCCGGCAGGCCGCGGGCCCGGCGGCGGGCCAGGACCATCGCCGCCACCGCCGCCACGATCAGCAGGATCGAGGTGACCTCGAACGGGAACACGTACTGCGTGAACAGCCGCCGCCCGACGGCCTCGATCGAGCCGAACCCCGGCCCCACCTCGGCGACCGCGGCCCCGGCGATCCCGACCCCCAGCCGGACGGCGACCACGACCTCCGCGACGAGCAACAGGCCGAGCGCGATGGCCACCACCCGCTGCCCGCGGATCGTCTCCACGAGCGCCTCGCGGCGATCGACGCCGAGGAACATGATCACGAACAGGAACAGGACCATGATGGCGCCGGCGTAGACGATGACCTGGACGGCGGCCAGGAACGGCGCTCCCAGGAGCACGAAGAACACCGCGAGCATGAACTGGTTCAGGATCAGGAACAGCGCCGAGTGGACGGCGTTCCGCTGGACGAGCATCAGGATCGCGGCGCCCACCGCGACCGGGGCCGCGATCCAGAACACCACGAGGTCCATCGCTACCGACCCTGGTCCGTGCCGGGTGCCGTCCCCAGCTTCCCCGGCGGCTGGAGGAGCTCGCCCTTCTCGAGGATGGCGTCCTCCCGCGTCTCCCACGACAGCTCGAAGTTCGAGGTGAGCGTCAGCGCCCGGGTGGGGCAGGCCTCGACGCAGAGGCCGCACATGATGCAGCGCAGGTAATTGATCTGGTACACGGACGCGTGGCGCTCGCCGGCGGAGACCGGCGCCTCGGGGTCGTTGTCCTCGCCCTGGACGTAGATGGCGTCGGCCGGGCAGGCCCAGGCGCACAGCTCGCACCCGATGCACTTCTCGAGGCCGTTCTCGTGGCGGTTGAGGAGGTGCCGTCCGACGTGGGAACGGGGCGGCAGGTCGGGGATCTCCTGTGGGTACCGCACCGTCACCGGCTTCCGGAACATGTTCCGGAACGTGACGGAAAGGCCCTTGATCGCGCCCCAGACGCTCACCGGCGGGCCTCCTCCGCGGGCCGCGTCCCGCCCGCGCGCCGGGTGAACAGCGGGGCGATCAGCGAGAGCAGGAGGGCCACGCCGGCCCCGATCGCGACCCACCGGAACAGCGCGTCGCGGCCGATGACGTCGGGGAGCACGACGATGGCCCCGGTGGCCAGGACCCACACCAGCCCCCACGGGATCAGCACCTTCCAGCCGAAGTTCATCAGGCGGTCGTACCGGATCCGGGGGATCGTGGCCCGGATCCAGATGAACACGAACACGAGCGCGACGACCTTGAGCGTGAACCACAGCACCGGCCACAGCCACGGCAGGAACGAGAAGATCGGCCCCCGCCATCCGCCGAAGAACAGCGTCACGGCCACGGCCGACAGCGTGATCGTGTGGAGGTACTCGGCCAGGAAGAACATCGCGAACTTGATGCCCGAGTACTCGGTGTGGTACCCGGCCACCAGCTCGGTCTCCGCCTCGGGGAGGTCGAACGGCGGGCGGTTGCTCTCGGCGAGCGCGGCCATGCCGTAGATCAGGAAGGCGGGGAACTGCGGGATGATGTTCCAGATCCGGTCCTGCGCGGCCACGATCCCCGACATCCGCACGGTGCCCGAGTACATCAGCACGGCGACCAGCCCGAGGCCGAGCCCGACCTCGTACGAGATCATCTGGGCGCTGGAGCGGATGCTGCCGAGCAGCGGGTAGGCCGAGCCGGAAGCCCACCCGGCCAGGACCACGCCGTACACCGACAGCGAGGCCATGGCCAGGATGAAGAGGATCCCGATGTTGAGGTCGGCCAGCTGGAACGGGACCTCGCGGCCGAACAGCGTGACGCCCGCGCCGAACGGGACCACCGCGAACGCCAGGATCGCCGGGAGGAGCGAGGCCACGGGGGCCAGCGCGTAGACCGGGCGGTCCGCCTGGGTGGGCGTGATGCCCTCCTTGAAGAACAGCTTGATGCCGTCGGCCAGCGTGACCAGGAGCCCGAACGGGCCGGCGCGGGTCGGCCCCAGGCGGGTCTGCATGTCCGCGATGACCTTCCGCTCGGCCCAGATCACGAGCATCACGGCGGCCAGGAGCGCGGCGAACACGATCCCGACCCGGGCCAGCAGCAGGAGCCAGTCCACCCAGTCCATCAGGCGCCCACCTCATGTCGGGCCCCCACGGGCTCCAGCGTGGCCGCGGCGCGGAGCCGGCCCCGGAGCAGCCGGTTGGCCCGGAGCCCGGGCTGGTTGAACGGCACGAACGCCGCGCCGGGCAGGATGCCGTCGCTCACCCGCACCGGCAGCTCGGCCTCGCCGGCCTCGGTCCGCACCAAGGCTCGGCCGCCGTCCTCGAGGCCCAGGCGGGCCGCCTCGTCGGGATGGACCTCGACGAACGCCTCATCCTCGAGCGCGGCCTTCAGCTCGTCGGCGTGGACGGAGAGCCGCCCCTCGTCCACCAGCAGCGGGTACGTGAACAGCGTCACGGTCCCCTCCTCGGGCGGCGGCTCCCGGCGGGCGCTGGGGACGGAGGGCGAGGCCGCGCGGCCCCCGAGGAGCCCGCCGAGCTCCGCCTGGAGCGCCTCCAGCGAGCCGAAGCCCAGGTCGGCCCCGACCACCTCGGACAGCTCCTGGAAGATCTCCCAGTCCGGCCGCGCCAGGCCGGCCGGCGGACGGACCCGGTGGAGGCGCTGGCCGCGGCCCTCCCAGTCGGTGAAGTGCCCGTCCTTCTCGAGGTACGCCGCGGCGGGGAGGACGGCGTCGGCGTAGTCGCCGTACTCGCCGAGCGCCAGGTCCTGGACGACCGTGAACGGCACGTTCTCCAGCGCCCGGCGGACCAGGTCGGGGTCGGGGAAGTCGGAGAGGGGGTCCACCCCGACCAGGAACAACGCGTCGAGCTCCCTGGCGGCGGCGGCCTCGAGGATCGCCCGGCTGTCGCGCCCCTGGTCGGCCGGGACGCCGCCCCACACCGCCTCCACGGCGGCGCGCTCGTCTCCGTCGTCGACGCGACGGCCGCCCGGCAGCAGCCGGGGGTGGACCCCGGCCCGCAACGCGCCCCGGTCCCCGGCCCGGCGCGGGAGGAAGGCGAACTTGGCCCCGAACGCCTCGGCCAGGTTGGCCGCCATCGCCAGCCCGCCCGGGGTGTCGGCGAGCCGGGGTCCGGCCAGCACCACCGCGGCCCCGCCCGCCTCGCGCAGGGCATCGCCCACGCGGGCCTCGGCCGAGTCGCCGCCGGCCGCCGAGAGGATCCGCTCGACCGCCTCCCCCTCGCCGCCCGGACGGCACAGCAGGTGGGGGGCCACCGCGGCCAGCGGCGTCCGGCGAGGGTGGACCACGAACGCCCGGGCTCCGGTCGCCCGGACGGCCTTGCGGATCCGGAGGTGGAGGATCGGCAGCTCCTCGCGGCTGTCCAGCCCGACCACCACGATGGCCTGCGCCGCCTCGACGTCGTGGTAGGTGACCGGCATCCCGACCGCCGCGGCGCGCTCGACCTCCAGCGGGACGTCGGACTCGCCGAGCAGCCGGTGGTCGAGGTCGTTCGTGGCGAACGCCGTTCGGGCCAGCTTCGACAGCGCGTAGGCGTCCTCGTCGGTCAGCCTCCCGCCGGCCAGGAACCCCACCCGGCCCGGCCGGGCCCGCTCGGCCACCGCCTGGAAGACCTCGCGGAAGGACACCGGCTCCAGCCCCGGGACCCGCATCAGCGGCGTCGTGACGCGGTCGTGGTCGGGGAACCGGAACGCGTAGCGGCCCTTGTCGCAGAGCCAGGCGTCGTTGACCTCGAGGTTGTCCCGGGCCAGGTGGCGGACGACCTGCCCGCGGCGGATGTCCACGCGCAGGTTGCAGCCGCAGGCGCAGTGGGGGCACACCGATTCGTCCGACTTCACGTCGAACGGGCGGGCCGCGAACCGGTAGGTGCTCGAGGTCAGCGCCCCCACCGGCCAGATCTGCACGGTGTTCCCGGAGAACGGCGAGCGGAAGTCCTCCCCCGGCGCGATGGCCACCTGCTCGGCGGCGCCCCGGTCGAACATCTCGATGAACGGCTCGCCGGAGATCTGCTCGCAGAACCGGGTGCACCGCGTGCACAGGACGCATCGCTCGCGATCCAGCAGCACGAGCGGCGAGAGCGGGATCGGCTTGCGGTAGACCCGCTTCGGGTCGACGTACCGGCTCTCGCCGGGCCCGTACGCCAGGGCCTGGTCCTGGAGCGGGCACTCGCCGCCCCGGTCGCACACCGGGCAGTCGAGGGGGTGGTTGATGAGGAGGAACTCCAGCTGCCCGCGCTGGGCCTTGGCCGCCGCGTCGCTGGTGTGCTGGGTCTTGACCACCATCCCGTCCTCCGCCGGCGTGGTGCAGGACGTCACGGGCTTCCGCTGGCCCTCGATCTCCACGATGCACTGCCGGCAGGCGCCGACCGGCTCGAGGAGCGGGTGCTCGCAGAACCGCGGGATCTCGATCCCCAGCGCCTCCGCGGCCCGGATCACGAGCGTCCCCTTCGGCACCGAGACCTGCTTCCCGTCGATCGTCAGCGTGACGAGCTCCGCGCCCATCAGGTGAGCACCTCGCCGAGCTCGACGTACCCCTCCGCCCCGGCCTCGCGCGCCTCCGCGGCGCCGACCGGCGGCCGCTCGCGGAGCGGGCAGCCCTGCTCGCGGACGTGGTCGGCGTACTCGTCGCGGAAGTACTTGATCGACGAGTGGATCGGCGAGACCGCGCCGTCGCCCAGCGCGCAGAAGTTCTTGAACAGCATGTTGTCGCCGACGTCCTGCATGACGTCGATGTCGTCGAGCCGGCCGCCGCCGTTCTCCATCCGGTACAGGATCTTCGTCAGCCACCACGTGCCCTCGCGGCACGGCGTGCACTTGCCGCACGACTCGTGGGCGTAGAACTGCGTGAACCGCAGGACGGCGTCGACGACGCAGTCGTTCTCGTCGAGCACGATCATCGCGCCGGTCCCCAGCAGCGAGCCGGCCGCGGCGATCGACTCGAAATCCATCGGGGTGTCGAGGTGCTCCTCGGTGAGGAACGGCGTCGACGACCCCCCCGGCGTCCAGGCCTTGACCCGCTTGCCGCCGGCCACGCCACCGGCCAGCTCGTCGATGATCGCCCGGGCGGGGGTGCCCATCGGCGCCTCGTAGTTCCCGGGGTGGGCCACCTTGCCCGAGACGCAGAAGATCTTCGTGCCGGTGGACTTCTCGGGGCCGATCGAGGCGTACCACGAGCCGCCCCGGTCCACGATGGCCGGGATCGTCGACAGGGTCTCGACGTTGTTGATCACGGTGGGGCTCTGGTACAGGCCGCGGACCGCGGGGAACGGCGGCCGGAGCTTCGGCTGGCCGCGCCCTCCCTCCAGCGAGCTCAGGAGGGCGGTCTCCTCGCCGCATTCGTACGACCCGGCGCCACGGTGGAGCACGATCTCGAGGTCGACGTCGCTCCCGGCGATGCCCTTCCCGAGGTACCCCCGGTCGTACGCCTCGCCGAGGGCCCGCTCCAGGACCCGGGCGGGCTCCAGGAACTCGCCCCGGCAGTAGATGAACGCCGTCCGGCACCCGACGGCGTACGAGGCGATCGCGATGCCCTCGAGGAGCTGGTGCGGGTCGCGCTCGATGATCTCCCGGTCCTTGAACGTCCCGGGCTCCCCCTCGTCGGCGTTGCACACCACGTAGACGGGTTTGCCGGTGTCCTGGGGGATGAATCCCCACTTGACGCCGGTGGGGAACCCGGCGCCGCCCCGGCCCCGGAGCCCGGAGGTCTTGACCTCGTCGATCACCGCGCCCGGCGACATCGACAGGGCCTTCGCCAGCGCCCGGTACCCCCCGTGCTCGAGGTACCCGTCGATACGGTCCGCGCCCTCGATGTCCCACCGCGCCGTGACCACGCGCTCGAACTCAGCCACGGTCGTCCCCCAGCCCGGCCAGGATCCGGGACATGGCCCGGTGCTCGACGGGCTTCGGCCCCCGCGACGGCTGCGGCACCTCGCCGGCCCGGAGCTGCTCGAGCATCTCGAGCAGCCGCTCCTCCGTGACCCGGTCGTAGTTGCAGTAGTTCACCTGGACCACCGGCGCGGCGTCGCAGGCCCCGAGGCACTCGGCCTCCTCGAGCGTGAACAACCCGTCCTCGGTCATCGTGCCGGCGCCCGGCCCGAGCTGCTCCTTGGCCCGCTCGTAGAGGCGCAGCGCGCCGGTCAGCCCGCAGGACAGGTTCGTGCAGATCGAGATCACCCACTTCCCGGCCGGCTGCTTCCTGAACATCGTGTAGAAGGTGGCCACGGCCTCGACCTGGGCGGTGGTCAGCCCCAGGATCTCGCCGGCCTCCCGCATCCCCTCCCGGCTGACGTAGCCCTCCTCGGACTGGACCAGGTACAGGATCGGGAGCAGCGCCGATCGGCGGTCGGGGTACCGCCCGGCCAGCTCCTCGGCCCGGCGCCGCAGCTCCTCCGAGAGCACCGCCATCAGCGGTCCACCCCGCCCATGACCGGGTCGACGCTCGCCACGCAGGCGATGACGTCGGCGACCAGCCGGCCGCGCACCATCTCGGGCAGCGCCGGCAGGTTGCAGAACGAGGGGTCGCGGACCCGGACCCGGTACGGCCGCACGCCGCCGTCGGAGACCACGTAGTACCCGAGCTCGCCCCGGGGCGACTCGACGGCGGTGTAGACCTCGCCGGCCGGAACCTTGATGCCCTGGGTCACGATCTTGAAGTGGTTGATGAGCGCCTCCATCGACTCCTCCATGATGTGGCGCACGTACTCGTCGGAGTTGCCGATGCCGTCCGGGCCCACCGACAGCTGGGCCGGCCACCGGAGCTTGGGGTCCTCGATCATCACCGGCCCCGGCGGGACGTCCTCCAGCACCTGCTCGCAGATCCGCAGCGACTGGCGCATCTCCTCGATCCGGACCTCGAACCGCGCGTAACAGTCGCCCTCTGTGCGCGTGGGGACCTCGAAGTCGTACCGGTCGTAGCCCGAGAGGGGCGACGCCTTGCGGAGGTCGTGGGCCACCCCGGCCGCCCGGAGCAGCGGCCCGGTGACGCCGATCCGCAGGCACTGCTCGGCGGTGAGGACCCCGATGCCGCGGTTGCGCTCGATCCACACCGGGTTCTGCGACAGCAGGTCCTCGTACTCCTCGATCCGGCGCGGCATGAGGTCGAGGAACTCCCGGATCCTGCCGAAGGCATCGTCGGGGAAGTCCATGGACAGCCCGCCCACCCGGATGAACCCGTAGTTCATCCGCAGCCCGGTGATGCGCTCGAAGATGCTGAGGATCAGCTCCCGCTCGCGGAAGCCGTACAGCATCATCGAGACCGCCCCGAGCTCGAGCCCGGTGGTGGCCAGCCACACCAGGTGGCTCTGGATCCGCGTCAGCTCGCAGAGGAGGACCCGGAGCGCCTGGGCCCGGGGTGGGGCCTGGATCCCCAGCAACCGCTCGACCGACAGGCAGTAGGCCAGCTCGTTGAAGAACGGCGCCAGGTAGTCCATGCGGGTGACGAACGTCACGCCCTGCTGCCAGGTCCGGTATTCGGCGTTCTTCTCGATCCCCGTGTGGAGGTATCCCACGATCGGCCGGCACTCCACGACCGTCTCGCCGTCGAGCGTCAGGAGCAGGCGCAGGACGCCGTGCGTCGAGGGGTGCTGGGGCCCCATGTTCAGGACCATCAGGTCCTCGCGAAGCTCCTGCGCGGACACGCCCTGGGCCACCTGGGGGCCGCCGAGATCGCGGGGGACCTGGTCGACCATCAGCGATCGCCGCCCATCACAGCCCCCGCTGGTCGGGCGGAGGGACGAACGCGCCCTTGTACTGGGTGGCCACGCCGCCCAGCGGGTGGTCCTTCCGCAGCGGGTACCCCACCCAGTCCTCCGGCATCAGGATCCTCCGGAGGTCCGGGTGCCCCTCGAACTCGACGCCGTACATGTCGTAGACCTCGCGCTCGAGCCAGTCCGCCGCGGGGAACACCGAGGTCACCGACGGCGCCAGGAGCCGGTCCTCGGGGAGGCCGACCTTGGCGCGGACCCGGTGGTTGTGCTCGAACGAGTACAGGTGGTACGCGAGCCAGACCCGCGGGACGCGGCCGGGCCAGTCGGTGGCCGAGACGTCGGAGAGGAACCCGAACGACAGCTCCGGTTCGTCGCGGAGCATCCGGAGCGCTCCCAGCAGCGCGTCGGGGCCGACGGTGACGGTGGCCTCCCCCCGGGCCGCGACCACGTCCTCGAACCGCTCACGGAGCCGCTCAGCCAGCTGGTCCAGGTCCATCCCGGCCCCTAGTGGAGCGTCCCCCGCTCGGCGATCTTCTCGTGGAGCTTCAGGATCCCGTACATCAGCATCTCGGGGCGCGGCGGGCAGCCGGGGACGTAGATGTCGACCGGGACCACGGTGTCCACGCCCTGCACCAGCGCGTAGTTGTTGAACATGCCCCCCGACGAGGCGCAGACGCCCATCGAGATCACCCACTTCGGCTCGGGCATCTGGTCGTAGACCTGCCGCAGGACCGGCGCCATCTTCTGCGACAGCCGCCCGGCGACGATCATCAGGTCCGCCTGCCGGGGCGACGCCCGGAAGATCTCCATCCCCCACCGGGCCACGTCGTAGTGGCCAGCGCCCATGGCCATCATCTCGATGGCGCAGCAGGCCAGCCCGAACGTCACCGGCCACACCGACTGCTTGCGCGCCCAGTTGACGGCCTTGGCCAGCGTCGTCAGGAGGACGCCCCGCTCGACCTCCTCCTGGAGCGACCGCTGCTCGGCCTCGCTCAGTCCCATTCCAGCCCGCCGCGCTTCCACACGTAGACGTACGCCACGAATACCAGCGCGATGAAGATCGCCATCTCCACCAGCCCGAATAGCCCCAGCTGGCGAAACGTCACCGCCCAGGGGAACAGGAAGATCGTCTCGATGTCGAAGATGATGAACAGCATCGCGACGACGTAGAACTTCACGGGGAACCGCCGGTCGGGGACGCGCTCCGGGACGATCCCGCTCTCGTACGGCGTGAGCTTGGCCGGCGTGGGGCGGCTGGGGCGGAGCAGAGCCGACGCGGCCAGCGAGGCCACCGCGAACAGGGCGCCGAGGCCGGCCAGCACGATCACGGGCAGCCACTGCGAGAGCCCGGTCATCGGGCCGGGGTGATCCGCACGATCCAGTCCATGACCTTGTCGTCCAGGTCGCCCTCCGGGCCGTCGGTGAGGTTCGCCAGCAGCCGGAGCGCGAAGCGCATCAGGCGCTGCTTGGGGAAGCCGTGGAGCACCGAGTACCGCATGATCCCGGGCACGCCGATGGCCCGGGCGAAGGCCCGGCCCGCCGTGTAGTAGCGGGCGTACCGCTGGCGCATGTGGAGCGGGTACATGTGCGCGATGCCGGGACGGCCGGAGGCCAGCGCGTCGTGGACCAGCTCTGCGGCCAGCTCCGCGGACTCGATCGCGTAGGCGATCCCCTCGCCGGTGAATGGGTTGACGATGCCCCCGGCGTCGCCCAGCAGGAGGAGACCCGGCAGGGCCAGCGGCCGGCGGTTGAACCCCATCGGCAGCGGCCCCGACAGGACCGGGCCCTCGGCGCTCTCCTCGCCCAGCTCCCACTCCGGCGGCAGGTTGCGCAGGAACACGTCGAGCATCCGCCGGGGCGGGACGTCCCGGAACATCCTGGTGGTGTTGAGCAGGCCGGCGCCCACGTTCAGCACGCCGTCGCCGATCGGGAAGATCCACCCGTAGCCGGGGAGGATCACGCCGTCCTCCCACAGGTCGAACCACGACTCGAGGTACGTCCCCTGCTCCCGGGGGCTGCGGAAGTACCGGCGGGCGGCCACGCCGAGGGGGCGCGTCGGGTCCCGGCGGACGCCGGCCTTCTGGCCGAACCGCGACGACGCCCCGTCCGCGGCCAGCACGTAGCGGGCCCGGACCGTCCGGGGGGAGCCGTCCTCGCCCCGGACCCGGGCGCCGACCACCCAGCCGCTCCTGACCACCGGGCCGACGGCCTCGGTTCCCTCCCACATCCGGGCGCCGGCCTTCACCGCGCGCTGGACGAGGAGATGGTCGAAGTCGTGGCGGGTCCGGACCACGCCGTAGTCCGGGAACGTCTCTAGCTTCGGCCACGGCAGGTCGAGCGTCACGGTCGGCCCGTAGACGCGGAGGCCCTCGACCCGGACGAACCCCGGCTCGGTGGCGTCGACGCCCATCCGCAGCAGGGCCCGCACGCCGCGCGGGGTGAGCCCGTCGCCGCACACCTTCTCGCGGGGGAACCGGGCCTTGTCGATGAGCAGGACGTCGACGCCGTGCCGTGCCAGGTGATAGGCGGCCGCGGCGCCGGCGGGGCCCGAGCCAACCACGAGGACGTCGGTCTCGGTGGTCCGCCCCTCGGGCTCAGCGAGAGGCTCCCCCCGCGCGGGCTCGACCGCCGGGCTTGTGAAGCCTTTCACAAGGTCGATGCTATCCCCGCCCGTCGCCGAGGCGCAAACGAGCTCAGGCGTCCGCCGCGTCCGGCTCCGAGCGGCGGACGGCGTGGTCCCAAGCGGCCATCCGCTCCGGCCGGACCCGCAGCATCCCGGGGCTCTCGACCTGCTCGGCGTAGTCCCGGAACCCCCCGCCGGCCAGCAGCAGGCGGTACTTCTCGAACCACTGCGACATGACGCCGCGGAGCGCGGGGTGCTCGGGGACCAGCGGCTCGGCCCGGCCCAGGAGGACCGCCCCAGCCAGCTCCCGCCAGTTCCGGCCGCGCTGGAAGGAGACCGCCACGCGCGGGTCGCGCTCCACGTTCCGCCACGTGGCGGACTCCCGCCGGCACGAGACGTAGATGGCCTCCTCCCGCCAGACGAACCACAGCGGGACGACGTGGGGACCCCCGTCGGGACGCGTGGTCGCCAGGTTGAGGACCGGGAGGTCCCGGAAGATGCGCCGCGCGTCGAGGAGGTTCAAAGGGACCCATGTTGTCCCATACCGCGCGGGGCGAATCAACCATCCCGAACGGCGGCGGGGACGCGGCTAGAGGCGGCGGACGGCGACGAGATCGGCCATCGCGCGGAGGAGATCGGCGGCCTCACCCGGGAGGTCCGCGGTGGCCAGCGTTCCCTTGGCTCGATCGACCAGATCGCCGACGAGCGACAGCGTCGAGCCGAGCGCGCCGGTCGACTCGAGCAGCGCCCGGGCCCGCTCGATCTCCTCGGCCGACAGGTCGGGCGCGCCCAGACGGTCCTCGAGGAACCGGCGGTCGTCCGGCGAGGCCGCCGCGGCGGCCCGCGCCACCAGCAGCGTCCGCTTGCCCTCGCGGAGGTCGGAGTCGCGGTCCTTCCCGGTCACGGCCGGGTCCCCGAAGACACCGAGGACGTCGTCGCGGAGCTGGAACGCCTCGCCGAGCGCCACCCCGTACCGAGACAGCACCGCGAGCAGCTCGCCATCGGCTCCGGCCAGCAGGGCGCCGATCTGGAGCGGGGCCTCGACGGTGTAGCCCCCCGACTTGAGCACCGCGATCCGCCGGGCCTCCCGCTCGTCGGCCGCTCCGCGGTGCGCCGCGAGCACGTCGAGGTACTGCCCGGCCACCACCTCGGTCCTCATCCGCGCGTAGCGCTCCAGCGCCGCCGACAGCGCCGGGCCACCGAAGCCGGAGGCCAACAGGGCGGCGTCGGCGAGCACCAGCGCGAGGTCGCCCAGGAGGACGGCGGCCGACGTCCCGTAGCCCTCCGGCGACCCGCGCAGCCCCTCCGCCCGATGCTGCTCGGCGAAGTGCACCCAGCTGGCCGGCCGGCCGCGGCGCGTGGGCGAGCGATCCATCACGTCGTCGTGGACGATCGCGAACGTGTGGAGCAGCTCGAGCGCCGAGGCGGCCCGGATCGCGCGGTCGTCGAACGCCCCGCCGGCCGCCCGGTGCCCGAGGAGGCAGAACAGCGGTCGGAGGCGCTTCCCGCCGGAGGCGACGATCCGCTCGAGCTCGTCGAACAGCAGCAGCACGCCGGCGTCGTCCGGGTCGAACGCCCGGCGCTGCACGCGGAGGAACCGGACCAGCTCCTCGTCCGCCTGGTTGACCAGCGGGACGCAGGCGGGCGGAAGCGGGAGGTCCGCCCTCAGGCGAGCCGCTCGAGCCACGCCTCGATCTCGGACCGGTCCGCCACGTTGTCCCACCGGGCGGCGATCCGCCCGTCGGCGTCGATGGCGAACACCCACGGCTCGTTGAGGTTGCCGTCGTGCAGGAGCCACTCCGCCGCCGCCCGGTTCACCACCTGCTCCTGGAAGTCCCTCCAGATCTCGACGTGGATGAACGCCGCGTCGCCGCCGTGCTCGTCGGCCAGATCCTCGACCATCTCGGTCACCGGGCCGCAGAACCGGCTCACGCAGTAGACCGGCGTGGCGAAGACCGCCAGCACGGGACGGCCGGACGCCATGGCGTCCGCGATCGTCGTCCGATGGAGGTCCGGGTCGGGGATCCGGCCGCCGGTCTCGGCCCGGGAGTCGACCGCCACCGGCGGCGCGTCGGACGCGACCGTGAGGTTCTCGGTGCGGGGCGCGCGATCGCCGGGCGCCGGCACCAGCGGCTCGGGCAGGACCTGGAACGCCGCGGTCCCGCTCCGGACGTCGCCGCCGCCGAGGTCCGCCGTGACCTCCGCCTCGTAGATCCCCGGGCGGTCGAACCGGATCGGCTCGACCTCGTAGACGCCCTGCCCCTCGGAGGCGGGTCCGAGGAAGGGGCGGTCGGTCTTCGGCTCCGGCGAGCCCGGCAGCGGCAGGAATCGTCCGGTCACCTCGTGGACGACCTCGGGCCGGCCCTCGGCCCGGGTCTCGCCGAGGAACGAGATCGTCATGTCGACGGTCCCCCCGGAGACGAACTCGTTCTCGGTCGTCAGGAGGCCGACCATGAGCCGCGCGTCCATGTCGGCCGCGAGGTCGTAGCTCGCCACCTGGGCCACGAGCTCCGTCCCGGGAGGCGCCGGGCCCTCGCCGGAACGCCCGTCGGGCCCGCACGCCGCGAGGACGACGGCCGCCACCAGGGCGAGGGCTCGCCGACGCATCAGGCCACCACTCCCCGGCACGGCGGAGGCAGCGCCATCCCGAGCTCCCGGGCCACCTCGCGAGCGGCCTGGTCGATGTCGACGAGGTACTGGACGATCACGGGGTCGGACGGGCCGGGGCCGGCGAACGCCGCCTCGGCCCGCTCCTTGCCCTCGAGCAGGCGGCCCGTCGGCTCGGGCGCCGCATCCGAGCCCCGGTCGGCCAGCTCGTGCAGGTACGCGTGCGTTCGGTCCTGGAACAGCCGGCCGGCTCCGTCCACGTCGCCCTCGCTCGCCAGGCCGACGGCCCGGCACAACCCGTCGAGCGCGGCCGCCAGGCGCGGCGCCGGCGACGGGTCGGGGCGGGCCTCGGGCTCGCCGCCGCAGGCCGCCAGCGCCACGACGAGCAGCGCCGGAACCGTCCGAAGGATCATCGCCCAACCTTTATATCCGGTCGGTCGCCGGACGACCGCCGGCGCCGCCGTGCCCGCTCGCCCGGCATCGGCCGGCTCCGGGCCTCCGCTCGGGCGGAGGTATAGTCGAGGCGCATGTCGCTGGTACGCCGGCTGACGACCCTCGCGGCGGCCACCACCCTGGCGCTGGTCGCCATCGGCGGCGTGGTGCGGGCCACGGGCTCCGGCGACGCCTGCCCCGACTGGCCGCGGTGCTTCGGCAGGTGGGTCCCGCCGCTCAGCTTCCCGACCCTCATCGAGTACTCGCACCGGCTGCTCGCGGCGGTGGCCACCGTGCTCATCCTCGGGGCGGCGTGGGCCGCGTGGCGGCGGGCCCGGGGCGACGGCGGCATCCTGTGGCCGGCGGTCGGAGCCATCGGGGTCGTCCTTGTCCAGTCCGCGCTGGGCGCGCTCCGCATCCAGACGGGGCCGAAGGCCCTGGTGACCTCGCTCCACTTCCTGACCGCCATGGCCCTGGTGGCGGTGGTCGTCGTCGCCGCCACCGCGGCCCGGGTCGCGCGCCGGCCCGCCGCCCTGGACCCCGCCGTGCGCGGGCTCACCTGGTGGACGGTCGGCGTGACCGCCGCGCTGCTGGTCGTGGGCGCCTACGTGCGCGGGGAGCAGGCCGGGCTCGTGTTCCTCGATTGGCCGCTGATGAACGGCCGGTTCATCCCCGACCTGTCGACCGAGCCGTCCGTGGCCAGCTTCCTGCACCGGACCCTGGCGCTCGGCGCCCTGGTGCTGGGGGCGGCGCTCGCCTGGCGCGCCCGCCGCGCGCCCCGCGGCGTCGCGCTGCTGGCCTGGACCGCGTTCGCGCTGCTCGTGGCCCAGACCGCGGTCGGCGCCGCCGCGGTCCTGTCGCGGCTGGCCGATCCGGTCCAGGCCGCGCATGTGGCGGGAAGCAGCCTGGCGTGGGCGGCCCTGGTGGGCCTGGCCACCGTTGAGCGCCGGCTCGTGGCCCCGCAGCCCGACGCCGCGCCACCCCGCCGGCGGGCGCGCGAGCGGGCGGCCGCGTACCTCCAGCTGACGAAGCCCGACATCATCGTCCTGCTCCTCATCACGACCGTGCCGGCCATGGTGCTGGCCGACGGCGGGATGCCGCCGTGGGGCCTGGTCGTGGCCACGCTGGCCGGGGGGGCGCTGGCCGCGGCCGGGGCCAACGCCGTCAACTGCTACCTGGATCGGGACATCGACGAGGTGATGGCCCGGACCCGCGGGCGGCCGCTCCCCTCGCACCGCGTCGAGCCCGGCGGCGCGCTGCGGTTCGGGATCGCGCTCGTCGTCACGTCGTTCGTGTGGATGGTCATCCTGGTGAACTTCCTGGCCGCGGCGCTCACCGTCGGGGCGGCGGCCTTCTACGTCTTCGTCTACACCGGCTGGCTGAAGCGCGCGACGCCCCAGAACATCGTGATCGGCGGGGCCGCCGGCGCCGTCCCCGTGCTGGTCGGGTGGGCCGCCGTGACCGGGACGATCGAGCCGCCCGCGCTGGTGCTGTTCGCGATCGTGTTCATGTGGACGCCGCCGCACTTCTGGGCGCTGGCCCTCAAGTACACGGGGGACTACGCGGCCGCGGGGATCCCCATGCTCCCCGTGCTCCGCGGGCGAGAGGGGACCGCGCGGCAGATCCTCGTCTACTCGGTGGTGCTCGTCGGCACCAGTCTCCTCCTGTTCCCCGTCGCGGGGATGGGCCCGCTCTACCTGGCCGCGGCGGTCGGCCTCGGCGCCGCGCTGCTCCGCGCCGCCGTGCGCGTGTGGCGCCACGCCGCCCCGCGTCCCGCGATGGCGATGTTCCGGTTCTCGATCACCTACCTGGCCCTCCTGTTCGTCGCGGTGGCCGCCGACCAGCTGGTGAGGGCCTGAGGTGGCCGAGCTCATCGAGCGGCACGGCTGGCACGTCATCGCCGAGCTCACCGCCCTGGCCCTGGTGACGGTGTTGACGGTCGCCTACCTGACGGCGCTGTTCCGGGGGCGGATCCGGGCGGTGCCGTGCCCGTCCTGCGGGCGGGTGGCGTCGCGGGCGGACGCGCGCTGCCCTCGGTGCGGCGGGCCGCTGCGCTGACGGCCGTTCGGCGTCGGTGTGGTAGAAAGTCGCGCGTGAGCCCCGGGACGTCGCCCCGCCGTCCGCGCGGCCCCCGCCGCACGTGGCGGCGGACATCGCTCCTTCTCGTCGCGGGGGTGGCCCTGCTCTCCGCCTGCACCCAGCCCCTCCCGCAGAACACGCTCAGCCCCTCGGGCCCGGTGGCCGAGAAGCAGGCCGACCTGTTCTTCCTGGTGTTCTGGATCGCCGTCGGCGTGTTCGTCGTCGTCGAGGGGCTGCTGCTCTTCGCGGCGATCCGCTTCCGGCAGCGGCGGCCGGAGGACAGCCCGGTCCAGGTCCACGGCAACACGCGGCTGGAGGTGGCCTGGACGATCGTCCCGGCGCTGCTGCTGGCCGGCGTGGCCGTCCCCACGATCGCCACGATCTTCGAGCTGGCGCGGCCGCCGACCGAGCCGGCGGTGACGATCGACGTCACCGGCCACAAGTGGTGGTGGCAGGTCGAGTACCCCGAGTTCGGGATCGTGACCGCCAACGAGATCCACATCCCCGTCGGCCAGCCGGTGCTGCTCCGGCTGACCTCCGACGAGCTCGTGGACCAGGCGGGGCTCCCGGTCATCCACTCGCTGTGGGTGCCCCGACTGGCCGGGAAGCAGGACGTGGTCCCGGGACGGGTCAACGACCTGTGGCTCCAGGCCAGCGCGCCGGGGGACTACAGCGGGCAGTGCGCGGAGTACTGCGGGCTGTCCCACTCGCGGATGCGGTTCCTCGTGGTGGCCCACGAGGAAGCCGATTTCCGGGCCTGGCTGGAGGACCAGCAGGCCCCCCCGGGCGAGCCGACGGAAGGGGATGCGGCCGAGGGGCTGGAGATCTTCACGAACCCGCTCCCCCAAGGCGCCCCGCCCGGGTCCACCGCGGCGGCCTGCGTCGCCTGCCACTCCACGGAGCCCGGCGTGGCGGACACCCTGGGCCCGAGCCTGGCCCACTTCGGCAGCCGCAGCCTGGTGGCGGCGTTCCTGCCCAACACCCCTGAGAACGTGGCCCGGTGGCTGCGGGACCCGCCGGCCGTGAAGCCCGGGTCGAAGATGCCCGACTACGACCTCACCGAGTCACAGATCGCCGACCTGGTGGCGTACCTGCAGAGCCTGAAGTGACGACCGAGACCGACGCCCGTAGGATGGAGGAGAACCGCTAGATGGCCATCGCCGCCACCCCCCGCGTGACGATCTTCCGCCGGCCGTCGGCGACCCACGGCCTGGCCGGCTGGCTGACGACCGTCGACCACAAGCGGATCGGGGTCCTCTACGGGGTCACGGCGTTCGTGTTCTTCCTGCTGGGCGGCATCGAGGCGCTGCTGCTCCGCATCCAGCTGGCCGGGCCGAACGGCCAGTTCCTGTCGGCCGAGGAGTACAACCAGCTGTTCACGATGCACGGGACCACCATGATCTTCCTGGTGGTCATGCCGCTGTCGGCGGCGTTCTTCAACTACCTCGTGCCGCTCCAGATCGGGGCCCGGGATGTGGCCTTCCCCCGCCTCAACGCGTTCAGCTACTGGGTGTTCCTGCTGGGCGGCGTCTTCCTGTACTCCAGCTTCTTCCTCGGCGGGGCGCCGGCCGGCGGGTGGTTCGCCTACGCCCCGCTCTCCGAGGAGCTGGCCGGCAACGGCATGGACTTCTACGCGCTTGGGCTCCAGATCCTGGGCGTGGCGTCGCTGGCGTCGGCGGTGAACTTCATCGTGACGATCCTCAACGAGCGGGCCCCGGGCATGAGCCTGATGCGTCTGCCCGTCTTCACCTGGATGACGCTGGTGGTCTCGTTCCTGCTGCTGTTCGCCATGCCGGTGATCGCCATCGCCCTCTTCCAGCTCGGCGCCGACCGGATCCTGGGGGCCACGTTCTTCAACCCGACGGCCGGGGGCGACCCCATCCTGTGGCAGCACATGTTCTGGCTGTTCGGCCACCCGGAGGTCTACATCCTCATCCTGCCGGCCATGGGGATCGTCTCCGAGGTCCTGCCGACGTTCAGCCGCAAGCCGCTGTTCGGCTACGCGGCGGTGGTGTTCTCGGGCATCGCCATCGGCTTCATGGGCTGGGGGGTGTGGGCCCACCACATGTTCACGGTGGGACTGGGGCCGATCGCGAACGCCGCGTTCGCCCTGTCGACGATGTTCATCGCCGTCCCCACCGGCGTGAAGATCTTCAACTGGCTGGGCACGCTGTGGGGCGGGGCCATCCGGTTCGCGACCCCGATGCTGTTCTCGCTCGGGTTCGTGGCCATGTTCATCATCGGTGGCCTGTCCGGGGTGACGCACGCCATCGTGCCCTCGGACTACCAGCAGCAGGACACGTACTACATCGTGGCCCACTTCCACTACGTCCTGTTCGGGGGGTCGATCTTCGGGTTGTTCTCGGGGGCCTACTACTGGTGGCCCAAGGTCACCGGCCGGATGTACGACGAGCGCCTCGGGAAGCTGCACTTCTGGCTGATGCTGATCGGGTTCAACCTGACGTTCGGCCCGTTCCACATCCTCGGCCTCCAGGGGATGCCGCGGCGGATCGACACCTACCCGGCCGGCATGGGGTGGGAGATGTGGAACTTCGTCTCCACCGTGGGGGCGTTCATGATCGCCGCCTCGATCCTGACCTTCATGGTGAACGCGGTGTGGAGCGCGGCCCGGGGCCGCAAGGCCGAGGGCGACCCGTGGGACGCCCGGACGCTCGAGTGGTCGATCCCCTCGCCGCCGCCCCACTACAACTTCGCGGAGATCCCACTCGTGCACGCGCGCGACGACTTGTGGCACCGGAAGTACTCGGAGGATCGCAGCGGGCGCCCCGTGCCCGTGGTGGCCGGCGCGGCCGCCACCGAGCACGACGCCGGGGGCCACGGGGACGAGGAGGAGGGCCACGCCATCCACATGCCCGACCCCTCGTACTTCCCGCTGGTGGCCGCCGCCGGACTCCCGCTGATGGGCTACGGGCTGATCTTCCACTGGTCGATCGCGGTGCTCGGACTGCTGCTCACGCTGGGCGGCCTGTTCGGCTGGAGCCTGGAGCCGGTGGCGGAGGAGGGCGCCCACTAGATGTCCGTTCACGAAGCCCGGGCCACGGGCCTCCACACCGCGACCGGGCTCGACAACCGGAAGCTCGGGATGTGGGCGTTCCTGGGATCGGAGGCGCTCTTCTTCGGCGCCCTCATCTCGACGTACCTGCTGTACCGCGGGCGCAGCCTTGTGGGGCCCTATCCGCAGGACGTGTACGACATCCCGTACACCTCGGTCAGCTCGTTCGTCCTGCTGATGAGCAGCCTGACGATGGTCCTGGCCCTCAACGCGCTCCAGCGGGAGGACCAGCGCCGGAGCCGGGTGTGGCTGCTGGCCACCGCGCTGCTGGGGATGACGTTCCTCGGCGGCCAGGTCTACGAGTTCACGGTGTTCGTGCGGGAGGGGCTAACGATCAGTCGCAACGTCTTCGGATCGAGCTTCTTCCTCCTCACCGGGTTCCACGGGGCCCACGTCACGATCGGCGTGCTGATGCTGCTGATGCTGTTCGGGATGTCGCTGGCCGGCCGGCTGCCCCCGGCCAAGGCGGAGCGCGTCGAGCTCGTGGGGCTGTACTGGCACTTCGTGGACATCGTCTGGGTGGTCATCTTCACGGTCGTCTACCTGATGCCGGCGCCGAACTGATGACGACCGAGTCGCAAGCACTCGAGCACG
>DASZZY010000073.1:0-5109 GCA_036260395.1 Actinomycetota bacterium
GCGACGATCAGGAAGTGCTCGGCATGCCGCCGGCGGAGCGCTGCGGCCGCCCGGCGGCGGGCCGCGAGCTTCGACGAGGCGTAGTCGCGGACCGGCTGGAGCAGCCGGAAGACGCTCGAGCCGCCGCGGCCCCGTTCCACGGTCACGAGGGAGGCCTGCGCCAGGTGCTCGAGGCCCACCAGCACGTCGTCCGGCCGGAGGGCCTCACCGTCCGAGCACACCGCCGCCGCCGCCTCGGGAGTGAACCCGGCCCGGAACACCGCGAGGGATTCGAACAGGCGGCGCTCCGGCTCCGGCAACAGCCGGTAGCTCCATCCCATCGTGCCATCCAGCGTCTCGCGGCCGGCGGCTCGTTCCCCGGCCCGGCCCGAGAGGATCCGGAGCCCCCGTCCCTCGCCCAGGGTTGGCTCGAGGATCCGGGCGAGCGTCTCCAGCCCGAGCTCGCGGGCCCGGGCCGCCGCGAGGACCAGCGCCAAGGGGATCGCCTCGACGGCCCGGCAGATTCGGGCCACCGTGCGCAGCTCCCGAGGCCCCTCGAGGGCCGAGCCGAGGCGGTCGGTGAACAGCTGCACGGCGGCGTTGGCTGCGATGGCCCCACTCGGGCCGAGCGGCGGCGGCTTCAGCGGGGCGATCGCGACCGGCCGCTCGAGGCGGCTGTGAAGCGCCTCACGGCTGGTCGCCAGGACGGCGAGGCGGGGGCAGGCAGCGAGCAGCCGATCGACGAGCTCGCGACACTCCTCGAGAACGTGCTCGCAGTTGTCGAGGACCACGAGGGCGTGGCGTTTCGCGAGGTACTGCGCCAGGGCCTCCACGGGCGGGACCGGCGCCCCTCTGGGGAGCTGGAGGGAATCCGCCACCGTCGCGGCGACGAGGCCGGGTTGCGACAGCGGCCGGAGGTCGACGAACCAGCCCCCGCTCTGGTACTGGGTGGACAGGCCGGCGGCCACGTGGGCCGCCAAGCGCGTCTTCCCGCTGCCCGGCGCGCCGGTGATCGTGACCAGCCTTCCTTCGGCCAGCCGAGCGGTCACCTCGGCGACCTCCCGCTCGCGGCCCACGAAGCGGTACGGCTCCTCCGCCAGGTTGCGGACGCCGCCCCGGTCGAACCAGCGGGGAGCCCCCGCGGCCGGCGGCAGCTCGGGCGAGTGCAGCCGGTAGATCGGGGCCGCTGGGCTCAGCACGTTGAGGCGGTGACGGCCGAGCGCCCTGAGCCGGCCCCCCCGCGGCACCGACGGCTCCAGCAGCCGCGGTCCTGCCCCGGAGACCAGGACCTGGCCGGGCGCCGCGGCCGACACCAGGAGGCGGGCCCGAGCCCGGGGCGGGCCCTCGAAGACCTCCCCCACGCCCTCGCCGGAACCGACGTCGACACCCGCCCGGCCGGAGGCCGGACGGCCGAGCGCGGCGACGACGCTCACGGCCGCGTCCAGGGCCGGCCCCGCCTCGCGGAACGATGCCTCGACCGAGGTCGGCGTGGCCCCGTGGATCTCCCCGCCGCGGTCCTCGACGAGCAGGTGGAGCTCCGCCGGGACGGGGCCGAGCGGGGACGGCGCGATGCGGTCCCACACGCAGGCCAGGAAGGCGTGATGCCCGGCGGCGGGCCGGCCGGCTCCCGCCTCCGCCGGCCACCCGTCGATCCACGGCTCCCGCTGGAGCACCGCGGTCTCGAGCTGCGCGATGCGCGGGGACGGCGTCACGCCCTCCTCCTCGACCATCCGCGCGTAGCGCTGGCATAGGGCCAGAGCCGCGCCGGGGTTGCCCAGGCGGACCTGGGCCAGCGCCAGGTGCCACACGGCTTGGTCGTCGAGGGGGTCGCGGGCCGCCCACGCCTCGAGGTCCGGGAGAACCTCGCGGTAGCGTCCGAGTTGGAACCTCGCCGTGACCAGCGCCCTGCGGGCCTGCTCGCGGGCCACGCCCAGGTCGGCCACGAACGCGAGGTCGTCCGGCGACACCTCGATCCCCGCGAGCGCCTCCTCGCCCCGCCACAGCTCGAGCGCCGCCGACAGGTAGGCCTCGGCGAGCCCCGGAGCGCCCCGGCGGAGCGCGGCCTCCCCGGCCGCTCGGAGCCTCCGGAACCTCCTCCAGTCCAGGCGAGCTTCATCCACCTCGAGGACGTAGCCGGGCGGTGACCACCGGATCAGCCGGCGGCCCTCCTCGCGGACGGGGGCGAGCGCCCTGCGAAGCGCCCACACGGCGGTCCGGAGGCGGCGCTGGCTCACGCGGTCGTCGACGCCGGGCCAGACGCCGTCCGCCAGCGCGGCGGCCGCGACGACCTGTCCCGGCCGGAGCGCCAGCGCCGCCAGCACCGTCCTGAGCACGGGCCCCAGCGGGATGGAGCCGTCCTCACCGACGGCCTCGACGGGTCCCAGCAGGAGGATCGAGGGCGGGCGCCCGCCGGCCCGAGCGCCCGGTGGGGAGGCGGATCCCGGTGCGCCGGCCCGGCTCGTCGGGGGGCCGGCGGCAGCCCTCCGAGCCTCGTAGGCGCGCTGGCGATGGGACCGGCTGCAGTACCGGGGGCGCGGGCCGCGCCGGAGCGGCGCGGAGAATGACCGCCCGCACCACGCGCACGCCGCGACGTGGTCGTCCGCCGCGCCGGTCCCTCCGCGGCCGCTCATCGAGAGCCGCGGCGGCACGCGAGGACCATCGTGACGCCTCTCCCTCCTGTCGGAGGCATGGTAGGGCCGCCGGGGGACGGCGGCCACCCTCCGCCGGCGGGCCCAACGCCCGTCTCCCCATGCCGGTCGCTCCGGACCCTTTACACCCAGCGGGCCCGGTGCTATAGGAGGGCCGGGAGGGAGCCGTTGGCCACGATCGTCACCACCCCGCCGGACGACCGCGAGGAGCTCCGGCTGGCCTTGGCGCTCAACGGCGGGCTCAGCTTGGCCATCTGGATCGGCGGGGTCTCGATGGAGATCAACCGCCTGGTCCGCGGCGAGTCGGTCTACGGCGAGCTGCTCGAGCTGACGCAGAGCACGGCCCGGGTCGACGTCATGGCCGGGGCCTCGGCCGGCGGCATCAACGGCGCCCTGCTGGGGATGGCCATCGCCCACGACCAGTCGCTGGAGCGGATTCGCTCGGTGTGGCTGGACGAGGGCGGGATGATGGCCCTGTTCCGGTCCCCGTTCCAGTCCGACCCCCCGTCGCTGTTCAGGGGCGATGAGTACTTCCTGGAGCGCCTCAGGAAGGTCTTCGGCGAGTTCGTCACGACGAAGCCGAGCTCGACCGAGGAGCACCCGATCGACCTGATCATGACGACCACGATGCTCCGCGGGGAGCGCCTCGACTTCGACGACGAGTTCGGGAACACGATCCACGACGTCATCCACCGCGGGCAGTTCCGGTTCAAGCGGCAGGGCGACCGCGACGACTTCCGGACGAAGGCCGACGCCGAGCGGCTGGCTCTGGCGGCCAGGTCCACCGCCTCGTTCCCCGGCGCCTTCGAGGCCAGCTTCATCCCGGTCGGCGAGCGCACCGACGGCCCCGAGCGTCCGGACATGAAGGCGGTGGCGAACTTCACGACGAGCCGCTACGTGATCGACGGCGGCGTGCTCGTCAACAAGCCGATCGGCCCGGTGCTGCGGACGATCTTCGCGCTCCCCGCCGAGCAGCAGGTCCGGCGCGTGCTGGCGTACGTGGTCCCCGACCCGGGGATGCCGCCCCGCGCCGGGCCGCAGCGGCCCGACCAGCCGCCGGCCATGGCCGAGGCCCTGCTGTCCGGCGTGACGCTTCCGCGGGTCGAGTCGATCGGATTGGACCTCGAGGAGCTGCGGGACCACAACCGGCGGGTGAAGGGCCAGCAGCGGCTGCGCGACGTGCTGCTGTGGGAGCGGATGGAGGGCCGGGTGAAGCTGCTGCCGCTGGCCGACCGCCTGTTCCTCCCGTACCGAGACTCCCGGGTGGAGAACACCGTCGAGTACATGCTGGGCCAGCTCACCGTCGGGACCCGCGCGCTCGACGCCGGAGAGGGGGTGACCCCGCACGGCTGGAGCCGCGCCGATCTCCGACGGGAGCTCCGCCGGGCGGTCGGCGACCGGATCCCGCGGGCGTTCCCCGGGCGGCAGGCCTCGCTCCGGGACTGGCCGTGGGACGTGAAGACGGTTGAGGGGGTGGCAGGCATCGTCATGAGCCTCCTCAAGGAGGGCCTGGAGGTGGCGGTGCCCGACGGCGACCCGTCCTGGGCGGCGATCCGGACCGACCTCCGCGAGGGGCGCCGCCAGCTGGCCGCGGAGATCACCCGGCTGCGCCGGATCCGCGACCGCGACATCGGGTACTGGAAGGACCAGGCGGCGGCGTTCGGGGCCGTGACCGGGACGGACCTCGGGCCCCAGGCGGCCCGCTCGGTCGACGGGTGGTTCGCGGTCCTCGACGGGCTCCCGGAGATCCCCGAGGTCGCCGCCCGGGTGCTGGTCCGGTCCGGGCCTGCGCTGTGGGCCGTGGTGACCCGGTCGAAGTCGTACGCGCCCCGCGACCGAGACCAGCTGGTGGCCGAGCTCGAGGGCCTGGCGGTGCCGATGGACGGCGACGAGGCGGCGGCCGGGAGCGTGCTGCGGCTGCTCCTGGCCCTCGCGGTGATCCAGCAGGCGCTGTCCGCGGGGCAGCCGGTCCTCGAGCAGCCGGTGGCGCTGATCCAGGTCAGCGCCGACACGCCGAACGGCTTCGACTCGCGCGAGCGCGCCGAGGACAAGCTGGCCGGGATCCAGCTCGGGCACTTCGGGGCCTTCTACAAGCGGTCGTGGCGGGCGAACGACTGGATGTGGGGGCGCCTGGACGGCGCCTGGCGGCTGGCCCAGGTGGTGCTGTCGCCCGAGCGGCTCCGGAAGCTGGCGCTGGCCACCGGCAAGCCGGGCCCCGACCGCCTGGCGATGGTCGTCGACGCCATCGAGTCGATCGCGCTGGGGCTGGACGCCGCGGCGCACCCGGTGCTCCGCCCCCGGTGGAACCGCGAGGCGGTGGAGGAGGAGCTGCGGTTCATCGCCCTGGACGCGCCCGACCCCGAGGACGTCCCAGCGAGCCTGCCCGAGGCCGCGGCGGCGGTGGCCCGGCGGATCCAGCTCGAGGTGCTGACCGGGGAGCTGAAGCATCTGGCGGACGCGATCGAGGCCGACCGCGATGTGG
>DASZZY010000074.1:0-11118 GCA_036260395.1 Actinomycetota bacterium
GCCCGAGCGCCCCGGCCGCCGCGTGGACGCCCGCGCCGAGCGGCGGCCCCCCGATGGCGCCGACGGCGCCGGCCATCACGACGACCCCGACGGCGCGCCCTCGCCGCTCCGGCGGGTACAGGTCCGCCACGGCGGCCCGGCCGAGGAGCGCCGCGCCGACGCCGGCGCCCAGGGCCACGAACGACGTCCGGAGCCAGCCCAGGGACCCGGCCACGACGGCGGCCGCGGCCACCACGCCCGCGACGGCCATGACGAGGTAGCCGCCGGCGAGCCCCGCCCGCCGGCCGAGACGGTCCATCACCCGGCCGGCCGCCCGGGCCCCGGCCGCCGTGCCGAGGTAGTACACGCCGAAGAGGACGGCCGCCTCCCGGGGGCCGGCCCCGAGCCGGGGCCCGACGATGGGCCCGAACGCGGCGAAGACGCCGATCGCCCCCCACAGCAGGGCCTGGGCGCCCGCCAGGAGGACCGTCGTTCGGCGGACGAGAACGTCACGGCGCTCCGCCGGCGGGCCCACCTCGACGGTGCTCACGTGCTCCCCCTCCCAGCCGCCGGGCGGCGGCCTTCGGCGGGATACGATCGGTTCAGGGAAGGACCGACGTCTGCTCCGTGTCCTGGTTGCCGGCGGGCGCCGGGTCGGGCGCGGCCGACCCCACCGCGGCGGTGTTCGTCAGGATGCCGTCGCTCGTGGCCACCGCCAGGAGGTAGACCGTGGCCGTGGCACCCGCCGCCAGGTCCCCGAGGCTGCACGTGACCTTGCCACCGCTCCGGGCGCAGCTGCCGCGCGACGGCGATGCCAGGACGTAGACGACCTCGGGGGGGAGGCTGTCCGTCACGATCGCGCCCCACGCGGTCGCCGGCCCGGCGTTCGTCACCTGGAGCGAGTACAGCACCGGCCCACCCAGCACCGTCGGGTCGAGGACGTCGCTCTTGACGATGGACAGGTTCGCCGGTGGCAGCCCGGGCAGGGCCACGATCGTATGCGCGGTCGCCGAGTTGTCCGAGGCGTCCGGGTCGGACACGCCGGAGGACGCCGAGGCGGTGTTCACGAGGACGCCCGCGGTGTTGGGCGTCACCACGATGGCCACGGTGGCGGAACCGCCCCTGGGCACGGTGCCCACGCTGCAGGTCACCGTCCCGTTCTGGTGGCCGCACGACCCCTGGGATGGCGTGGCCCGCTGAAACGTCACGCCGGCCGGAAGCGGATCGGTCACGATCACGCCGGTCGCCGTCGCCGGACCGGCATTGGCCACGGTCACCTGGTACGTCAACGCGGACCCGGCGGCGACCGGGTCCGGCGCGTCGGTCTTCGTCACCGAGAGGTCCGCGCCCGACCCACCGGGCCCGTCGGGACCGACCTGCACGGTGCCCTGGTGACCGACATCCTTGTGGATCCAGTCGCCGTTCGCGGGGGACTGCATCTTGGCGGCCCACACCTTCGGGCCGTCCGAGGTCACGCCGCCCCCGTAGACGTCCTGGCTGGTGGCCGTCCAGGGGTGCGCGAGGCCGTCGCACGCAACGTCGTGCACCGGCCCGGACAGCGCCGCCATGCCGGTGGCCCGGGACGGGTCGTCCGGGTCGTCGAACAGGTGGAAGCCGACGCCCCAGTCCTGGCCCGGCGGACACACCGCCCATCCCGAGGCGGTGACGTGGCCGTCGGCATGTCGGACGGCGCTGGTGACCGCGGCGTCGACGCCCGAGTGGCCGGCGTCCTGGTGCGCGGAGACCGGGACCGCTCCGGCCAGCACCACGAGCGTCAGGCAAGCGACGACGACATCGACGACCCGAGCTATGCGTCCCCTCAACGTTTCCCCCGATCCCCTGCTCCGTACGCCGGCTAAGTCCGCCTACTTGATCTCGAGGATGTTCTCCCTGACCGCATAGATCACGGCCTCCATCCGGGAGTGGAGCTGGAGCTTCTCGAGGATGTTGCGGATGTGGTTCTTGACCGTGTTCTCCGAGATGTACAGCTCCTTGGCGATGTCCCGGTTGTTCATGCCCTGGGCCACGAGCTTCAGGACCTCGAGCTCGCGCTCGGTGAGCCGCGGCGGCGGGAGCTGCTGGCGCTCATCGGCGCGCTTCGTCATCGAGGCGAACTCCGTCAGGAGCTTGGAGGCCATCGCGGGAGAGATCCGGGAGTGCCCGGCGACGACGGACCGGATGGCGTCGGCCACCTCCTCGGTGGAGATCTCCTTCAGCAGATACCCCGAGGCCCCCGCCTTGATCGACTCGTAGAGGTCGGCCTCCTCGTCGCTGATCGTCAGCATCATGATCTTCACGTGCGGGAGGAGCTCCTTGATGCGGTAGGTGGCCTCGATGCCGGTGTGCTTCGGCATCCGGACGTCCATGAGGACGACGTCGGGCATCAGCTGCTGGGCCTTCTCGACGGCCTCCTGGCCGTCGGTGGCCTCCCCGACCACCTCGATGTCGGGCTCGCCCTCGAGCGTCATCTGGAGGCCGCGCCGGAAGAGGGAGTGGTCGTCGGCGATCAGGATGCGGAGCTGGTCGGAGGGACCCGCCGCGGCGGTCTCCTTCTCCGCCACGCTAGGGCCGATCCGCTATCCGGCCGCGATCAGGAACCTGCACCATCCCGGCGTGATTTTAGCCGGTTCGCCCCGTTCAACATCCGGGTTCGGCGACGGGCGTGATCATCGGCGATCTGGCGCTCGAGGCGCCCCACCGCCCGGTCGAGCGCGGCGTCGAGGTCCGTGCCGGTGGCCCTGGCCCGATAGGTGCGCCGCGACGAGCGGCAGGAGGCCTCGACCCGGTGCCCCCCGTCCACCCGGCGACTCGGCTGGCGGATGACCTCGACTTCCACGCGGCCGACCCGTGGGTCCAGCCGGGCCAGCCGGGCCAGCTTGCGCTCGAGATGGATCTTGGCCTGGGCGGAGACGCGGTCTCCCCTGCCCTTCACGACGAGCTCCATGGACCCTCCTTCCGTCGATCGCCTCGAACGGAACGAGGGCCGGGCACGTGCCCGGCCCGGCGCGCCGGACCGCGGAGGTCCGGGGGCTCGCGCCTGGCTGACCTGGTCTTTGCCCCCACACCCGCCTGCTGAGGGGTTCGCCGCACGAGGGCGGCTTAGCACCTTCTCCCGGCTGGAGGCCGGGGCAGGACTTACATCTAAGTCGCACCATGCTCAGCAACCAATGGTCGCCTTACGTGGGTCGTTTCGCCTGCGACTGGCATCGACTTCCGGAGGATCATCCTCCGGGCAACCACAGACCCAGGCGCGAGCCCACATCCATCCTATCGGCCGGGAGGGCCCGCCACTAGGCCGGCCGCTGGAAGCAGCGGGCGGGGACCGGATCCCCCACGCTGCGCGCCGCGGTCAGGACGACGACGCGGCGGGCCCCGGCCCGGCGCAGCGGCGCCGCGCACGCCGCGGCCGTCGATCCCGTCGTCAGCACGTCGTCCACCAGCACCACGGTGGGCGGCGCCCGATCCACGGCCACGAAGGAGCCGGCCAGCGCCCGGCGCCGGTCCTCGGCCGTCCGCCTGGCCTGGGGGCGGGTGTCCCGGATCCTCCGCAGCAGCGACGCGGCGGGGAGGTCGAGCCGCCGGGCCACCGCCCGGGCCAGCGCCTCCGCCTGGTCGAAGCCCCGGCGGGCCCGGCGCCGGCGGGACAGCGGCACCCAGGTGACCACCTCGGGCCGGGCGCCGAGGACCTCGACCATGGCCGCGGCCAGCGGGTCGGCGAGGCCGTGCCAGCCGGAAAACTTCATCCCCCGGATGGCGCGGGCCAGCGGGCCCGCGTACAGGAACGGCGACCGGGCGGCGTCCACGGCGGGAGGCGGGCAGTCGCCGCAGACCGCGACGGGCTCGTCGGTAGGTCGCCCGCACCGCTCGCACACCGGCGGGACGATGACCCCTACGCTCGCGGTGCACGGCCCGCACAGGGGCCACCCCGGCCGCCCGCAGGCCGCGCATCGCGGGGGCAGCAGGAGATCGAGGAGCCCGGCCACCGGCGGACCGTACCGGCCGGGGCCGACACGCCGCCGGTCAGGGGAGGTCGAACGAGGCCGACCACCGGCCGCGTTCGGCGGCCGCCCCGGCGCCCGTCCGGCGGTCGAGCTCGAAGCTCAGCTTCCGGTGGCGCTTCAGCACCGGGTGGATCACGGTGGTGCGTGCCCCCGTGGCGGCCTCGTAGGAGGCCTCCAGGACCGGCAGCCGGCGGCTCCCGGCGGAGACCCGGAGCTCGCCGAGCGCCGGCGGCGCGTCGGCGGGCCCGGGGTCGTGTCGCCAGCGGATCACCGCCCGGTCGGCGTGGCATTCGAGCCGCTCCACCAGCGGCTCCGACGTCCCGGGCACCGGTATGCGGACGCCCACGTCGATCCGGCCCTGCCGGACGTCGTGGGCCGGCCACGGCACGACGAAGCGCTTCCCGCCCTGGGGGCCACGCACGCGGCTCTGGCCGTCGACCACGACCTCGGCCACCACCGAGTACCAGCCCGGGGGGAGGCCGGCCAGCGGGACGTCGAACGGGATCAGCACCTCGGCGCGGGGCGCCACGTCGACGGTGACGGGGTCGACCGCGATGCGGGCCACCGCCCGGGCCGGCACGTGCGCCTCCACGACGTCCGCCGCCACGAGCCGGACCTGGTGGGGGTCCGGGTCGGTCCCCCGGACCACGACCGCGCCCCGGACCGAGGCAGGGAATCGCTCGAAGACGACGCCGACCGAGACCGGCGAGGCGGGGACGTCGCTCAGGTGCCCAGCTCCCACGAGCGCAGGTAGGCCTCCTGCTCCGCCGTCAGCTGGTCGATCTCGATGCCCATGGCCTGGAGCTTGAGCCGGGCCACCTCGGCGTCGATCTCCTCGGGAACCCCGTAGACCGCCGGCGCCAGCCGCTCGGGCTGCCGGGCCACCCACTCCAGCGACAGGGCCTGGTTGGCGAAGGACATGTCCATGACCGCGGCGGGGTGCCCTTCGGCCGCGCCGAGGTTCACCAGCCGTCCCTCGGCCAGCAGGAAGATCCGGCGCCCGTCGGCCATGCGGTACTCGTCGACGACGTCGCGGATCCGCCGCCGCGAGACGGCCATCTCCTCGAGCGCGGCCTTGTCGATCTCCACGTCGAAGTGGCCCGAGTTGGCCAGCACGGCGCCGTCCTTCATGGCCTCCAGGTGCTCGCGGCGGATCACCGACGTGTCACCGGTGACCGTGACGAAGATGTCGCCGGCCCGGGCGGCGTCGCGGATCGGCAGAATCCGGTAGCCCTCCATCGCCGCCTCCAGCGCCGACAGCGGGGACACCTCCGTGACGATGACCTGGGCGCCGAGCCCCCGGGCCCGGGAGGCGATGCCGCGGCCGCACTGCCCGTACCCGCACACGACCACGACGCGGCCGGCCAGGAGGAGGTTCGTGGCGCGGAGGATCCCGTCGACCGTGGACTGTCCCGTCCCGAACCGGTTGTCGAACAGGTGCTTCGTCTTGGCGTCGTTGACCGCGACGATCGGGTAGCCGAGGACGCCGCGCTCGGCCATCGCCCGGAGCCGGATCACGCCGGTGGTGGTCTCCTCCGTACCCCCCACCAGCTCGGCGAGCTGGTCGGGGCGCTCCTTGTGCAGGATCGAGACCAGGTCGGCGCCGTCGTCCATCGTGATGTGGGGCCGGTGGTCGAGGACCGATCGGATGTGCCGGTAGTAGGTCTCATCGTCCTCGCCCTTGATGGCGTACGCGGCGACGCCCTCGAGGTCGCACAGCGCCGCCGCCACGTCGTCCTGGGTGGAGAGGGGGTTGGAGGCGCACACCGCCACCTCGGCGCCCCCGGCCTTCAGCGTCGCCAGCAGGTTCGCGGTCTCCGAGGTGACGTGGAGGCACGCCCCCACCCTCATGCCCGCCAGCGGCCGCTCCTTCTCGAAGCGCTCGCGGATCAACGCCAGCACGCGCATCTCGCCGCCGGCCCACTCGATCCGGTCGCGGCCCCGTTCGGCCAGGCCCAGGTCCTTCACGTCGCAGTCCATGTCCGCTCCTCTCACAACGCGACGAGCACCCGCTCCACGATGCGGCCGAGGCTCGGGGCGAAGCCGCTGGCCACCTCGAGCACCTCCTGATGGTCGACGCTCGCCCCGGTCTTGTTCGTGACGCAGAACAGGCCGACGGCGCGGAGCCCCAGCGCCGCGGCCGCGGTGGCCTCCGGGACGACCGACATGCCGACGACCGTCGCGCCGACGTGGCGAAGGAACTCGATCTCGGCGGGCGTCTCGAACGCCGGCCCGGGCATCGCCGCGTAGACCCCCCGGGCCACCGCGACGCCCATCTCCCGGGCGGCCGCCTCGGCCACGTCGGCAAGCTCGGGATCGTAGACCCGAGACAGGTCCGCGAACGCCGGCCGGCCCTCCTCGTCGCGCCATCCCCGCAGGGCGTTCTCCCCCATGAGGTTGATGTGGTCGGAGGCCACCACGAGCATCCCCGGCTCGAGGGAGCGCTCCACGGCGCCGACCGAGGCCGTGATGACCAGCGCGCCGACGCCCAGGGCGGCCGCCAGCCGGGCCGGCAGCGTGCCGACGCTCATCGGGTGGCCCTCGTAGAAATGGATCCGCCCCATGAACGCTGCGATCGGCAGGCCGCCGTGCATCCCGAGCACCAGCCGCCCGGGGTGGCCCGGCACCGTCGGCGACGGGAACCCGGCCAGCGAGGGGTATGGGAACTCGACCGCCACGTCCATCCCGGACACGACGTCGGTGAGCCCCGAGCCGAGGATGAGCGCGGCGCGGGGGCGGAGGTCGGTGGAACCCCGGATCAGCGCGGCGCCCTCCTCCGCGTAGCGGTCGCCGGGGCCCGGCAGCCCCATCACGCCCCTCCCGCGATCCGCCGCTTGACGTCTGCGATCGCGTCGATCGGCCCCGGGTCGACGCCCCGGGCGACGGCGTGGCGGACGCTGGCCGCGTCGCCCAGGAGCATCAGCGACAGCACCTGGGCCAGCCCGCTCCGTCCGACGGCCCGGACCTCGCGGTGCTCCAGCCCCGACGCGCGAACGGCATCGATCGTCGCCCGGAGCCGTGCCGGGACCGTGGGGTGCTCGCCGGCGTGGCGGAGGATCACGACGGCGAACCCCCGCCCGGCGCCCGCGGACCACCCCACGATCTCGTGGTGGTCGAGCTCCGGGAGCACGGAGGCGAACGCCGGGACCTTGGCGTTCTCGTTGAAGGCGGCCTTCCAGCGCCACGCCGCGGCGGCCCCCACGGCGCCGGAGGACCACACCACGGGGACGCGGTCGCCGACCCATCCCGCCACGGCGGCCGCCTCGTCGCCCGCGCCACCGACGGCGACCGCCACCTCCTCCAGGGCCCCGGCCGCGTCGGCGACCTCGCCATCGACCGGCGGCAGGACCCCCGCGGCGGCCAGCGCGCCGAGGGCCCCTCCCACCAGCGACCCGAGCGCCGCGCGGGGGTGGGGCAGGTCCCCCGGCAGCTCGACCGTCGGCACACCGGCCTCGGCGGCGCGCTCGGCCAGGGCCCCGCCGGAGCACACGGCCACCACGGAGCATCGGCGGGCGACGGCTTCCTCGAACGCCGAGAGCGTCTCCTCGGTGTTGCCGGAGTACGACAGGCAGACGACGACGGATCGCTCGTCGCAGAACGCCGGGAGGACGTAGTCCCGAACGGTGACCATCGGCATCGTGGCCCGGCGCTCCAGCGCGGCGGCGATGGCGTCGCCCGCGGCGGCCGAGCCCCCCATCGCGCAGAAGGCGACCGACCGGGCGTCCGGCATCCGCCGCGGGCCCGCGGCCCGGCCGGCGCCGTACCCGGCGCGGAGCCGGGGACCTCCCTCCAGGTAGGCGTCGAGGAGACCCGAGGGGTCGCCCACCGTCGCCGCGTCGTCGATCGGAACCCTCACGAGCCGTCCGGCTTCGTGGCCTCCTCGATGAGCATCACCGGGATGTCGTCCCGGACCGGATAGCGGTACCGGCACCGGCCGACGCAGACGATCTCGTCGTCCTGCTCGTGGTACTCGACGTCCCCCCGGCAGTTCGGGCAGGCCAGGATGTCCAGCAGCTCCTTGTCGACCGCCATGTCATCTCCCCTCGAACCGTCGCGCCCCGTTCGCTCCCGCGGCCCCGATTCAGCGACCGCGGATGACCCCCAACACGTCGCCCGTCCCGCGTTCCAACAGCTCCGGCGTCCGGCCCTCGACGTTGAGCCGGAGCAGCGGCTCGGTGTTCGAGGGCCGGACATTGAACCACCAATCCTCGTACTCGACGGTCAGCCCGTCGAGCCGGTCCTGGCGCCCGTCGGCGAACGCCTCCGCCACGCGCTCGATGGCGGCCGCCTGGTCGCCGACCTCGGAGTTGATCTCGCCCGAGGCGTGGTAGCGCTGGTAGGGCGAGACCAGCTCGGACATCGGGACCCCCGCTCGCGACAGGCGCTCCATCACGACGAGCGCCGCGATGATCCCCGAGTCGGCCCGGTAGTGGTCCCGGAAGTAGTAGTGCCCCGAGTGCTCGCCGCCGAACGCGGCGCCGGTCTCGGCCATGACCTTCTTGATGAGCGAGTGCCCCACCCGGGTTCGGATCGGTTCGCCCCCGTGCTCGCGGATCACCTCGGGGACCGCCCAGGAGCAGATCAGGTTGTGGAGGATCCTGGCCCCCGGCTCCCTGGCCAGGATGGCCTCGGCGACCAGCGCCGTGATCGTGGATCCCGACACGCCCCGGGCCCGCTCGTCGACGATGAACACCCGGTCCGCGTCGCCGTCGAACGCCAGCCCGAGGTCCGCGCCGTGCTCCGTCACCGCCCGGCGGAGGTCCTCCTGGTTCTCCGGCTGAATCGGATCGGCCGGGTGGTTGGGAAAGGTGCCGTCGAGCTCGAGGAACAGGCCCACGAGCTTGACCGGCAGCCGCTCGAAGATCGCGGGCAACACGAGCCCGGCCATGCCGTTGGCCGCGTCGGCCACGACCGTGAGTGGCGCCATGGCGTTCGGCTCGACGAACGCCAGCACGTGCTCGACGTAGTCCTCGAGAATCTCGCGCCGCTCGACCCGACCGGCGGCCGGACCGCTCGGCACGTCGCTGGCTTCGGCGAGATCGCGGACCTCGTAGAGCCCCGAGTCCTCGCCGACCGGCGCCGCGCCAGCCCGGCACAGCTTCAGCCCGTTGTAGTTCGGCGGGTTGTGGCTGGCGGTGAACATCGCCCCCGGCAGCTCGAGGCGACCGGACGCGAAGTACAGCATGTCGGTGGTGGCCAGCCCGATGTCGATGACGCCCGTGCCCGTGGCGGTGACGCCCTCCGAGAACGCCGCGGCCAGCGGCGGCGAGGAGAGCCGGCAGTCGCGCCCCAGGACCACCGATGGGCCGCCGACGAACCGGGCGAACGCGGCGCCGATCCGGCGGGCGACGTCCTCGTCGAGCTGATCGGGGTACGTGCCACGGATGTCGTAAGCCTTGAAGATGGAGGAGAGGGCCCCCACGCGGCAGATTCTAGCCGAGGGCGGGAACCGGCTCCGTGGAGGGCGTTACCGCTTCGGCGGGTGCTGGACGGCCTGCTGCCGGGTGATGCGGAGCCCGTCGCGCTCCCACGACCGCGACTCGCACGACAGGCACATCCGGAACGTCACGCCGCCGTTGGCCATCTCCATGGCGATCTCGACGACCGGGCTGCCGCACGCCTGGCACGCCGCCACCTGCTTCGTCTGCGCTTCCATACCCGCATGGTCGGCCCCCCGGGCCCGGCGCTCCATAGCCCGGAGTGACCATCTTGGGAGGGGGCCACCGGGCCGCGGGCTAGTCCAGGGGGACTACCGGTCGCTCGCCCGAGCCCGCGTCCGCGGCGTCCGGGAGGCGCTTTCCGATGTAGCGGGAGCGCAGCCGGCCGCCCTCGCGCCAGTACGCGTACCAGTAGGGCCCGTGCGGGCACCGCGTGCACCCCTTCCTGCCGCACCGCACGGGCTCCTGCCGGAACGTGACCTTCCCCCGCCGGGACGTGGGACGGTCCCACTCCGCTCCCGCGCGGGCCACCAGGAGGCCGCGGACGAAGATCAGCAGGCGCCGGAGGTCGTACTCGTCGAGCGCCCGGACGGCGCGGATGAGCTCGCGGTCGAGCGCCATCTTGGGTACAAGCGTACCCAAGAGAGCAGGGTGCGCTCAACCGGGGAGGAGCGGTCGACGGGCGCCCGGCGGAGCTACCCGCCGCCCGCGGCGGCGACCGGCGCCACCAGGGCGTCCTCGGCGCTGCCGATCGGCGTCCCCCGCGGATGGCGCGGGACCTCGGCGGGCTCCGGCGGCGGCGCCGGCCGGGCGACCGGGGCGGGGGCCCGCTCGTCCAGCCGCGCCCAGCCGACCGGCGGGGTCATCCGGTCCGCGTGAGCCTGGCAGACCTCGATGAAGTTCGGGTCGCGCTCGGGGGCCAGCTCCCGCAGCCACAGAACCCGCTCGCCGTACCGGAGGACGACACGCGCCCCGGCGGGCTCGCCGCAGCCGACCTTCGCGCATCGGCGCATGGTCGCCACGCTAAATGACAGGCGTGGCATTTGCAAGGGCGCCGCACGATCTTAGGTACCGAGGCGCTACCTAAGCACCCGAAACAAGGGGCGGCGGCGCCCGGATCGCCGGCCGCGGCGGTCACCGGCGCGAAGGGGGCCTGGACCGAGCGCGAAAAGGGAGCCCCGAGGGGCTCCCCGCACAAAAGCGTACTCCGGAGCGACCTTCCGGGTTTCCCCTTCCGACCTCTCCGGAGTACATCTGTGATAGTACCCCGAGCCCGACCATGGGCGCAAGCGGGCCGGGCGTTCTTGTCACTCTTTCCGTCACCCGCGCCCGAGGAGGACCAGCGGGGACGGAGAAGGTGGGGGGCCGCCGCCCGGATCGGGGCGGGCCCTGGCGGCCTCAGCCGACGATGTGGACGGCGGTGCCGATCGGCACGATCTCGTACAGCTCCTCGACGTCCGAGCGATGCATGCGCACGCAGCCGTGGGAGGCGTAGGTGCCGACCGAGCCGGAGTCGGCCGTGCCGTGGATCCGGATGCCCGGTGCGTCGAGGTACAGGGCCCTGGTGCCCAGCGGGTTGCTCGG
Source organism: Actinomycetota bacterium (assembly GCA_036260395.1). Lineage (GTDB taxonomy): Bacteria > Actinomycetota > UBA4738 > UBA4738 > CALAEC01 > DASZZY01. The sequence goes on from DASZZY010000074.1 coordinate 11,003, forward strand.
CCCGCCGGGGATGGAGAGCGGCAGGCCCGCGCCCCAGCCGTCCGGGGCGGGGTTGATCCACGTGGGGTTCTCGGCCTTGTTGATGATCGTCCACTCCCCCTGGGGCGTCGGGTAGG
>DASZZY010000075.1:0-2749 GCA_036260395.1 Actinomycetota bacterium
CCCGCACCTCGGCGTTGAATCTCCCCGGCGCCTGCATGTTGCTCTGGTGCCCGACCCGAGGGATGAGGACCAGCTTCGAACCGCGGATCCGGCCGTGGAGCTCCCTGGCGACCGCGACGGACGCTCGGGCGTCGGCGTCGCCGTAGAGGAGCAGCGTCGGGACGTCGATAGTGGGAAGCACGTCCCGCAGGTCGGCTCGCCCGAACGCCTCCGCCACCGCGCGCATCCCGGCCGGATGGAAGTCGAGCGCGATCTCCATCGCCTCGTCGTAGAGGTGCCGCGGGGCAGCCTCGGTGAAGATCTCTCCTATGAACCCCGGCATCCACTCCTCGGCCGGAAGATCGAGCAACCGCAGGGTGGTCTGGAGCCGTTCCTCCACCTCGTCCGGCGGAAGGGAGCCCGCCCAGCCCGCGTACGCGGAGGCGAGGACGAGCGTCGCGGGGATCTCGGGATGCCACCGGTAGAGCTCGAGCGCGAGGACGCTGCCGAGCGACAGGCCAACCAGGTGCGCCCGTCCCAGCCCCAGTGCTCCGATGAAGCCGGCAAGGGACTCGGCATAGTCGCGGGCGCCGAAGCCTTCGGGAGGATCGGATGAGCGGCCGAACCCCGGCGCGTCCCAGGCCACGACGGCGAACTCGTCCGACAGGCCCTCGAGCTGACGACGCCACTCCCGGCCGTCGCTGAAGGCGCCATGGAGGAGCACCAGCGGCGGCCCCTCGCCGGCGCGGCGATAGGCGATCCGGAGTCCTCCGACCTCGACGTGTGCGACATCGTCGGCGGCCAAGCGCGATCGCCTACCCCGCCCGGACCCCGGGCACGAACAGCAGCCCGATCACGAGGACGCTGATCGCCGTGCCCGGGACGAGGTACCACAGCGTTCCGACGGCGGCGATCAACATGGCCATCCACGCCCACGGCACGGCCAAAGCGAACGCGACCGCGATCGCCAGCCACGCCACGCCGTAGGTAACGAACATCAACTTCATCGCATTGGACCGTGGCTCGATCCCAATGACCGCCACCAGGTTCGACCACGGCCCGAGCCGCCCGGCGTACGGGCCGCTCTTCGGCGTGATGTAGTCGCCCACGACGAGCGCCCGCGCCCCGTCGAGCAGCATGTAGCCGCCCTGCAAGGCAGCCAGTGCGACCGCGACCCAACTGATCCAGCTCATGGTGACAACTCTCGTCGAACCCGCACCGGGCCGTTCACGCGAGGGGAAGGCGGATCACGATGCCCGTGGCGGGGCCCGCTCCTCCAGAACCGATCCGTCCGGCCGCCGGAACAGCGGGCGCCCATCCTCCAGTGTCAGTGTGAACCCTCCCCGCCGGTGGACCATCCCGTGGTGCCGCCGGCACAACAGGAGCAGGTTCGGCACCGCGGTCGGTCCTCCGTCGGCCCAGTGAACCACGTGGTGGACGTCGCACCAGGTGTGGGGCCGGTCGCAGCCCGGGAACCGGCAGTGCCGGTCCCGCAGGACCACCGCCCGGCGCATCCCGGGTGGGATCACCGGGGTCCGTCGTCCCACGTCCAGGGGCTCGGAGGCCCCCGACAGCACCACCCGGCGGATCTGGGCGTCGCAGGCCACCTTCCGGGCCACCTCGGGGCCCACCGGGCCGACGTGATCGGCCTCCGACGGCTCACCGGTGCCATCGCGGAGGACCTCGGCCCCCACCGTCACGGTGACGTGCGGCCGCTCCCCACCGACCGCAGGACGGTCGTCCGAGTCGAGCCACTGCCGGCAGATCTCGACCAGGGCATCGGCTCGCCGCTGGGCCGGCGTCCGCCGGTCTGTCCCCTCCTCGGTCGACCGCGCCTCTGCGTCCAGCACGGCCCGGAGCGCCGTCAGCAAGGTCTCCCCGGTCTCGGGGTCCAGGTCCCCGTCCAGGCGGACCATCCCCATGAAGCTCACCGAGGCATGCAGGCGCCGGCGCTCGCGCAGCCCGTCTTCCCCGTCGAGCGCCCGCTCACGCTCCACCGCGTTGCGCCAGTAGGCGGCGATCTTCCGCAGGTCGTTCGCGGAGTGGATCCGCGCCGCCTCGACCAGGTGTCCCTCGGACTCGGCGAACGCGGCGGGGTTCTCGTCGCGGGCCGCCACCAGGACCCTGACCGCCGAGCCCGAGAGGTCGCCGTCCTCCCACGCCCGCCGGGTCTCGGGCATCTCCTCCAGGGCCCGGGCCAGGTGGAGGTCCCGCCGGGCGTGCCCCCACGTCAGCTTGAACTTCGAGGCCAACCACGACGCCATCGACAGGTGCCCGTCCCGGCCGTGGACCCCCCGGCGCTCCAGCTCCCGGAGCCGCCGGACCCGCTCGGCCTCGATGGCCTCCGATGCCCGCTGCAGCTCGGCGAAGTCCTCCTCGAGCTGGGCATCAGCTAGGTCCCGCCAGCGTCTCCGACCGGAACCCGTCCAGCACCCACCGAAGCTCGCTCATCGCCCGCCCATCTCGAACATGTGTTCGGATTCTACATGGGGGGTACGACATGCTTCGAGGACCTCGCGCAGCCCCGCCCCGCGACCGCTCTCCGGCACGCCCCATCGAGGCCCACTCGCCCACGGGCGTAGACCCACCGAAGTCCAGGACCGATCCTCCCGGCTCCGGCCAGGACCGCGAGGGCAGCGTCCTGACTTCGTGAACGAGGCAGAGGCCATCCAGCGGGCCTTCGCCCCGTACTACGACGCCACGGTGGCCCTCCCCACCGACCCCAACGAGCTATACGACGCTTGGCGGGAGCTCGACCGCTTCGGCGTGG
>DASZZY010000076.1:0-16192 GCA_036260395.1 Actinomycetota bacterium
GCCGAGGTCAGGCGCCGCGCGCAGCAGCTCCGCCATCGCTCGGACCGCCACGTCCGGGCCCTTGAGCGACTGCAGCCGTCCGGCGAACAGCACGACCGGCCCCCCGTCCAAGCCGGCTCGGGCCCGGGCCCGGGCGCGGTCCCGCGGGCGGAACAGCCGGGTGTCGACGCCGGGCGGCGCCAGGCGGATCCGCCCCCGGTCGGCCCCGTACAGCTCCTGGAGGTTGGCCGCCTCCGACGGCGTGGGCAGAACCACGAGGTCGGCCTCGCGGAGGACGGCATCCTCACCGAGGATCCGCTCGTCGGGCTCCGGCGGATCGCCGTCCGCCAGGCTGCGGTTCTTGACGCGCGCCAGCGTGTGGAACAGCGCGACGAGGGGGACGCCCCACCGCCGCTTGACGCCCCGGCCGACCAGGCCCGAGATCCAGTAGTGGCTCTGGACGAGGTCGTACCCGCGGCCGTCCGCTCGGGCGAGCATCGCCCCCGCGAAGGGCTCCACGAACCGCGCCAGCTCGGTCTTGAGCAGGGGCACGGGGGGGCCGGCGGGCACGCGGATCACCCGCGTGGCGGGGCCGATGGCAGCCACGTCGCCGCCGTCGCGGGCGTGGCCGCGCGTGAAGACGTCGACCTCGACGCCGTGGTCGTTCAGGCGCCTGGCCACCTCGCGGACGTAGACGTTCATCCCGCCGGAGTCGCCGGTCCCCGGCTGATCCGTCGGAGAGCTGTGAACGGTGATGACCGCCACCCGAGCCGCGCGCCGCAGCCTCATCCGCGCCATCGTAGGGCCACCGAGGGGATTCTTCCCGCTACGGTGGCGATACAAGCGGAAGGACCCGCCCCCCCAGGGGACGGGCCCTCGTGCCGCTCGCCGGGGTCAGCTCGCCTTCCGGGCCGGCTTCTGGGCCGGCTCGGCCCCGAGCGCCTTGCGGATGCTCGTGGCCGCGCCCTTGAGCTGGCGGCTGGCCTGCCGCGTGCCCTCGGCCACCCGCTGGGCGGGCTTGGCGCGACCGACGCGGGCGATCACCTTCTCGCCGCGTCCGGCCAGGTCCTTGTAGGTCCGGGCCGAGGCCTTCCGGGCGCCGTCGACCCAGGTCCTGCCCTTCTCGAGGGCCAGGTCGCCGGAGCCGACCGCGGCCTGGAAGGCCTTCATCAGGCGGTCCATGTCGTTCACCTCCTTCCGGATCGGGATGGGGATTGGTGACGGGAGGGCGGAGGGGAGCCGGGTGAGGGCTGGGTCAGCCTGCGGACTCCACCCTCCCGCCAGCTCGCGACGAGGGACCGGTCGCCCGGGGCCGTGCGCCGCCCTTGGGCCGCGCGCGCCTCCGTCGTTCGGTCTCCTCGCGGAAGCTCGAATAGATCTGGATCAGGGCCTGCTTCTGGCGCTCCGTGATCGACGTGTCCGCCAGGATCGCCGAGGCCAGGTCCTGGTGCCCTCGGCGGTCGTCGAGGATGCCGGCCTTCACGTACAGCGTCTCGGCGGAGATGCGGAGGGCCTTGGCGATGGCGCTCAGGATCTCGGCGCTGGGGCGCCGCAGCCCGCGCTCGATCTGGGACAGGTACGGGTTCGAGATCCCGGCCAGCTTGGCCAGGTTGCGCAGCGACAGCTGCGCCGCCCTCCGCTGGTCGCGGATGAACCGCCCGACGTCCCGCACCTTCATCGAGGCGGACCGTACCACAGGCTGTTCAACAGTAGCAAGCAGACGACTGTCTCCAGCAAGCGCCTCTGGCGTTCAGGCCCGCCGAAGGTCGAAGCTCGGCTCGAGGTGGCCGACGACGCGCCCGCCTCCGAGGAGCGGGGGCCGGGCATGGGGCGCCAGGCCCTCCTCATGGGCCGGCTCGAGGACGCCCAGGAGCCGGAGGGCGTGGAGGATGGCTGGCGCCTGCGCCCTGGCCGACCCGTCCTCGGCCTTGACGGCGACGCCGAGCCCCGCGCCGGTGATCGCGGCGCACACCAAACCCTCGGCACCGACCTTGACGACCACGCCGGGGACCGCCTTCGCCACGTCGGTGCAGACGCGCCCCGCCCCGCCGACGAGGTACGGCTCCGCCCGCATGGCGTCCACCGCGCGGGCCGCGGCCGGCGCGAGGTCCTCGAGCCGCTCGGGCCGGGCCAGCCGCGCGTAGAGCGTGGCCAGCTCGCGCAGGGCCAGGGCGTGAACCGGCACGCCGCACCCGTCGACGCCGATGGCCCTGGGCTCCCCGGCCGACCGACGGACCGCGGCCAGGACGGCCCGCTGGACCGGATGCTCGGCCTCGACGTACGAGCCCGGCTCGTAGGCGCGCCGGGCGCACGCCAGCAGCATCCCGGCGTGCTTCCCGGAGCAGTTGTGGACCTCGGAGCGGGGATGGGCCGAGGCCGACAGGCGCGGGTCGGCGGGGAGGGCCGGCGGGCACCGGAGGGCCTCCACCCCGAACCCGCCCTGGGCCAGCAGTCCGCGGACGGCGTCGACGTGCACGGCCTCGCCGCTGTGCGAGGCGCACATCACGGCCAGCTCCGCATCGGGCAGCTCGTCCCCCGCCAGCGAGAGCGAGACCGCCGCCTGGAGCGGCTTCATGGACGAGCGGGCGAACGCCACCCGGGCCGGGTCGCCGGCCATGGCCACCAGCCGGCCGTCGGCGTCCGCCACGGCGACCGAACCGAGGTGCACCGACTCCTCGAGTCCCGAGCGGACGGCGCGAACCAGGGGGACGCCGGCCACGCCGTGAGGGTACCCGGACGGCGGCCCCGGGACGGAGCCGCGGCGAGCCTTACGGCGAGGCGCCCTCCGAGGCGGGCGCCAGGCGCTCGGAGAACTCGCCAGTGAGCCGCAGGACTCGGTCCTCGGCGAGCACGACGAAGGCCTCGACCACCTCGGGGTCGAAGTGCGTGCCGGAGCACCGGACGATCTCGTCCAGGGCCTCCTCGGCCGAGCGGGCGGCCCGGTACGGGCGCTCGCTCGTGATCGCGTCGAACGCGTCGACGACCGAGAAGATCCGGGCGGCCAGCGGGATCTGATCGCCCTTGAGCCCGTGGGGGTAGCCCGACCCGTCGTAGCGCTCGTGGTGGAACCGGATGATGTCCACCGCGTCGCCGAGCATCCGGATCGGCGAGACGATCTGGGCGCCGAGCACCGGGTGGGTCCGCATCTCGGCCCACTCGGCCGGGCTCAGCGGCCCCGGCTTCATCAGCACGCGCTCGGAGATCCCCACCTTGCCGATGTCGTGGAGCAGGAACCCGTGGGCGATCTCCGGCCGTTGCGCCAGGTCTGGATCGATGGCCCTCGCCAGGGCCAGCGCGTAGGCCTGGGTCCGGTCGAGGTGCTGGCGGGTCCCCACGTCCTTGGCCTCCACCAGGAACGCCAGGGTCTCCATCGTGGACAGATAGGACTCGCTCAGCTCCCGCAGCGCCCGCTCGAGGTCGCGGGCCCGCTCCCGCTCCTGCCGGTAGAGCTCGCGGACGTCGCGGGCGAACGCCATGAGCTGGCCGCGGACGGCGTCCAACTCTGTCACGGCCGGCCGTCCGGGGCCACGCCCACGACCCTGAGGAGCTCGAGGGGCGAGAACGGCTTGCGCAGGTACGCGTCGGCCCCCAGCGAGATCCCCTTCCGCTCGTCCTCGGCCGACGTCTTCGCGGTCACCATCACGACCTTCGGCGGATCCGGCTCCGACTTGAGCGCCCGGCAGACGTCGTACCCGTCCATGCCCGGCATCATGATGTCGAGCAGGACCACGTCGGGACGCAGGCGTGCGGCGGCCTCCAGCCCGGCGCGGCCATCCCCCGCCACCTCGACCTGGCATCCCTCGAAGCCCAGCAACGTCGTGAGGACCTCCTGTACCGTGGGATCGTCCTCGACGACGAGCACCTTCAGCTGCGCCATCCCGTTTCCCGCCGCTCGTGGGCCATCCATGGTACGCGCCGCACGGCGCTCCGGGAAGGGGAAACGAGGGCCGGCCCGCCCGTCCGGTACGTGCCGGTTCGCCGTGAGCCGACGGCGTTCAGGCGGTGGGGTCGCCGAGCTCGGCGCGGTAGCGGTTCTTCATCTCCTCCTGGAGGCGATCGTGCACCTCCAGGACCCGGGCCCGGGTGTCCGAGACCTTCCGCTCCTCCTCCTCGAGCCGGCCCAGCGCGGCATCGAGCTCGTCGTCCCCCAGCGAGTCGAGGTTCGACAGGCTCGCATCGGAGATGAGCCGCTCCACCCGGCGGCGGGCCAGCGCGATCTCGTCGACCGAGACCGCCAGAACGGGGGCCTCGCCGCGGGATGGGCCCTGCGGCCCGTCGGCCAGGATCTCCGCCAGCCGGTCGAGCACCGGCGGCGCCTCCCCTCCGGCGCTGCGGCGATCGCGCTCCGCGCGGAGGATGTCGCGGCGGCCCTGGAGCAGGCGGCGAACCAGCGAGAGGTACTCCCGCTCGGCGTGCGCCAGGTCCCGCCGCCGCCGGACCTCGTCCCGGTCCAGCGACCCGAGGTCGGCCGTGAAGTCCTCGGCGAGCACCTGATCGATCCGCCGGCGGCCGCCGGCCATCGCCTCGCTCATGTTGGCTGATTATCCCCCGCGGCCGCGGCGCGCGGGGCCGCTAACAGACCGCGGCCACGTACGGCGTCGGGTTCGTGACCACGCCGCCGGGGTGGTACTCGAAGTGGAGATGCGGCGTGCCGGCGGCGTTCCCGGTGTCCCCGATGTAGCCGATGAGCGTCCCGGCCGAGACCTGGCCGGAGGCGTCGCTGTAGCCCTGGAGGTGGGCGTAAAACGTTACGTCGCCGTTCGGTCCGTACACGTACGCCTGGATGCCTCCCAGGCTGCTGCTGGAGTGGGTCACGGAGCCGCTCTGGGCCGCGTACACCGGGGTCCCGTACGGCCCCAGCATGTCGACGCCCTGGTGGGAGCGGCCGCCGGAGCGGGGCGCCCCGTACGTATCGGAGAAGCTCGTCCCCGGCGCCGGGCAGGCCTGGAGGGCCTGGCCGCGCACCGCGGGGATGCTGCCCGAGCCCCCCGACGCCGCCGCCACCGGCGCCGCGGCGGCGCGCTCGGCGGCCAGCTCGTCCTCGTACTTCTCCTCGAGCGCGCGGGCCTCGTCGAGCTTGGCGTACAGCACGTCGAGCTCCCGCTCCGCCGCGGCCTCGGCCTTGGCGTACTCGGCCTCGAGCCGGGCGAGGTCGGCCCGCTGGCGCCGCAGCTCTTCGGCCAGCACGTCGACCCGGGAGGCCAGCGAGGCGTCCTGTTCCGAGAGCTCGTCGAGGTAGACGAGCCGATCCGACAGCTCGGTCAGCGACTCGGCCGTCAGCAGCAGCTCGAGCGTCGAGGACGTCCCCAGCTGGTACGCCGCCCGGGCGCGTTCCGCCAGCTGGCCGGCCAGCCCGGACAGGCGTCGCTCCGCGCGGCCCATCGCCTCACGCGTGGCGGCGATGTCCTCGCGCGTCGTGATGAGCTTGGCGTGCAGCTCCTCGTACCGGGCCGTGGCCGCGCTGGCCTCCGACTCGAGCTGGGCGAGCCTCCGCCTGGCTGCTTGCAGCTGGTCCTCGGTGTCGGGGCCCGCGAGGGCCCCTGGGGTGGTCAGGAAGCCGGCGGGGAGGAGGGCGAGGGCCAGGACGATCTTCAGATGTCGCTTGCGTACGGTCAACCGCATCCCTTCCCGAGTCGCGGTCTCGGTTCGGCCGGTGGCCGGGCAAGTTCGCCGGAAACCCTATCACCGGGTCGGGCGACCATCAACTTTCGAAGGCCGGAGCGGTCGCCTCGACCGGGTTTTCCCGATCGCCGCGGCCCGCCCTCCGGCCGCCGCCGACGCTCACTTCGCCACCGAGGCCCGGAGCTCCTTCTTGAGGACCTTCCCGATCGGGCTCTTCGGCAGCGACGGCGTGAACCGGATCTCCTTCGGCCGCTTGTACTTGGCCAGCCGCTCCCCCGCGAACGCCAGCAGCTCCTCCTCGCTGGGCTCGGCGCCCGGCGCCCTGACCACGAAGGCGACGACCTCCTCGCCCATCGTCCGGTCCGGCCGGCCCACGACCGCGGCTTCCGCCACGCCCGGGTGCTCGAGGAGCACGTCCTCGACGTCGCGGGGATAGACGTTGAACCCGCCGCGGATGACCAGGTCCTTCTTCCGGTCGGTGACGAACAGGTACCCATCGTCGTCGAGGTACCCCATGTCGCCGGTATGGAGCCAGCCGTGTCGGAGCGCGTCGCGGCTGACGTCGGGGAGGTTGTGGTAGCCCCGCATGACGCCCGGGCTGCGGGCGCAGATCTCGCCCACCTGGCCCCGGGGAAGTTCGGCGTGGCCGTCGTCCTCGATGCGGACCTCGACACCGGGGAGCGGGGGCCCGGTCGATCCGGCCTTCTTCGGCAGGCCGGGTCGCATCAGCGCGATGGCCGGGGCGGCCTCGGTCTGGCCGTATCCCTCGAGCACCTCGCAGTCGAACTTCTTCTCGAAGGCCTCGGCCAGCTCGATGGGGACCGGCGCGGCCGAGGCGAACACCGTCCGGAGCGACGAGGTGTCGTACTCGTCCGCGCCGGGGTGATGCAGGAGCAGCGTCATCATCGTCGGCACCAGCGGCAGGTACTCGACGCGGTGGTCCTGGATGGCCTGGAGCGTGGCGTCCGGCGTGAACCACTCGAGCAGCACGCCGCGGCCGCCCAGGACCTGGCCCACCACCGCCACGATCATCCCGAACAGGTGGGCGACCGGGAGCGCCACGAGCGACATGATCCCCGGGCGGAGCTGGATGGCATCGGTGAGCGTGACCGCGTTCCAGTGGATGTTGCCGTGCGAGAGCTCCACGCCCTTGGGCGTCCCGGTGGTCCCGCCCGTGTACATGATCACCGCCAGGTCATCCTCGGCCCGCTCGACGATGTCGAACGTCGGCGGCCGGGCCGCGACCAGCTCGGACCAGGGCCGCGCCCCCTCGGGCACCGGCTCGCCCACCACGACCAGCAGCGGCGGGTCCTCCAGGCCCTCGATGGCTTCGCGCACCTTGTCCAGGAACAGCGGCCCGGTGACCAGGACCTTCGGGCGGCAGTCCTCGAGGATGTGCCGGATCTCTCCGGGGGCCAGCAGGAAGACCACGGGGACGACGACGGCGCCGGCCGCCAGCGTGCCCCCGTAGGCGTGGAACACCTCCAGGGCGTTGGGCAGCATCACCGCCACGCGCTGCCCCGGCCCCACGCCCAGCGACCGCAGCGCGCCCGCGAACCGGTTGGCCTCGGCGAGCGCCTCGGCGTTCGTGTGCCAGCGCCCCTGGAAGGAGAACGCGTCGTACTCCCCGTACCGCTCGACGTTCTCCTCCGCCAGCGAGGCCAGGTTCATCGTGGCTCCTCCCCGAGCGTCCGCGCCGGAGTCTAGGCAGCCCGCCCGCCGACGGCCAGGCTGGCATGGGAGAATCGCCGCCGTGCGATCCGTCGACGCCCGTCCGCGGGCCGGCCCCGGGCCCCGGATCGTGGCCGGGGCGGCCGGCGTTGGGCTGGTCGGGTCCGGGGCCTGGGCCTTCCTGTTCCCGGGCTCGTTCTACGAGACGCTGGCGACCTTCCCGCCGCCGAACGTGCACCTCCTGCGCGACATCGGCGCGTTCCTCATCGGGCTGGGCGCGGTGCTGGTGTTCTCGCTGGCGTGGTCCGACGCCCTGCTGGCCGGGCTCGCCGGCGTGGCGGTCGGATCGGCCCTCCATCTGGTCAGCCACGTCGTCGACCTCGATCGGGGCGGGAGCCCGGTCCGCGACCTGGTCCTCCTGTCGCTGCTGACGGCGGCGCTCGCCGGCGGCGCGGCGCTCCGCTGGGGAGAGCTCCGCCAGCGGGACGCCCGCCAGGTCGGCGACGGAGGCCCGTGAGGGTCTTCGTCGCGGGGGGAACCGGCGACATCGGCCGCCCGGTCCTGCGCCGGCTGGCGGCGCGTGGGCATCGGGTGACGGCCACGACGCGCGACCCCGCGAGGGCCCCGGTGCTGGAGGGTCTGGGGGCCGAGCCCGTCGTGCTCGACGCGCTCGACCGCGACGCCGTCCGGCGGGCGGTGTCGGAGGCTCGCCCGGAGGCGGTCCTCGACCTCCTCACGGCCCTGCCCCGCAACGGCCCGACGCGCGCGTCGCATCTGCGGGCGACCAACCGCGTCCGCGCCGTGGGCGCCCCCTTCCTGGCGGCCGCGGCGGCGGAGTCCGGCGCGCGGGTGCTCGTCGGCGAGTCGATCATCTTCGCCTACGGGTACGGCGATCGAGGGCCGGCCCCGTTGACGGAGGCCGACCGGGTCGCCGACCCGCAGGCGGAGCACCCATCGGTGCGCGAGGCCCTCCGGGCTCTGGCGGCCAAGGAGCGGGCGATCCGGGAGGCCGGTCCGGCGAGCGTGGTCCTCCGGTACGGGGTGTTCTACGGCCCGACCGCAGGGGGCACCGGCTTCATGCTGCGGATGCTCCGCCGGCGGCTGCTCGGGCTCCCGGGTGGCGGGCGGGGGGTGGCGTCGTGGATCCACCTGGAGGACGCCGCGGAGGCCACCGTGGCCGCGATGGAGCGCGGGGAGCCTGGCACGTTCAACGTCGTCGACGACGAGCCGGTCACGTTCCGGGCGTTCATCGAGGAGCTGGCCCGGCTGGCCGGCGCGCCGCCGCCGTACCCGGTCCCCGCCTGGCTGGCCCGCCCGATGTTCCCGTACCCCGCGCTCTTCATGTCGCGGATGCGGCTCCCGGTATCGAACCAGAAGGCTCGGGAAGACCTCGGCTGGCTCCCGGCGTTCCCGACCTACCGCGAGGGCCTGGCGGACGTCGTGGCCGCGGTGCGAGCGTAGGTCGCGGGTGGAGCCCTTCGCCGCGCCGGAGCGGGGACGAGGCGTCAGGAACGTCCTCCTGGCCGCGATCCTGTCCGCGGCGATCACCGGAACGATCTACGTCGTCACTCGGGACGGCGACCGCCCCCCGCCCGCGCCTCCGCCGGAAGACGTGGCGCCGGTGGTGCCCGAGAACGGCGCCACGCCCCCGGCACCGCCCGGACACGACGGGCCTCGGTCCGAACGGCAGCTCCAGCAGGTCCTGCGGCAGCTCCGGGAGCAGCTGGCCGAGCTGCGGGCGGAGCTGCGCGCCGAGCAGGACCCGGCGGTCCGCGACGCGCTCCGGGCGCAGATCCGGGCGCTCCAGGAGGCCATCCGCCAGGTCCGGCAGCAGATCGCCGCCGGCTGACGCGCCGCCTCAGAGGCCGTAGGTTCGGCCGATGATCTCCTTCATGATCTCCGTCGTCCCGCCGCCGATCGGGCCGAGACGGGCGTCTCGCCAGGCGCGCTGGACCGGGAACTCCATCATGTAGCCGTACCCGCCGTGGACCTGGAGGGCCTCGTCCGCCACCCGCCAGTCCAGCTCGCACGCCAGCCACTTGGCCATCGAGACCTCCCGGACGGGATCCTCGCCGGCCACCACCTTCCGAAGCGCGTGGTAGGTGAGCGACCGGGCGGCCTCGATCTCCGTGGCCAGGTCCGCGAACCGGTGGCGCCACACCTGGAACCGCCCCACCGGGCGGCCGAAGGCGTGGCGCTCCTCGGCGTAGCGGCGGGCCAGCGCCAGCGTCAGCTCGGCGGCGGCCACGGCGGAGAGCGCCATCACCAGCCGCTCCCACTGGAAGTTCTCCATGATGTGGAAGAAGCCCTGCCCTTCCTCCCCCAGCAGGTGATCGGAGCGGACGCGCACCGTGTCGAACGAGAGCTCCCCGGTATGTGAGGTGCGCCATCCGACGGTCTCCATCCGCCGGGCCGAGAAACCGGCGGCACCTCGCTCGACCACGAACAGCGAGATGCCCCGGTACCGGTCACCGGGCTCGGCGTCCGTGCGGGCCGCGACGATCACGTAGTCGGCGATCGGGCCGTTGGTGATGAACGTCTTCGTCCCGGTCAGTAGCCAGTCCCTGCCGTCGCGGACGGCGCGGGTCGCGATCCCGCCGACGTCGGAGCCGGCCTCCGGTTCGGTGACCGCCAGCGCGCCGATGGCCTGGCCGGCGACGGACGGGACCAGCCACCGCCGCCGCTGCTCCTCCGTCCCGAAGCGGTAGACGTAGTACGACGCCAGGTCCTTCTGCGCGCCGAGCGCCGCGGCCACGCCGCCGGCGCCGCAGCGGACCAGCTCCTCGGTGATCACGGCGTCGGCCACCAGATCGGGGCCCGTCCCCCCGTACGCCTCGTCGTACTTCGCGCCGAAGAGCCCCATGTGCCCGGCCTCGCCGAACACCTCGCGGACCGGGAAGTCGCCGGCGCGCTCCCAGTCCTCGGCGTGCGGCGCGAGCCGCCGCTCGACGAACCCCCGGACCGCCGACCGCAGGTCCTGGTGCTCGTCGGTGAACAGCCCCCGGCGGCGGATCGCCGCGAACCGGGGGGCCACGCGAGCGGGGCCCGGGTCGACACGGGGCGCGTCCATGGTCCGCGAGATGACCTCCCGCATCACCTCGTCGGTCCCGCCCCCGATCCGCAGCAGCCGGGCGTCGCGCCAGGCGCGCTCCACCCACATCTCCGTCGAGTACCCGGCCCCGCCGTGGATCTGGAGGCAGGCGTCGATGGCCCGGTTCACCACGAGCCCGGAGTGCAGCTTCACCATGGAGATGTCCCGGACCGGGTACTCGCCGCGTTCCCAGGCCAGCGCGGTGTCGTAGACCAGCTGGCGCGCGGCTTCGAGCTCGGTGGCGATCTCGGCGAAGCGGTGTCGGATCGCCTGGAAGGTCCCGATCGGGCGGCCGAACGCCTTCCGCTCCCGGGCGTAGTGGAGCGTCCGCTCGAACGCCGCCCACGCGCCCGCGATCGAGCCCGCGGCCCCGATGAGCCGCTCGCCCTGGAGCTCCCACATGATCTGGGGGAATCCCTGCCCCTCGGTGCCCAGCAGGGCCGACGCCGGCACGCGAACCTCGTCGAGCACGATCTCCGCCGTGTCCGAAGAGCGCATGCCGAGCTTGTCCAGCGTCCGGGACACCTGGAATCCCGGCACGTCGGTGTCAACCAGGAACAGGCTGAATCCCTCGTAGCCCGCGCCCGGGTCGGTTCGGGCCACCAGGAGGCAGAAGTCCGCCCGCCGGCCGTTGGTGATGAAGGTCTTCCGGCCGGTGATGGCCCACCCATCTCCGTCGCGCCACGCCGTGGTCCGGATCGCGGCGACGTCCGACCCGGCATCCGGCTCGGAGATGCCGAGGCACGCGATCCGCTCGCCGCGGATCGCTGGGGCCAGGTAGCGCTCCTTCTGGTCGTCGGTCCCGAACCGGAGGATCGGCGGCGTCGCCATCTCGGTCTGGACGGCGATGGCCATGCCCACGCCGCCGGAGCCGATCCGGCTCAGCTCCTCGGCCAGCACGATGGCGTGGCCCCAGTCCCCGCCCTGGCCGCCGTACTCGGGGGGATACCGCAGCCCCAGGAGGCCGAGGTCGCCCAGGCGCTTGAACACCCAGTTCGGGAACTCGCCCTCGCGCTCCCAGTCGTCGGCGTGCGGGGCGAGCTCGGAGGCCACCAGCCGGCGCACCGAGGCCCGCAGCGCCTCGTGCTCCTCCGTGAACAGCGGGTGGAGGCTCACGGAGATCCGAGCAGGAGGGGGCCGGCGCTCTGGCCGTCCAGGTTCACGGCGCGAGTTTACCGCCGGGTAGGTTCCGCGAGCGCCGGACGCACGGCGACGCTGTCGCGGACGGACCGCCGAGTCGGTATGTTGGGTCAGCCGTGGCCAATCGGGGCGAGATCGTCGACCTGCTGTCGGGCATGGCGCTGTTCGCCGACCTCGCGCGCCCGCAGCTCGAGGGCGTGGCCCACACGCTCGACGAGGAGTCCTTCGCCGAGGGACAGCGGATCCTGCGGCAGGGCTTCACCGGCTCGAACTTCTACGTCATCGTGGACGGCGAGGCCGCGATCCGCATCGACGGCCAGGACCGCGCCAAGCTGGCCCGCGGGGACTTCTTCGGCGAGGTCTCCGTGCTCCTGGGCACGCCGCCCACCGCCGACGTGGTCGCGCTGCGGACGCTCCGCTGCCTGACGCTCGCCGGACCCGACGTCGAGGCCTTCCTGCTGGCCTATCCGCGCGTCATGTTCCGGATGCTCCAGGCCGAGGCTCGGCGCCTGCAGGCGACGATCCAGTGGCAGAGCTAGCGGAGCAGCCGTTCCCGCCGGGGGAGTACCCCGTCGTGGTGGTGGGGACCGGCGCGGGGGGCCTCCAGGTGAGCTACGCGTTGTCCCGGCTCGGGGTGCGCCACGCGCTGCTCTCGGCCGACGCGGAGCCGGCCGGCATGTTCCGGCGGTTCCCGTTCTTCCAGCGCCTCATCACCTGGACCAAGCCGTACGCCCCCGCGGAGCGGGACACCCGCGAGTTCGAGTGGTTCGACTGGAACAGCCCGATCGGCGAGGAGCCCACCCACCGGGGGCTGGTGGCGGAGTTCATGGACGGGACCTCCTACTTCCCCTCCCGGGCGGAGATGCAGGCCGGCATCGAGGCCTTCGCCGACCGGGCCGGGATCCGGGCCCGGTACGGCTGCACCTGGGAGGGGACCCGGCGCGAGGGCGACACGTTCGTCGTGCAGACCTCCGACGGCGAGTACCGGACGCAGGTGTTCGTCCCCGCCGTCGGGATGACCGCCCCGTGGAAGCCGGACAACATCCCGGGCATGGATGACGTCCCCCACTACGTGGACCTCGAGGAGCCAAAGCACTACCAGGACAAGACCGTGTTCGTCATCGGCAAGCGGAACTCCGGGTTCGAGGTCGCCGACGGGCTCCTCCCGTGGGCCCGCCAGATCTACCTGGGCTCGCCGCGGCCGGCCCGGATCTCGATCCTCACCCACTCCACCGCGGCGGCCCGGGCCCGGTACATGCAGCCCTACGAGGACCACGTCCTGGGCGGGGGCGGCGTGTTCGTCCTCGACGTGGCCATCGAGCGCGTGGAGCGGACCGGCGATGGGTTCCGGATCCACGCCCGGGGGACCACGACGCCCGGGGAGTTCACGTTCGACGTCGACCACGCCATCGCGGCGACGGGCTTCACGACCCCGATGCGCGACCTGCCGGAGATCGGCGTCAGCACGTTCTACCAGGACCGGCTTCCGTCCCAGACCGCGTTCTGGGAGAGCGCCGCCGTCCGGGGCATCTTCTTCGCCGGGTCGACCAGCCAGGGGTCGATCGGCCTCAAGAAATACGGGCGCCCGGGGGGCGGCGCCGCGGTCCACGGGTTCCGGTACAGCGCGCAAGTCATGGCCCGGCACATCGCCGAGGACCACCTGGGGATGGAGCTCCCCCGCCGGACGGTGCCGGCCGACGAGGCCGTGGCGTACCTGGCCCGGGAGGCGGCCCACGCGCCGGAGCTCTACCACCAGCAGTCGTACCTGGCCCGGGTGCTCACGTTCGACCCCGGCCGCGGCATCGTGGACGAGGGCATCCTGCCGCTGGCCCACTTCGTGGACGCCTCGGGGCCCGACGCGGTGGCAGTGGCCATCGAGACCGACGACACGGGCGACATCCACCCGGCCGCGTACCTCCGCCGAGGGGGACGGGTCGAGGAGCGGATCCTCCCCGGCCACCCGCTGCTCGACTTCGAGACCGCGGAACACCGCGCCGAGCTCCGGGGTTTGCTGGAAGGGTACGTCTAGGAAGAAGAAGAAGAGGAGGCACCGTGGCGATCACCGACATGGACGAGCTCCGCAAGATCTACGAGGACAGCAAGACGATCGCGGTCGTCGGCGCGTCGGAGAACGAGTCGAAGGCGGCCCACACGATCCCCCGGTACCTGAAGCGGCAGGGGTACCGGATCATCCCCGTGAACCCGAAGGGCGGCGAGATCCTCGGCGAGAAGGTCTACCGGAGCCTCGAGGAGATCGAGGAGCCCATCGACGTCGTCGACGTGTTCCGGCCGTCGGAGGAGACCCCGGACATCGCCCGCCAGGCCGTGAAGGCGGGCGCCAGGACGCTGTGGCTCCAGCAGGGGATCGAGCACCCCGAGGCCGAGCGGATCGCCGAGGAGGCGGGGCTCCGGGTGGTCATGAACCGCTGCATGGGCGAGACCCACTACCAGCTTCGGCTGGGCCCCGGCCCCCACGCCGACCGTCAGGGGAGCTAGCGGACACCGAGCGCCCGCCGCAGCGCTCTTAGCCTCGGATCTCCATCCCCGGCACGCCGTGCGGGATGGCCACCTCGAACAGCCGCCGTACCGCCGCGGAGGGCCGAACGATCACGACGCCGTGCGATGCGGCCAGGCTCAGCAGCACCCGCAGCCCGGTGCTGTCCATGAACGTCACCTCCGAGAGGTCCAACCGCAACTCGCTGTCCTTCTCCCGCTCCTCTCGGAGGATCCCCTCGAGCGTTTCGGCGCTGCTCATGTCGATCTCGCCCACCAGGCGGAGCACCCCGGGGCTCTCCGTCGGGAGGACTTCCAGGATCGCTCGGCGCCGCCGCTTCGAACGTTGTCCCCGGGGCCCGAGTCGCCTCACCACACCGACCTGCCGCCTCCCCTCCTGAACCCAACGGGCACCACAGGACACGCAGAACGCGTGCCGGTCGGGCGAGACCACGACCACGATCCGGCGGGAACCGCATTCGGGACATCGCATCGTCCCGTGCCCCGAGCTGAGCATGCTCGTCCGAGCCTACGCGGGCACATCCGGCGATTCCGTGCGACAGCACACAGAACCGTCGAGCCGCGGCGCTACCCCCGCGGCGGCACGGGCGATCCTGGGTCGGCCGGCGCCTTGACCGCTCAACGGAGGGATGCTTAGTTCCCTGGCAGGATGCGCGCCCATGGCTGAGAGCTTCCGTTCCGGCCTCCCCCCCGAAGGGCGCAACGTCATCCTCGACTCGCTTCCACGCGAGGTCCGCCAGTCGCTGCGGCGCCACCTCTCGGAGACGGACCTCGAGATCCGTCAGGTGCTCTTCGCCGAAGAGGCCGGGGTCGAGGGCGTCTGCTTCCCCATCTCCTGCGTCATCTCCAGGCTCGTCGGGCTGCCCGACGGGACCACGGTCGAGGTCTCCCTGGCCGGACGGGAAGGCCTCGTCGGATTCCCGGCGATGCTCGACAACCCGTGGTCGGCGTTCCGAGCGCTGGTCCAGTTCCCGGGCCGGGCGCTGTTCCTGCCAGGGAAGGAGGCGAGGCGCCTGCTGGAGAACGCCAGGGCGGCCGAGGTCGTGTTCTCCTATCTGTTCAGCGTGATGCGGGAGACATCGCTGAACGCCGCCTGCGCTCGCGTCCACAGCGCGATCCAACGGCTGTCGCGGTGGCTCCTCTCGCTACAGGACCGGGCGGGCGCCGACGACTTCCCGCTGACGCAGCAGTTCCTGTCGGAGATGCTCGGCGTCCGGAGGGAGAGCGTGACGCTGGCTGCACAGGAGCTTCGGATGGCTGGAGCGATCGACTACCAGCGGGGCACGCTCCGGATCACCGAGCCGTCGCGGCTGGAGGAGCGGGCGTGCCCGTGCTACGCCGAGATCGTCGAGGGGTACGTCAGGTTCCTCCGGCGGCCGTCGTGAGTCTACCGCCGCGACATCCCGTAGCGGCGTCGCCGGCCATCGCCACGATGAGGGCGCTCCTCTGAGGCATCAGCGAGCCAGCGCGACCGACGGCCGGCGGGCCACGAGCAGGTACGTCGCCATCCGACCCTTCCCCTTCACGTCGATCACGCCTCGCGGCTCCACGTCATACCTGCGCTCGAGGCGCCGGGCCACGCGCTCGGTGACTTGAATCTTGCCCGGCAGACCATGGAGCTCCATGCGACTGGCGGCGTTCACCGTGTCGCCCCAGAGGTCGTAGATGAACTTCGATCGACCGATGACGCCGGCCGTGACGGGGCCCGCGTCGATGCCGATCCGGAGCGCGAGCGGCGCTCCCTGTCGCTCCGCGAGGCGCCGGCATTCGTCGCGCATCGCCAGCGCCATGTTGGCGACTGCCTCCACGTGATCGGGGCGCGGTTCCGGCAGGCCGCCGGCGACCATGTAGGCGTCTCCGATCGTCTTGATCTTCTCGACGCCGTGGGCCTCGGCCAGCCGGTCGAAGGAAGAGAACACGTCGTCGAGGAGGGCCACGAGCTACCGGGGCGAGATGCGCTCCGCCAGCGGTGTGAACCCGGCGAGGTCGGCGAAGAGTACGGTGGCATCGAAGGCGTCGGCGATGACGACTTCTCCGTCCTTCAGCCGGCGGGCGATCGGCGCGGGTAACACGTTCAGCAGGAGCCGCTCGGACTTCGCGCGCTCCGCCTCGAGGTCACGGTGGGCACGATCACGCTCGACGACGAAATAGCGGAGGAGCAAGAACGATGTCGCG
>DASZZY010000077.1:0-39994 GCA_036260395.1 Actinomycetota bacterium
TTCGCCCTGGGGGTGGCGGAGACCCGGCTGGCCGACTCCTACAACGTTGCCAACAACCTCCCGAACATCGTCTACGAGCTGATCCTCGGCGGGATCCTGACCTCGGTCGCGGTGCCGCTGTTCGTCGAGCAGATCAAGACCCGGCGCCAGGACGAGGGCTGGGAGGCCGCCCGGGCGGTGATGACCGTCTCGCTCGTGCTGCTCACCGCGGTGATGGTGCTCGGGATCGTGGCGGCGCCCTGGATCGTGCGCCTCTACACGCTCCGCGTCGATCCGCGCGACCAGGCCGAGGTCCAGGCCCTGGCCACGTTCCTGCTCCGGTTCTTCATGCCGCAGATCCTGCTGTACGGGATGGGCTCGGTCGCCACGAGCCTCCTCAACGCCCATCGGCGCTTCGCCGTGCCGATGTTCGCCCCGGTGCTCAACAACATCGTGGTGATCGCCTCGATGCTCCTGTTCGCCTCGCTCCCCACACCCGGGCCGGGGCTCCCGGCCGCCGACAACATCAGCATGGCCCAGAAGCTCATCCTCGGGGTCGGCACCACGGCCGGTGTGGCCGCCATGACCTTCGCCCTGTGGCCGTCGCTGCGGCGGATCGGCTTCCGGTGGGGGTGGGCGCTCCGCTTCCGCCACGAGGCGGTCCGGAAGCTGATCCGGCTCTCGGGATGGGCCGTCGCGTACGTCGCGATGAACCAGGTCGGCCTGCTGTTCGTGATCATCTTGGCCGGGGGCCGGCAGGGGGGGTACACCGCGTACACAGCGGCGTTTATCTTCTTCCAGCTCCCGTACGCGATCTTCTCGGTCTCGATCATGACGGCCCTGCTCCCGTCCCTGTCCGAGCACTGGGTCCGGGGCGACCGGGACAGCTTCCGCCAGACGCTGGCCCGGGGGGTTCGGGCCTCGGCGTTCGTCGTGGTCCCCGCCGCGGCGGGGTACGTCGTCCTGGCCCGCCCCATCGTCCGCCTGCTCCTGGAGCACGGGGTCGCCACGACGGCCTCCACCCGGTTGGTGGCCAGCGTGCTGGTGTTCTTCTCCCTGGGGCTGTTCTCGTTCTCGGCGTTCCTCCTGTTCCTCCGGGCGTTCTACGCGATGCAGGACACCCGCACGCCGGCGCTCGTCAACGTCGGGGCGGTCGGCGTCAACATCGGCGCGAACTTCGCGCTGTTCCCGTTCCTGGGTGTCCGGGGCCTGGCCCTGGGCCACGCCATCGCCTACACGTTCGCCGCCGTGGTGGCCGGCGTCATCCTCCGACGGCGGCTGGGAGGGCTGGAGGGCCGCCGGCTCGGGAGCGGGCTGGGGAGGATCGGCGTGGCCGCAGCGGCGACCGGCGCGGCGGCCTGGGGCGCGGCCCGCGCGGTCGGCGCGGCGGTTGGGGTCGAGACCCTCGCCGGGCAGCTGGCCCAGGTGGCCTCCGGCGTATCGGCAGGCCTTATAGTGTTCGTCGGCGCGGCCGTGTTGTTCCGAATGGAGGAGTTGGACCTGATCGGGCGGACGGTCCTGGCGCGCTTCCGGCGATGATCGCTCGGCTCCACCGCGACGAGCGCGGCATCATCGTGCCGTTCTTCCTCAAGCTCATCCTGTCGCTGGCCATCATCGGCATCGCCACGGTGGAGACGACCGCGGTGATCTTCGCCCGGTTCCAGGCCCAGGACATCGCCGAGACAGCGGCGAACGTCGCCGCCGGCAGCATCCAGTCGAACGGCAGCATCCGGGACGCCCGCCGGGCCGCCCGTCAGGCGGTGAAGGACAAGGACCGGGACGCCAAGCTGGCCTCGCCGTTCGTCGTCCACCGCGACGGGAGGGTCACCGTCACCGTGAGGGTGCCGGCCAGCACCCTGGTGATCCAGCACATCGGGTTCCTCGACGGCTTCACGGTGGCCCGGGGGCGGGCGGTGGGACGGCCGTCGCCCGTGTGAGCCGGGTCGCGGTCGTCACCGACTCGGCCGCCGACCTCCCCCCGGACGCCGCCGCCTCGGCCGGCGTCACGGTCGTGCCGCTCACGGTCACGTTCGGCGACGAGGCCTTCCTCGACGGGGTCGAGCTTCCGCCGGAGGCGTTCTGGGAGCGGGTGCGCGGCGGCGGCGAGCTTCCCACGACGGCGTCGCCGTCGCCCGAGGCCGTGCGCGGCGCGTACGAGCGCGCCCGGGCGGACGGCGCGGCGGCCGTGGCCTCGATCCACGTCTCGGGGAAGCTGTCCCGCACCGTCGACACCGCGCGCCTCGCCGCGGCCGAGGCCAGCCTGCCGGTGGACGTCGTCGACACCCGCTCCGTCTCCGCCGGGCAGGGGCTGGTCGTCCTGGCCGCCGCGGGCGCCGCCACAGCCGGCGCCGGCCTGGACCGGGTCGTCGCTGCCGCGACCTCCGCCACGTCGCGGCTGGCCGTCGCGGCGGCCCTGGAGACCGTCGACTTCCTCCGGCGGGGCGGCCGGGTGGGCGCCGCTCGGGCGGCGCTCAGCGAGCTCCTCCGGATCCGGCCGGTGCTGTCGCTGGACGACGGCGAGCCGGTGCTGGCGGCCAGGGCCCGGACGCGGCGCCGGGCCATCGACGAGGCCCTGGCCCGGGCCGCCGGGCCGGCCGAGGCGGCGGCAGTGTTCCACGCCGGCGCCCGGGAGGCCGAGGACGTGGCGGACCGCCTGGCGCGGGCCACGGGGGTCCGGCCGAGCATCGGCGTGATCGGCGCGGTCACGGGAACCCACCTGGGGCCGGGGGCCCTGGGCGTCGCGGTGATACGCGCTCAGTAGACTGCCCGCCATGGAGCGGCAGGATCTCGCGGGGCGGCGGCTCGCCGACCGCTACGAGCTCGAGGAGCCGCTGGCCGACGGCGGCATGGCCAGGGTCTGGCGGGCCCGGGACCTCGTCCTCGGCCGGCCGGTCGCCGTGAAGGTCCTCCGCCCCGAGCTGGCGGGCGACGTCCAGCTCCTCGAGCGGTTCCGGATGGAGGCCGTCGCCGCGGCGCGCCTGTCGCACCCGGCCGTGGTGCGCGTCTTCGATACCGGGGTGGACGACGGCGTCGTGTACATCGTGATGGAGCTGTTCGCCGGGCCGACGCTCCGCGAGGTCCTTCGCCGGGCCGGCCCCCTGACGCCCGCCGAGGCCGTCCGGGTGCTGACCGCGGCGCTCCAGGGCCTGGCCCACGCCCACCGCGAGGGCGTGGTGCACCGCGACGTGAAGCCGGCCAACATCCTCGTCGGCGACGCCGGCGTGGTGAAGGTCACCGACTTCGGCATCGCCAAGGCGGCGTTCGCCGACGGCGAGCTGACGACGACCGGCGACCTCCTCGGCACCGCCAAGTACCTGGCCCCGGAGCAGGTCCTCGGCGAGCCGGTGGACGGGCGCACCGATCTCTACGCGGCCGGCGTCGTCCTGTACGAGGCGCTCACGGGGCGACCCCCGTTCGAGGCGGACAACCACGTCGCCACGGCCACCCTCCGGCTCACGGCCGACCCCACGCCGCCGGGCAGGCTCCGCCCCGGCATCCCCAGGGACCTCGAGCGGGCCGTGATGCGGGCGCTGGCCCGACAGCCCGAGGCCCGCTTCCAGAGCGCCGAGGAGATGCACGCCGCCCTCCTCCGCGCCGTCTCCGAGCCGGCCCGCCGTCCGCGCCGGCCGCGGGCGGCCCGGGCGCCGGCCGAACGACCGCCGTCGGCGTTCCGCTCGTGGGTGTTCGTCCCGCTGGTGGCCGTCCTGGTGGCCGGCCTGGCCCTGGCGGGATACCTGGTGTGGGACGCGCTCCGCGACGGGGCCGGCTCGCGCGGCGCCGACCCGGACGCCCCCTCGTTCCGCCGGGTGCCGGTGGCGGCGGCCTTCGACCACGACCCGCTGGGCGACGGGGAGGAGCACCGCGAGGAGGTGCCGCTGGCGTTCGATGGGGACCCCGACACCGGATGGGAGACCTCGACCTACGACTCGGCGGAGCTGGGCGGCCTGAAGGACGGGGTCGGCATCGTGTTCGACCTGGGGAACCCAGAGGAGATCGGACGGGTCCGCGTCCTGACCGCCTATCCCGGCTGGCGGTTCGAGATCAGGGCGTCCGACGACGGCCGCTCGTTCGCCGGCCCGCTGGCCTCGACCGACGGCGCCCGCTCGTTCGAGGCCCGCCCGCGGACGACCCTCGACCTCGAGCCGGCCCGCTCGCGGTACTTCCTGATCTGGATGACCGAGCTGGCCGAGACCGACGGCGGCTACGGCGGGCATGTCGCGGAAGCGCTCTTCTTCTCCGGTGGCTAGCCCTCCCGACGAGGAGCTGGTCCGCCGCTTCCTGGCCGGCGACCGGGCGGCGTTCTCGACGCTCGTCGAGCGGCACGAGCGGCGCGTCTACAACGTCGCGTACCGCGTCCTGGGACGTTCCGACGACGCCGCCGACGCCACCCAGGACGTGTTCCTGACCTGCCTCCGCAAGCTGCGGGGCTTCCGGGGGACGTCGGCGTTCACCACCTGGCTCCACCGGGTGACCGTGAACGCCTGCTACGACGCCCTGCGGAAGCGCGGCCGCGAGGAGCCGGCGGAGGAGCTCCCCGACGAGGCGGCCGGCCCCGACCCCGCGGATCAGGCGGTCGCCGCGGTCGACGTCCAGCGGGCGCTGGCCCTGGTGCCACCGGAGTTCCGGGTCGTCCTGGTCCTCCACGACCTCCAGGGCGTGGCCTACGAGGAGATCGCCGAGTCGCTGGGCGCCCCGCTGGGGACGGTGAAGTCCCGGCTCCACCGCGGCAGGGTGGCGCTGGCCCGCGCGCTGCGCGGGGAACAACCGGGGCCCGCGGCCCCGTCGAACCTGGGAGAGTCACGCGCATGAACGAGCATCCGCCCCTGGCCGACTACGTCGACGGCTCCCTGGACCGGCAGGACCGGGCCCGGGTGGAGGCGCACGTCCGCGACTGTCCGGCGTGCCGGGAGGAGGTCGAGCTGGCCTCGGCCGCCCGTGAGGCGCTGGCCGGCCTGCCCGACGTGGAGCCCCCGCCCGGCCTGACGTTCGAGGTCCGGCGGCGGGCCCGGCGTCCCCGCGGGGCCCTGGCGTGGAAGGTCGCCACGGGGGCCGCGGCGGCGGCCGTGCTGGCCGCGGGGATCGTGGTGGCGATCGGCCCGCCCGGCGGGCCGCTCGGTGGCCAGCCGCAGGGGGCCGAGATGGATGCCGGCGGCGGCGCCCGCGGCCAGGAGACCGCCGTGCCCGAGGCGGCCGGCCCACAAAAGGATGCCGAGGCCACGGCGCGGACCGCGGCGCCGGTCGAACCCATCTACCGGCAGACCGACCGAGACTACGACACCGGAACGATCCTGACGCTCGGCCGGCGGCTGCGGGACCAGGTCCGGGCCTCGCTGCGCTCGGGGTTCCGGCAGCCCGCCACCGCGTTCTACGGCGACTTCGAGCTCGATCGGTTCCCCGACGAGGCCCGCCGGGCCGTGGAGTGCCTCCTCCGCGAGGCGCCGCCGGACGAGCTCGTGGTCCCCTACCTGGTGGAGCGGGCCTCGTTCCAGGGGGAGCCGGCGTTCGTGGGGGCCTTCCTCCAGGGCCCCTCGAACGACGAGCCGTACGACCGCATCCTGCTGTGGGTCGTGGCGCGCGAGGACTGCACGCTCCGCTCCTTCGCCACCATCCGCTTCTGACGCCGGGAATACCCGCCGGTTGGAAGGGGTGGGAACCGACCCCTGTGGGAGAATGACCGTGGTGGACGAACGGAACGTCGTGATCATCGGCTCGGGGCCGGCGGGGTTCACCGCCGCCCTCTACGCGGCCCGGGCCAACCTCCGTCCGCTCGTCCTCAAGGGGATCGAGGCCGGCGGCCAGCTCATGCTCACCACCGACGTCGAGAACTACCCGGGGTTCCCGGAGGGGATCCTGGGTCCCGAGCTGATGGAGCGGATGGAGAAGCAGGCCGCCCGGTTCGACGCCGAGCTGCTGCACCAGGACGCTACCCGGGTGGACTTCTCCGAGCGGCCGTTCGGGGTCTGGTCGGGCGACGAGGAGTTCCGCGCCAAGGCGGTGATCATCGCCACCGGCGCCTCGGCCCGGATGCTCGGCGTCCCCGGGGAGCGGGAGCTGCTGGGGCACGGCGTGTCGACGTGCGCCACCTGCGACGGCTTCTTCTTCCGCGGACAGGAACTGGCCGTGGTGGGCGGCGGCGACTCGGCGATGGAGGAGGCACTGTTCCTCACCCGGTTCGCGACCAAGGTGACGGTCATCCACCGCCGCGGCGAGCTGCGGGCATCGAAGATCATGCAGGAGCGGGCGTTCAAGAACGACAGGATCGAGTTCATGTGGGACACGGTGGTCGACGAGGTCCTCGGCGACGGGACCGTGAACGCCCTGCGGCTCCGGAACGTCACCACGGACGAGGTCCGCGAGCTCCCCACGGGCGGGCTGTTCGTGGCCATCGGCCACGACCCGAACACGAAGATCTTCGAGGGCCAGGTCGAGACGGAGGGCGGCTACATCCTGGTACAGGAGCCGACCACCAAGACCAGCGTCGACGGCGTGTTCGGCGCCGGCGACGTCGTCGACTACATCTACCGCCAGGCGGTGACCGCGGCCGGGATGGGCTGCCAGGCGGCCATCGACGCCGAGCGCTTCCTCGAGGCGCACGGCCACTGATCCCGGGATGCGCCGGGCCCGGCTGGCGATCGCGGGCGCGCTCGTGGCCCTGGTGGCCGGCGGCTCGAGCGCCCCGGCGGCGGCGCCCCGGCCGGAGCCGCCGGCGTGGGCCCGGGCGTCGCGGCCCGCGTGGTACCGCCCGGTGGTCGTCGACGGCTCCACCTTCCCGCTGGCCCGGTCGAGCTGGCTCTCGTACGTCCAGTTCCGCAACGACTGGCACGATCCGCGCTACCGGCTCGTCGACGGCCGGTGGCGGCTGGTCGGCTACCACGAGGGCGTCGACCTCGTCGCCGAGGAGGGCACCCCGGTGGTCGCCGCCACGGGCGGCACCGTGGAGGCCGTGGGCTGGACGTTCTACTCCGGCACGCGGGTCGGGCTCCGGGGCGGGGACGGCCGGTACTACCTGTACGCGCACCTGTCCGGCGTGGCGCCCGGCGTGGCGGTCGGCGCGCCGGTCGCGGTCGGCGACGTCCTGGGCTTCGTGGGGAACACCGGCTACGGGCCGCCCGGCCACGAGGACGAGTTCCCGCCGCACCTCCACTTCGGTATTCAGGCCTCTGGGGGGTGGGTAAACCCCTACCCGATGGTGGCCTCCCTGTACCGGCGGTCGGTGGCCGCCACGGCGGCCGGGGAGCGGGAGCTGGACCGGGTGGCGCGCCTCGAGCGGCGGTCGGCGTACGAGCGGCTGGTGGCGAGGCTGTACCTGGGGCAGGAATAGCCCCGAGCGGGGTGGGGTTGGAACGCACGTCCCACCCGACGAAACGACGAGGAGGTTGAAGCGATGGCTGGTCAGGTGATGGAGGTCAATGACGACAGCTTCGAGACGGAGATCCTCCGTTCCGACAAGCCGGTCCTGGTGGACTTCTGGGCGGACTGGTGCGTCCCGTGTCACATGGTCTCCCCGATCGTCGAGGAGATCGGCCGGGACCAGGCCCAGAGCCTGAAGGTCGCCAAGCTCAATGTCGACGACAACCCGCAGATGTCGCGTCAGTACGGCGTGATGAGCATCCCCACGCTGATCCTGTTCAAGGACGGCCAGGAGAAGGCCAGGGTCATCGGGGCCAAGCCCAAGGACGCCATCCTCAGGGAGCTCGAGCCCCACATCGCCGCGTAGCCGTCCCGGCGCCCGTCCATTGCGGCGCCGCGGGCGCGCCGGGATACTCGACCCGTGAAGGCCATCGCTCGCGAGGATCGAGGCCGCCGCGTCCGCGACGTGCAGTCCCGGCTCGTGGCGCTGGGGTTCCACATCGAGGGCGCCGAGCTGGCCGACCAGGCCTTCGGCCCGTCGACCGAGCGGGCCGTCCGGACGTTCCAGCAGGAGCGCGGCCTCCTGGTCGACGGGGTCGTCGGCGACCATACGTGGCAGGAGCTCGTGGAGGCTGGGTACGCGCTCGGCGACCGGATCCTGTACCTCCGCCGGCCGTTCTTCCGGGGGGACGACGTCCGGGCGCTGCAGCGGCGCCTCAACGTGCTGGGCTTCGACCCCGGCCGGGAGGACGGCATCTTCGGCGAGCAGACCGGCCAGGCGGTCCGCGAGTTCCAGACGAACGTCGGGCTCCGGGCCGACGGGATCGCCGGGGCCACCACCGTCGACGCGCTGGACCGCGTGTTCCGGGCCCCGGGGAGCGGCCCCGGACGGACCGCGGTCCGCGAGACCGAGGCGCTCCGGGCGTCGGGCGGGACGCTGCGCGGCCGGCGGATCGCGGTCGACCCCGGCCACGGCCCGGATGACCCGGGCGGTGTCGGGCCGGCGGGGCTCACCGAGGCCGAGGCGGCGGTGGCGCTGTCGGAGCGGCTGGCCGAGCAGCTCCGGGCGCTCGGGGCCGAGCCGCTCCTCCTGCGCGAGCCGGACGAGACGCCGGACGCCTCCGAACGGGCCGACCGCGCCAACCGCGGGGACGCCGAGGTCCTGATCTCGCTCCACCTGAACCGCCACGAGGACCCCTCCGCGGAAGGGTCGTCCTCGTACTACTTCGGCCGCCTGGACTCGGTGTCCGTGGCGGGCCAGGCGCTCGCCGAGCTGGTCCAGGAGGAGGTCGTGGCCGCCACGGGCCTCAGGGACGGGCGCACCCATCCCAAGTCGTTCCCGATCCTGCGCGAGACCCGGATGCCGGCGGTCCACCTCGAGCCGTGCTTCATCACGAACCCCAAGGAGGAGCAGCTCCTGACCGAGGACCCGTTCCTCCGCGACGCCGCGGCGGCGATCTGCCGGGCGCTGAGCCGGTTCTTCGCCGGGCGATCGGTGGGCGGGGTGGACGGAGGGGCCGGGGCCACGTCGTGAACGGCCGCGCGTCCCGGCGGTGGAGGCGGGTGGGGCGGTGGCTCTACGACTACCGCTGGACGCTGATCGGGCTCCTGGCGGCCGGCACGTTCGCCCTGGGAGCGGCGGGGTTCTGGATCCACCTGGGGGCCGCCGGCGAGCCGCGCGCGTTGACCCAGGTCCTGTACCTCAGCCTCCAGCTGTTCGTCATGGACTCCGGGAGCGTGCCGCCCCCGACGCCGGTGGCCCTCGACGCGGCCCGGTTCCTGGCGCCGGTGGTGGCGTTCTCGGCCGCCATCGGCGCGCTGGGCACCTTCTTCCAGGAGCAGGTCCAGCTGGCCCGGATCCGCAGGAACACCGGGCACGTCGTGGTGTGCGGCGCCGGATGGAGGGGCTCGTTCATCGCCAGGCGATTCCACGACGCGGGGTGGCGGGTCGTGGTCATCGAGCACGACGAGGGCGCCACCGGGCTGGCGGCGTGCCGCGCCGTCGGGATCCCGGTGATCAACGGCGACGCCACCGACCTGGCCAACCTGACCCGGGCCCGGACCGACCGGGCCCGGTACCTCATCTCGGTCTGCGGGAGCGACGAGGACACGCTCCAGGTCGCCGTGGCGGCGCGCGGGCTGGAGCCGGCCGATCGGGACCTCCGTCCCCACCTGCTCCTCCACATGTCGGACCAGCGCCTGGCGGCGCTGGCCCAGACCGCCGCCGGCGACGGCGACACCAGGCGGGTGAAGTCGTTCAACGTGTACGAGCGGGGGGCCCGCGCCTGGGTGCAGGAGCACCCGCCCTTCAGCCGGGGGACCGACGCGGAGGCCGCGCCGCACCTCCTGCTGGTGGGCCTGGGCCAGATGGGCCGCCACGTGGCGGCCGAGGCCATCAGGACGTGGCTGGCCACCCGGTGGTCGGACGACCGGCTGGCCATCACCGTCGTCGACCGGGAGGCCGAGCGGAAGCGCCGCGAGCTGGAGCTGGACTTCCCCGCGCTGGACCGGTTCGCCGACGTCGAGGGCGTCTCGCTGGACACCGGCGACCCCCGCTTCCGGGCCGGGGGGTTCCTCGACGACGGCCGCCCCCCGATCACCGCGGTGTACGTGTGCATGAAGGACACCACCCAGAGCCTCACCGCGGCCCTCCATCTGCACGAGCGGATCCGCTCGGCGTCCGTGCCGATCGTCATCCGCACCCAGGAGGAGGCCGGCCTGAGCCGGGTCCTCAGGTGGAGCGCCGACGTCGCCGAGTTCCAGAGCCTCCGGGCCTTTCCGGTGCTGGAGCGCGCCTGCTCCCCGGACGTCCTGCTGGGCACCACCGCCCTCGACGTACTGGCCCAGGAAGCCCACGCCGCCTACACCCGGTTCGTCACGGCCCGGGACGGCGCCTCCGGCAACCCCTCGGTCACCGAGTGGGACGACCTCCCCGAGCCCCTCCGGGAGTCGAACCGGCGCCAGGTCATGCACATCGGGGCGAAGCTGCGCGCCGTCGGCCGCGCGGTGGCCCCGGCCCCGGGCGGGCCCTCCATGCCGGAGGACGAGCTCTCCCGGGCGCTCGGGGCGCCGATCCTCTCGGCGCCGGCTGCGGAGGAGCGGGCCCTCACCGAAGAGGAGGTCGAGCGGCTGGCCCGCGTCGAGCACGACCGATGGGTCGCCGAGCGGCTGTTCGACGGGTGGACGTACGCCCCGGCCCCGAAGGACGTGGCCCGCAAGACGACGCCCGACCTGGCGCCGTGGGAGGAGCTGTCGGAGGACGTCCGTGAGCTGGACCGGAACGTCGTCCGGGCCATCCCGGCGATCCTCTCCCGGGTGGGGCTCCGCGTGGTGTCCGACCCGCTGGCCGGGCGCGGCTGAGTGCTACACTGCGGCCCCCCGTGAGCACGTCAGCGGCACCGACGGGCGACCCCGACCTGTTCATCTCCTACTCTCGCCGGGACCAGGAGTTCGTCCGGCGGCTCCACGACGCCCTGGCCGAGGAGGGCCGCCGCTCGTGGGTCGACTGGGAGGGGATCCCGCCCACGGCCAAGTGGATGGACGAGGTCCGCTCGGCCGTGGAGCGGGCGCAGGCGTTCCTGTTCGTCATCACCCCCGACTCGGTCGCCTCCGAGGTCTGCGCCGAGGAGGTCGACCACGCGGTCCGCAACAACAAGCGGCTGATCCCCGTGCTCCACCGGGAGGTGGACGGCCAGCACGTCCCGGAGGCGGTGGCCGCCACGAACTGGATCTTCGCCCGCGATGGCGACGACTTCGGCGACGCCGTCCGGACGATCCTCCGCGCGCTGGAGACCGACCTGGGCTGGGTCCGGGACCACACCCGGCTCCTGGTCCGGGCCATCGAGTGGGACGAGAAGGGGCGCGACCGCAGCTTCCTCCTGCGGGGGCGCGACCTCACGGCCGCCGAGCAGTGGGTCACCCAGGCCGACGAGCGCACGCAGCCGCAGCCGACCCAGCTCCAGACGGAGTACATCATCGAGAGCCGCCGGGCGGCCACCCGCGGGCAGCGGTACCGGATGGGCGCCCTGGCCACCGCCCTCGTCGTGGCGATCGGGCTGTCGATCTTCGCGTTCATCCAGCGGGCCCGGGCGGAGCAGGAGGCGGCCATCGCCCGCTCTCGGGAGCTGGCGGCCACGGCGTCCCTCCAGCTCTCGGTGGACCCGGAGCTGAGCCTCCTCCTCGGCATCGAGGCCGCCGAGGCGGCCCCCACCGCGCAGGCGGCCGACGTCCTCCGCCAGGCCCTCGACCAAACGCAGGTGCTACGGGTCCTCGAGGGCCACCGCGGGCCGGTCTACCAGGCCCGGTTCAGCCCCGACGGGGCCCGGGTGGTGACCGGGGGGGCCGACGGGTCCGTCCGCGTGTGGGACGCCGCCACGGCCCGGGAGGTCCTCCGCCTCGACGGGCACACCAGCACGGTCCGCGGGGTGGCGTTCGGCCCGGACGGGACGCGGATCGTCACCGCGAGCGACGACGGGACGGCCCGCGTGTGGGACGCGGAGGCCGGCGAGGAGCTCGCCCGGTTCACCGGCCACGGCCGGCCGGTGCTCGGCGCCGAGTTCAGCCCCGACGGTGAGCGGGTGGTGAGCGGCGGGGCCGACGACGCTGCCCGGATCTGGGATCCCGAGACGGGGCAGGAGATCCGGGCTCTCGAGGGCCACTCGGGACGGGTGTACACGGCGGCGTTCGGGCCGGACGGGAGGCAGATCGCCACCGCCAGCGCCGACGGGACCGCCGCCGTGTGGGACGCCCGCACCGGCCGCCGGCGGACGACGATCGAGTTCCCGTCGAACATCGAGGCGAACGCGGCTGCGTTCAGCCCCGACGGGGAGCGGCTGGTCGTCGCCTCGGACGAGTCCGAGGTCGGGGTCTGGGACGCCGACACCGGGGAAGAGGTCCTGACGCTCCGCGGGCACACCGACCTCGTCTACAGCGCCGCGTTCAGTCCGGCCGGGGACCTCGTGGCGGCGGCCAGCATCGACGGCACGGCCCGGGTCTGGGACGCCCGGAGCGGGCGCAGCCTCTCGGTGCTCCGCGGGCACGGAGCCGACGTCGAGAGCGTGGCCTTCGACCCGGAGGGCACGCGGGTGGTGACGGCCGCCGACGACGGGACGGCCCGGATCTGGCGGGCCACGGTGGTCGAGGGGCAGCTCCTGGGACGGCACCCGGACACGGAGGAGGTGTTCGGCGTGGCGTTCAACGCCAGCTTCGACGCAACCGGCCGCCGGGTCCTTTCGGCGAGCGTCAACGGGACGGCCCGCGTGTGGGAGGCGGCCACGGGGGACGATCTGCAGGTACTCGGCCGCCTCGGCGGCGTGCCCCTCCTGGACGCGGCGTTCAGCCGAGACGGCCGGCGGGTGGTGGCGTCGGGCACCGACGGCGCCGCCCGGGTCTGGGACGCGGAGACCGGCGAGGAGCTTCTCCTGCTCCGGGGCCACGACGACTGGGTCCGAGCCGTCGCCTTCAGTGCCGACGGCGCGCTGATCCTGACGGGGAGCGACGATCTCCTGGCCAAGGTGTGGGACGCCGAGACCGGGGAGGAGCTGGCGGTCCTGGAGGGACACGACGACTGGATCCTGGGGGCGGCGCTGAGCCCGGACGGCAGCCGGGTCGTGACCGCCAGCGAGGACGGGACCGCGCGGCTGTGGGACGCGAGGACCGGCGAGGAGCTCCGCGTGCTCCGGGGGCACACCGACGCCGTGACGTCGGCCGCCTTCAGCCCCGACGGCCGGCGCGTCCTGACCGCCAGCGAGGACGCCACGGCCCGGATCTGGGACGCCGGGACGGGCGAGGAGCTCCTCCGGCTGACGGCCCCCCGGCCCCTCCGGGGGGCGGCGTTCAGCGCGGGTGGCCGTCGCGTCGTCACCGCCAGCCAGGACGGGACGGCCGCCGTGTGGGAGGCCGGCACGGGCGCGCAGCTCGACGTCCTGCGCGGGCACCGGGACTGGGTCTACGCCGCCGAGTTCGCCCCGCGAGGCAACCGCATCGTCACGGCCAGCGCCGACCAGACCGCACGGCTGTTCTCATGCGAGCTGTGCGTGCCTCTGGAGCGGCTGGTGGAGATCGCCCGCGAGCGGGCGATCCGCGAGCTGACGCCTCAGGAGCGCCAGCAGTACCTGCACGAGCCAGCGGCTACTTCTTGAAGGACTTGATGCCCTTCTTCTTCTTGGCCGCCAGGTCCTCGAGCTCCTTGATCCGGTCGAGCGCCGCCTGGACGGCCGGCGGGAGCGACGACGCCTCGCAGCGCTCGTTCGGCTTGCTGAGGCAGTAATCGGTCCCCGCTCCCCCGTCGACCTCGTCCTTCCCGCCCTCGCCGTCCAGGATGTCGCTGCCGCCGCGGCCGAAGATCAGGTCGGGGCCGGGCCCGCCGAAGATCCAGTTCCGGGCGCCGTTCCCCAGGATCGTGTCGCCGCTGCCGGAGCCGACGATCGCCTCGATGCCCGCCAGCTCGTCGCCCCCCTCCACGGTCGTGGCCGAGCGAGCGGCCAGGTCGGCGGTCACGGCCGGACCATCGGAGTAGCTCGAGGTGTCGCTCTTGCCCTTGCCGCCGAAGAGGCCGTCGGCGCCCGGGCCACCGTTGAGGTAGTCCCGGCCGCCGCGGCCGTCGAGCAGGTCGTCGCCCTCATCACCGAGCAGCAGGTTCGCGCCACCCGCCCCCCTGAACACGTCGTCGCCGACCGACCCCAGGATGGCCTCCATCTCGAGGAGCCGGTCCACGTCGCCGCTGAAGTGGTCGGTGGCGGTCTCCGCCGCGAGGTCCGCCTCCACCGGCCCGGGGTTCGCGATCGTCGCGCCACCCTCCAGGGTCGTCGAGAAGTACGACACCCAGTCCACCCCCGCGCGGCCGTCGAGCAGGTCGTCGCCCGCGTTGCCGACGAGGATGTTGTCGCCGTCGTCGCCCACCAGGCGGTCGTCGAAGTGGGAGGCGAAGATGCCCTCGACCGCGACCAGCGTGTCGCTCCCCAGCGTCCCGCCCGCGGTCCCCTCGTGGAGGTTCACCTGAACGGGCCCCGGCGCCTGGAAGTAGCTCGCGAAGTCTTCGCCCGCGCCGCCGGACATGTAGTCGTCGCCCGGGCCGCCGTCGACGGTGTCGTTCGCCCGGCGGCCGTAGATCTCGTCGCTCCCCTCGCCCCCGAACAGGCCGTTCTCGCCATCGTCGCCGGAGAGGTAGTCGTCGAAGTCGGTCCCGGAGACGAGCTCGACGCCGCTGATGGTGTCCGATCCGTCGGCGCCGATCGCCGTCCCACCGGCCAGCGTGACCGCCACCGCCCCGGACGCCAGCCCGTATCCGATCGAGTCGATGTCACCGCCGCGGCCGTCGACGACGTCGTCGCCGGGGAACGGGAACAGCCCGTTGTTGTCGGCGCTCCCGAGCAGCACGTCGTCGAACTCCGACCCGAAGGTGTTCTCCAGGTTGAACAGGGTGTCGTTCCCGTGGGCGCCGGTGGCCGTGCCGGCCGCCAGGTCGACCACGACCGGCCCCGGCGCGAAGGCGTAGGCGGTCCCGTCGCCGGCGGCCGGCCCCCCGTCCAGCAGGTCGTCGCCGGGCCCCCCGAACAGGAGGTCGTTCAGTCCCTCGCCGCCGCAGATGATGTCGTCGCCCTCCACCCCGTCCAGGATGTCGGCGCCGTCCAGCCCCACCATCACGTCGACGCCGGGCGTGCCGGTGATGTGGTCGTTCCCTGGCGTGCCGACGTGCGTCGCGGTTCGGCCGTGGCACTCCACCGCCGCCCCGGCGAACGGGACCGGCCCGAGCAGGCCGAGGGCCACCGCCATCAGGGCAGCCAAGCCGAGCCGCCTCCGGACCCTCACGGCAGCAGCTCCGCCCGGTACCGGTACGGCTGGTCGTTCAGCTTGCCGTGGGCGTTCGTGAGGACGATCGCCACGTTGGCCACGCCCGCGCGCTCCACCACCGCGTCGCCGGAGGCCTCCAGCGGGACGGCCACGATCTCCTCCTCCGAGGCGTCGGAGCAGGCCCCCGCCGGGTCCTGGTAGCAGAAGTGCAGGCTGGCCTCCGAGCCCTCCGCCCTGGGCGGGAGGTCGAACGTCAGGCGCAGCGTCGAGCGTCGGTCGCCCTGCGCGAAGACCGCCACCCCCCGCCGGCTCAGGCGGTCGATCAGGAGCTCCCGCTCGCCGGTGTCATCCCCGGGCGCCAGGACGAAGGCGGCGTCCAAGGGGGCGAACGCGCCGAGCGCCTGGAAGTACCCCTCGCCCTCCTCGAAGAAGCGCGGGTAGTCGAAGATCCACACGCCGAACTCGGCGAACGCCGCCTTGAACGGCGTCGACGACGCCGGGTCCACCAGGGGGTCGACCGGCTCGAACCGCTTGACGGCGCGGCGCGTGCCCTTGAGCGCCGAGGGATCGGCGTCGCCGGACGGCGCGGTCAGCTTCCACACCTCCCGGATCACGTCCGGCGTCCCGAAGTACTCGGATAGGAACCGCCAGAAGATCCAGGCGCCGTACTCGAAATCCTCGCCGTCGCCCCCCGCCTGGAAGGCGTTCAGCGGCACCTCCGGCTGGTGGAGCGCGCTGTCCTCGAGGTAGCGGTAGTTGTCGTTCACGTCGTCGTAGACCTCGTCCTCCATCCAGGTCGCGGTCCCCTCCTTCAGGTACCGGTCCTTGGTGGAGAACTCGTAGGCGAACTGGACCGCGTGGAAGAACTCGTGGGCCGCCGTCACCCTGAGCGCCGGCTCCCCCGACACGTTGGGCGGCGGGAACTGGCGCAGGTCGAAGTCGTCGTCGAGGACGCAATAGGCGTAGACCCGGTCCTTCTGGTCGGCGTTGGGCTCGTCGGACGTGCAGTACCCGAACAGCCCGACGGCCCCCACGTCGGCCAGGTAGACGTCGAGCCCCCGGTTCGGGCCCTGCCCGGCCTGCTTCCCGTCGTCGCGACGCGGGGCCCGGTAACCGTACTCGTTGATCTCCACCTGCCACACGGTCCGCAGGACCTGCTGGGTGAGCTCGACCTGGTCCGGGACGCCGTCGGCGTCGGCGTCGGCGGGGGGAGGCGCGTCCCTGGTCCGCGACACCCAGTGCAGGCAGAGCTTCCGCTTCTTGCCCGTGGTGGTCCGCTCCGTCGAGCACACGTGCCGGACGCTCTTGCGCGCCACCTCGTAGCCGTGGCCCAGCGGGTCCGCGTCGCCATCCGGCGGGCGGGCGAAGTACGCGCCCGCCTCCTCGCGCTCCGGGCCCGACAGCGACGGGAGCGCCTCCGCCAGGTCCTGGAGGATGGCGGTCGCCGCCGGGGGGCGCGGCGCCCGGACGAAGCCGTACCGCGCCCGGACGTCGCCGAGTCGGAACAGCGTCCGGGCCCGCTCCAGCGCGTACCGCGGCTCGGAGATCTCTCCCTGCCGAAGGGCGCGCGTCAGGCCGTCGGCCCGCGGGCGCCGCGGGGCCGCCACGGACGAAGGGCCGGCCGAGGCCACGACGGAAGCGGCCAGCAGCAACGCGACGGCCGCGCGCAGCGCGAACGTGGTCCTCACCCCTCTCCCCTCGTCAAGCGAACCGGCTCAATATAGGGACCCGCCGGATGTCCGTCAAGGCCAGGATGACCGCTTCGCTTGGTACGTCCCGACGCCGCGACGAAGCCTCAGTACGGCAGGACCAGGAAGAACCCGACCGTGGTGTCGAACGGGCCCTCCAGGATGGCCACGATCGGCCCGTTGCTCCACACGACGACCTCGTCGTTGGCCACCAACCGGGTGGCGCGAACTCCGCGCTCCCGCAGCTCGCCGACGGTGCGGTAGCCCTGGTTCCGGAGAGCCTGGACGAAGGCGTTGCGCACGCGGTCGGCGTCGAAGTTCGTCGGGTACGCCTGGAGCAGGTGGATCATCTGCGTGTTGTCCGCGCGGGTGTACAGCGCGGCGATGGCGTCGACCGCTCCGAGCTCGCTGATGGCCTGGGGGTCGGCGTCGACCCGGATCAGGCGGAAGTTGCCGACCTGCGGCAAGAGCAGGTCCTGGAGCGTGGCCTGCTGGGTGTCCGGCGGCGGGGCGTCGGGGCTCGCCGTCTCGATGGGGCTGGGGCTGGGCGCGACCGTGGGCGACGGCGTGACGGGCGGTGGCGGTGGCGGCGGCGGCGGCACGGTCTCCTCGCCCCCGCGGAGCAGGAGGAACGCGACCGCCCCGGCCACCAGGAGGCCGACGCCCCCGAGGATGGCCGCGATCACGCCGCCGCTGACGCCGCGGCGGGGCGGCGGCGGCGGCGGGGCGCCGTACGCCGGCGTCGTCGGGTACTGGGGAGGGGGCCCGTACGGCGGCTGTCCGGGGGGAGGCTGCTGGCTCATGCGCCGTCCTCCCGCAGGATGCTCCGCCCGCGGCGGGCCTCGGCCGCGGCCCGAAGGGCCGCGATATCCGCCCGCAGCCGGGCCGCCTCTGCCTCCTCGTCCTGCCTGCGCT
This sequence comes from Actinomycetota bacterium, assembly GCA_036260395.1. Lineage (GTDB taxonomy): Bacteria > Actinomycetota > UBA4738 > UBA4738 > CALAEC01 > DASZZY01. The sequence continues at coordinate 17,724 of DASZZY010000077.1, forward strand.
CGGGCACGTCTTCCTCGGCGGCCCGCTGGTTGACGAGCGCCAGCTGGACCTGGCGGTTATGCAGGGTCCGCAGCGCCAGCCAGTAGTCGAAGTCGCCGCGCATGAACGCCCGCGCGTACGCCCCGCGGCGGGCGCCGAAGCTACGGAGCAGCACGAGCTCCTCCTGCGTCGTCACCCCGGCGTCGACCTCGGGCCCCATGTGCCGGTCGATCGCTCGCCGCTCGCGCCGCAGCGACATGCCGATCGCCACGAGGACCAGGACGAGCGGGAGGGCCAGCGCGATCCAGCTCCGGACCGTGCTTCCCCCGGCCGCGCCCGCGGTCCGCAGGAGGTCATAGAGGATGTGGACGACGACGGCCCCGACGAACCCCGTGAGGATCCACAGGGCCGCGCCGCCGGAGGTCCGGGCCCGCGCGGCGGCCCCGAAGCCGGCCCCCATCACGGCCCCGAACAGCCCGTGGACCAGGCCCACCAGCGCCGTGCCCCAGATCGCGGTGCCGGCGCCCGTGGTCAGCACCGTGGACCGCCCCGCGAAGGTCAGCTCGCGGACCAGCGTCTCGCCGGCCGCGAAGCCCAGGCCGACGGCGGCGCCGTAGACGATCCCGTCCATCACGCCACCGATCTCCGACCAACCGCGGCCCCGGCTGACCGCGCCGAGGATGCCGACGGCGGCGGCCAGCCCGATGAACCGGGCCACCTCGCTCGCGACCGGCTCGAGCACGACGTTCGTGGTGATCGCCGCGGTAACCAGGAGGGCGAACAGGATCGAGATCAGGAACCCCTGCTCGAACGCCGTGACCATGGCCCACAGCGGCTCCTTCTCGTTGAGGTCGAGGAACCTGAGGATCAGCAGGTAGATGACCGAGACGACGAGCACCAGGGCCAGGGCGTAGAGCCCGGCCTCCGGGTCGGCGCCTCCCACCTGAGCCACGATCGCGGACAACGGCGTGCTCCTTCTCCGGTATCGGTATCGCCGGTGCTGCTAGGGGGGCCGCCGGGTCGCGGCCCGCGCGGTTGTATCACCGGCCGGAGGGCCAGTCAAGCGCGCGCATGCGCGGGCCAGGGCCCCGGCGCCCGCTCGCCCGGCGTTCCTCTAGGATGCGAGCCGTGAACGCCCAGGACCCCAGGATCGGCACCGTGGTCGCCGGCTATCGGCTCGACGCGTTCATCGGCCGGGGCGGCATGGGGATGGTGTACCGGGCGGAGGACCAGGAGACCGGCACGCGCGGGCGGAAGGCCGCCGTGAAGCTGCTGGCCCCCGAGCTGGCCGCCGACGAGCGGTTCAGCGAGCGCTTCCGGCAGGAGTCGCAGACCGCGGCCTCCATCGACCACCCCAACATCATCCCGATCTACGAGGCCGGCGAGGAGGACGGCGTCCTGTACATCGCGATGCGGTACGTCGAGGGCGACGACCTCCACGCGTTCCTCCGCCGCCAGGGCCCGCTCCCCGCGAACCTGGCGTTGGAGATCATCGGCCAGGTCGCCGCCGCGCTCGACGTGGCCCACCTCCGGGGACTCGTCCACCGGGACGTGAAGCCCGGCAACGTCCTGCTGGTCCCGTCGAACGATCCCTCGGACCCTCCCCACGCCTACCTGACCGACTTCGGGCTGACGAAGCAGGTCAAGGCGACCGGGGGCCTGACGCAGGTCGGGCAGTTCGTGGGGACGATCGACTACGTGGCCCCCGAGCAGGTGCAGGGCAAGGACGTCGATCCCCGGACCGACGTCTATGCCCTCGGCTGCGTGCTGTTCGAGTGCCTCACGGGGCAGCCGCCGTTCCGCCGCGACGAGGAGGCCGCCGCGCTGTGGGCGCACATCAGCGAGCCGCCGCCGCCGGTGACCGCGCTCCGGCCGGACCTCCCGCGAGAGCTCGACGAGGTCGTCGCCAGGGCCCTGGCCAAATCGCCCGCGGACCGGTTCTCGACGTGCCGGGAGCTCGTGAACGCCGTCCGGTGGGCGCTGTCCGTCCCCCGGGCGGAACCGACCGCGGTGGCCGCTGCGCCGCCGCCGACCGCCGGCGCCGCGACCGAGGCCGGGGCGCGCGAGCCGGTCAGCCCTCCACCGGGGCCCCCCCTGGCGACGTATCCGCCGCCCGTCGCCCCCTCGTGGCCCCATCAACCGGCGCCCGCCCGGCGGAACGCGGTCATCCTGTGGACGGTGATCGGCGTGGCGGTGCTGGCGCTCGTCGGCACGCTGGCCGCCGTGCTCCTCACCCGGGACCAGCCGGAGCGGCCGTTCCCGGCCGACGTCGCCGAGCGCCAGTTGCTTGCGGCCATCCCCACCGAGCTCCAGACGCCGCCGTGCGGGCGTGGCGAGCGGCCGGCCGCCGCCAGCGCGGCGGCGGTGTGCCCCGACGGGGCACAGCGCTACACCTTCTACCTCTATCCAGACGCATCGTCGATGAACCGGGCCTACAACACCTCGCTGGCCACCTCGGGCGTGCGGCCCGACTCCGGACTGACCAACTGCAGCGAGGGCACGCCCGGCGAGGACGCCTGGCTCCTGGAGGACGACCCGGAGGACCAGCAGCGAGGGCGGGCCCTGTGCTACCGCAACGCCGCCGGTGCCGCCGTGCTCGAGTGGACGCACGACGAGTTCCTGATCCACGCCGTGGCGGTCCGCCCGGACGGCAGCGTCCAGGAGCTCCACCGCGTGTGGCTGGAAGAGGTCCCCGACTACCGTCGGGGTTAGCTCACCCGAACGGGACCTCGACCTCGGTGGCCTGGTTGCTGCCGGCCTCGACCACCGTGAACGTCGCCGTCTGGCCACGCTCCGCGTTGTCCACGACCTCGCAGTAGGTCGGGAGGCTCCCGTCCATCTCGGTCCCGTTGACGGCCGTGATGAGGGCGGGGCGCTGCCCGAACCCGGCCGCCGCCGCCGGGCTTCCCGGCACCGCGATCTGGACGATGAGGCCCGGCACTGCCGGCAGCCCGAGGCTGCTCAGGTGGGCGGCGGGGTCGTTGGGGTCGGGATTCTCGAGGCCCATCCCGGTCCACCCGAGCGAGCGCCGCTGGCTGAGCAGCGGGACGATCTGGCGCACCCGATCGACGCCGATCGCGTAGCCCTGGCCCTGGATGATCCGCCCGCCGAGGAGGGTGATCCCCGCCGAGTTGACCCCCACCAGCTCGGCGTCGAGGTTCACCATGGGGCCCCCCGAGTTGCCCGGGTTGATCGCGGCGTCGGTCTGGATCAGGTTCGAGTAGTTGGGAACGTCGTAGGCGCCGTTGAAGTTCGTCTTCACCACGGAGACGATGCCCTCGGTCGCGGTGAGGCTCGTCTCTCGTGCGAGGCTTCCCGGGAACCCGACCACGACGACCGAGTCGCCCTCCTCGAGCTCGGCCTGGGTGCCCATCGGCAGGGTCTCCAGACCGGTGCGGTCCTGGACGCGGAGGACCGCGAGGTCCTCGCAGGGGGCCGCCCCGATCAGCTCGGCGGGGCGCTCCCGGCCCAGGGCCACCACCACCCAGTCGGTCCCCGCGTTCACCACGTGCTGGTTCGTCACGATCAGGCCCTGGCCGCCGTCCAGCACCCACCCCGTCCCCGCGCCCTGGGGCTCGCCGTCGACCTGTGAAACCACCTGGACGGTGCTCGGCTCGACCTGGTCGACGATGTCGGCGACGCCGGCCTCACCCGGCGGCAGCACCCCGGTGACGAACAGCAGGATGACCGCGACCGCCACCACGCTGGCCACGGCGGCTAGCACCGTGGCCCGCCGGACCCCGCGACGCAGGATCATCCGCTCGGTCGTCGCCGGCCCGGGGAGCCGCGGCGGGACCGGGGCGGTCACGATTGGCCGGGCGCCCGTCGGCTGGCCGGAGGGCTCGTGCGCCGAGGTGAGGAGCACCGTGGAGCCGATCTGGATCTGCTCGCCACCCACGAGCTCGCGGGGCTCCATCAGCCGCACGCCGTCGACCAGCGTCCCGTTGGTCGACCCCAGGTCGCGGAGGATCGTCCGGCCGTCGGGGCCGCGCTCCAGCACGGCGTGCTGTCGGGAGGCCAGCTCCTCGGCGAGCACGAGGTCGCATCCCTCGTCGCGGCCGATCAGGAAGCGGTCGCCGCTCACGGGAACGGTCCTCCCCTGCTGCGGGCCGGTGCGGATCACGAGCCACATACGCCTGTCTCCTTGGACGGTGGGTGCGAACGCGGCAGTATACGCCTCGCCGCGGCGGCCGCCCGCCCGCGAACGCCGCCTCACCGCTCCCACGCCTGGACACCCTCCGACTCCCGCTCCTAAGCTCGAACGCAACGAGTCCACGGGAGGTCGGAGATGGGCCGAGCGGAGATCGTCAAGCCGTACGTCGAGAAGACGCTGAAGGAGTTCTTCAACACCGACCAGCTGGTGGTCACCGAGCGGGGCGAGTGGCCGGTGCGCCACGGAAGCGCGCTGTACTTCGTCCGGCTGATCGACAGCGACCCGCCGGCCGTCCAGATCTACTCCCCGATGCTGGAGGCGGTCCAGCAGTCGGACGCGGCCTTCCGCCGGATCAACGAGCTCAACTCCGAGATCCGGTTCGCCCGGATGTTCATGGTCGACGACAAGATCTTCGTGGCCACGGAGGTCGTGGCCGACACGCTGGACAAGGGCGAGCTGGCGAACGCCATCATGGCCGTGGCCAACATCGCCGACGGCCTCGACGTGCAGCTCAAGGGCGAGCTCGGCGGCACCATCGCGTTCGACGACACCCCGGCGCCCCAGGTCCCCGATCGCCCGGCGCCCGGCTACGCCTGAATCCGGGGCCGTTCCGGGCTACGCCCAGCCGGGGGCGGGGACCGGCAGGGTCATGGCCACGGCCTCTTCGGCCGCCTGCGGGGCGATGGCCGCCTCGACCTCCAGCCGCATGAGCGGGTAGCGGGCGTCGTCGCGGACGACCGTGAACCCGTTGCGGTCCAGGAACGAGGTCGGTAGCACCCAGGCGGCGCTTCCCTCCCGGTCGCCGAGCGCCTCCACCGCCCGCACCCCGCGCTCGAGCAGGTCGCGGGCCACCGCGCGCACCATCGCGCTGCCGAGCCCGATCCCCCGCCGCTCGGGCGCCACGTAGCAGTACGACAGGTAGATGGCATCGCCGGAGACGCGGCCACACCGGAACTTCGCCAGCCGGGGGAACATCCCGGGCGGGGCGTACTCGGCGAAGGCCACCGCTGCCTCCTCGTCGTAGGCCAGCTTGCCGCACGTCCCCCACTCGAGGAGCGCCATCGAGAACCACTCCTCCTTCTCGAAGCGAGGCTCGACCGTCGGCTCCTCGTCCAGCTCCCAGAACACCGAGTTGAGGGGCTCCTGGGGCGCTTCGCCGAGGTTCTCCAGCGTGACGTCGACGATCCGCTGGGCCATCGGATCAGCGGCCGGGGGAGCGGCGGCGAGCCGCGGTCGCCATCAGCACGCCGAGGAGGAAGCCCAGCGCGATGCCCCTCGAGGCCCGTGCGAGCTCGGCCACGGCGGCGATTGTAGCCGCCCGCCGCCGCGGGCCATGGCCCGGCTGCCCGGGCCATTGCGCCCGGCCGCCGTCGGCCCCTACGATGCGCGAGGCGTGGGCGCCGTCGATCCCCTGCTCGACCTCTACGCCGCCCGGACCCGGGGGATGACGGCCTCGGAGGTGCGGGCGCTGTTCGCGGTGGCCTCCAGGCCGGAGGTCATCTCGCTGGCCGGCGGCATGCCGTTCGTCCACGCGCTGCCCCACGACGAGGTGCGCGCGGTCGTCGACCGCGTCCTCCGGACCCGAGGAGACGTCGCGCTCCAGTACGGCGGCGGGTCCGGGCAGGAGGGGCTCAAGCATCGGCTCGTCGAGCTGATGTCGGCCGAGGGCGTCACGGCCGACCCCGGCGACGTCCTGGTCACGGTGGGCGCCCAGCAGGCCCTGGACCTGGTCGGGAAGGTGTTCATCGATCCCGGCGACCCGGTCCTCGTCGAGGCCCCCTCCTACGTGGGCGCCCTCTCGGCGTTCGCCGCCTACGAGCCCCGGTTCGTCACGATCCCGATGGACGACCGCGGGATGATCGTCGAGGCCCTCGAGGAGGCGCTGGCCCGCGGCCCGGCCCCCAAGTTCCTGTACACGTGCCCCAACTTCCACAACCCGGCCGGCGTGACGCTCTCCGAGGAGCGCCGGCGCCGGGTGGTCGAGGTGTGCCGCGGCGCCGGCATCCCGATCGTCGAGGACAACCCCTACGGCATGCTGCGGTTCGAGGGCGGCGGCGCCCCGAGCCTGCGGACCCTCGGCGGCGACGGCGTCATCTACCTGGGGACGCTCTCGAAGGTGTTCTCGCCGGGGCTGCGGGTCGGGTGGGTGCTGGCGGACCAGGGCCTGATCCAGCAGCTGACGCTATTCAAGGAGGCCTCCGACCTGTGCTCGTCGAACTTCGCGCAGCTCGTCGCGGAGGAGTGGTTCTCCGTGCCGGAGCGCTGGCGGGGCGCCCTCGACGGGCTGGTCGCGGTGTACCGGCGCCGCCGCGACGCGGCGCTCGAGGCGCTCGAGGCTCACTTCCCGGACGGCTCGTCGTGGACCCGGCCCGCGGGCGGGTTCTACATCTGGGCGACGCTCCCGCCGGGGATCGACGCGGCGTCGTTGCTGGTGGCGGCCATCGAGCGAAGGGTCGCCTACGTGCCGGGGACCGCGTTCTACCCCGACGGCTCGGGCCGAGACCGCCTCCGGCTGGCGTTCTGCTACCCGCCCGAGGACGCGATCCGGGAGGGGATCCGGCGGCTCGGCGAGCTCATCGGGGAGCAGCCGGCGCTGCGCCGCGCCGCTCGCTAGGGCGGGGGCGCGCCCCCCGCTATGGGCCGCCGACGATGGCGTCGACGATCCGGTCGAGGTCCTCTCTCGAGCCGACCTCGATGACGACCTTCCCCTTCCGGCGCCCCAGCTGGACGCTCACCCGGGTGCCCAGGTGGTCGGCCAGCGCCTCCTCGGCCTGGACCAGCCGGGCGTCCCGGGCGGCCGGCTCGCCGCGCCGCCGGGGCGTACCCGTGCCGGCGGCGTACGTCTTGACCAGCTCCTCGGTCTGCCGCACCGAGAGCCCCTCCGCCGCCACGCGGAGCGCCAGCGCGGTCTGGCCGCCGGCATCCGGCAGCGAAAGGAGGGCGCGGGCGTGCCCCGCGCTGAGCGACCCCTCGGCCAGGAGGCGCTGGACCTCGCCGGGGAGCTGGAGGAGGCGGATCGTGTTCGTCACGTGCGGCCGCGAGTAGCCCAGCCGCTCGGCCAGCGTCTCCTGGGACACGCCCAGGTCCTCCAGCAGCTCCTGGAACGCGGCGGCCTGCTCCAGCGGCGACAGGTCCTGGCGGTGGATGTTCTCGATCAGCGCCTCGCGGAGCGACTCGGCGTCGTCGGACTCGCGCAGGATCGCCGGGATGGTCGCCAGCCCCGCCCGCCGCGCTGCCCGCAGGCGACGCTCGCCGGCCACCAGCTCGTATCCCCGGTCCCGGCGCCGGACGACGATCGGCTGCAGGACCCCGACCTCGCGGATCGAGCGCGCCAGGGCGTCGATCCCCTCCTCGTCGAAGGTCTCGCGGGGCTGCCGCGGGTTCGGGGCGATCGCCCCAACCGGGATCTCGACGAGCCCGGCCTCCTCCGCGGCGCCCGGGATCAGCGCCGACAGGCCACGCCCCAGGCCTCCTCGCTGCTGCGTCACTCCTCCTCCCCTCCGCCGCGCTGGACCCTCACCACCGAGGGCGGCTCTCCCTCCGGAAGCGGCTCCCAGGCGACCTCGCGCTCGAGCACCTCGCGGGCGAGCCGACGGTAGGCCCGAGCCCCCTTGGACCGGGGGTCGTACGCGGTGATCGGCTGCCCGAACCCGGGCGCCTCAGAGAGCCGAACCGTGCGGGGTATGACGGCATCGTACACTCGGGCACCGAAGTACCTCCTCACCTCCTGGACGACCTGCTCGGCGAGCTTGGTCCGCGGGTCGTACATCGTCAGGACGATCCCGACAAGCCTCAACCTTGGGTTGAGATTCTGCTGGATGAGCCTCACGTTCCGGAGGAGCTGCCCGAGCCCCTCGAGCGCGTAGTACTCGCACTGGATCGGCACGATCAGCTCATCGGCGGCGCTGAGAGCGTTCACGGTGAGCAGCCCCAGCGACGGCGGGCAGTCCAGGAAGACGAAGTCGTAGGTGCCGACCACCTCCTCGATCGCCCGCGCCAGCCGCATCTCCCTCGAGAGCTGGCCCACGAGCTCGATCTCCGCGCCGGCCAGGTCGATCGACGACGGGATGGCCCACACGCCGGCGACCGAGGTCTCGTGGACGGCACGCGCGGCGGGCTCGCCAGCCGAGAGGATCTGGTAGGTGCCCCGGGTCCGCTCGGCCGGATCGATCCCCAGCCCGGTCGAGGCGTTCCCCTGCGGGTCCAGGTCGATGACCAGCACCTTCTTCCCGAGCTCGGCCAGGGCGGCCCCGAGGTTCACCGCGGTCGTGCTCTTGCCGACGCCGCCCTTCTGGTTCGCGATCGCCACGACCCGTGCCCTGGCGGCCGGCTGTGGAGGGGGCGCGGGGGCCACCGGCGCGGCCGGGCGCGGCTCGAACGGGGGGGGCGCCGGCGGGTGCAGGGGGCCGGGCCCCTCGACCGCGGGCGCCTCGACCTGGGGGGCGCTGGGCTCGGAGGCCGGCCGGCGCTCCGGCTCGGCCCGGTCGTCGCGGGCGGGGCCGTCAGGCTCGTCCGGAGTCGGTGTGGGGCGTTCCGAGCCTGCTTGCGGTTCCGTTGATGGCCGCGGTTCGCTCGCAGCGGCCGACTCCGCGGCCGGCTCGGCAGGGGGCGCAGGTTCGATCGGGGGGGGCTCCGTGGGCGCCGCCGGCTCGGGTGACGCCGGCTCGGCAGGGGCCGAAGGCTCCGCGGGGGCCGGCTCGCCGGCTCCCGCGGTTTCGGATCCCCCACTCGGGCCCTGGGAGGCGTCGTGGGGATCGACCGCCTCGGGGGGCGACGGATCGGCCGGCGGGTCAGGGGGCACATCGGCGCCCGGCGCCGACGACCCGTCGTCGGGGACCGGACCACCCTCGACCTCAGGTTGAGACTCGCCGGGCCGCGGCCTGAACCGCCTGAACGCTCGGCATCACCCCCGCGTCATGATAACCAGCGGCGCGCGGGTTGCAAGACCTCTCGCCAGTTCGACCGACGCGGGGGGCTCGGGATCGGAGAGCGCGGCGGCGGCCGCGCCCGGATCCCCGAGGGCCTCCCCGGCGAAGTAGACGAGCCTCCCACCCGGACGAAGCAGCGGGAACGCGACCTTCCACGACCGGGGGAGGGGCGCGAAGGCCCGAGCCGTCGCCACGTCGGCCGGCGTCGCAACGTCCTCGGCCCTCGCCAACGCGACGTCGGCATTGGCGATGTTCAGCCGGTCGACGGCCATCTCCAGGAACCCGGCCCTCCGCGCCTTCGATTCGACCAGCACGACGCGGCAGCGGGGGGCCGCAATCGCCAGGACGAGCCCGGGGAGGCCGGCCCCCGAGCCGAGATCGTACGCGAGCCGATCGTAGCGGCGGACCTGCGACGTCGCGCGCAGCGAGTCGAGCACGTGCCGCTCGAGGACCCCGCCGGCGTCGCTGGCGGAGATGAACCCCCTCGGGACGGCGACCTCCTCGAGCAGCGCGGCCAGCGCGGCGAGGCGGTCGGCGGCCGATCGCTCGAGCGGCACGCCGAGGGCCGCCGCGGCGGCGGCGATCCGGCGCGGGGACGGCTCCGATGGCACGTCGGGCATTGTCCCATGCCGCAGGTTTCACGTGTTACCCTACGGTGAAACAACGAGGGCGCGCCTGCAACTCCTCCCCTGGGGGGGCCGTTTCACGTGTTACCCTACGGTGAAACAACATGGCGGCGCGCCGGGACGAGTTCGAGATCGGCTTCCTCGTCGGGATCCTCGTCGGCGAAGGCCACTTCGGCGGCGACGGGCGCCAGCCCCACGTCACGCTCAGGATGCACACGCGCCACGAGGCGCTGTTCCGCTGGCTAACGGCCACGTTCCCCGGCGGCCGGCTGTACGGGCCGTACTTCCACGCCGGGCGCTCGTACTACCAGTGGATGGCCCGCGGGGCCTTCCTGCGCCAGGAGCTCGTGCCGATCCTCGACGCCTACCTGAGTCCCGAGGTCGACGCCTGGGCACACGCCCGGTATCGGAGGATGAAGGAGACGTACCGCCTGGCCTAGCGCCGCTTCCGGATCACGACCCGGCGCTCGGGGTCGTCGCCCTCGCTGCTGGTCTCGACGCCGCCGACCTCGCCGGCCGCATCGTGCACGATCTTCCGCTCGTACGACGTCATCGGCTCCAGCCGCTCCTGGCGGCCGGTCCGCCGTACCCGACGCGCGGTCTCCCTGGCCCGGTCCGCGAGCTGGGACCGACGGCGCTTGCGGTAGTCCTCGACGTCGACGACGACCCTGCACCGGGACTCGGTGCGGCGCTGGACGGCCGACCGGACCACCTCCTGGAGCGCGTCGAGCGTCTGGCCGTGCCTGCCGATCAGCAGTCCCATGCCCTCGGTCTGCGGGCCGCCGAGGATGTCCACGTACATGACGCCGTCGACGACGTGGTGATCGAGCTCGGCCGAGATCCCCATCCGGTCCAGGAGCCCCTCGAGGAACTCCTCGGCCACCTCGGCCTGCTCCTCGAGCTCCGAGGCGCCGGCGAGCTCCTCGCGGACCCGGACCCTGACCACCGCCTCTTGGGAGCCGAAGCCGAGGAGCCCGCGCTGGGCCTCCTGGACGATCTCGACCTCGGCCTCCTGCTCGCTGACGCCGAGCTCGTCGAGGGCCGCGTCGACGGCCTCCTCAACGCTTGGAGCGCTTCTTTCGACCTCGCGCATTCTTGCCTCCGCCGCTCTTGGCGCCGCTCTTTCCCGCTCCGCTCGGCTTGGGCGGCTTGGCGGGGGCCTCCCGGGCCGGTGGCGCCGAGGGCGGCTCGGCCGGCGCCTTCGGCGGGCGCCCGTCCCCCGCGCCGCCCGGCTCCGTCCGGGCCCTCGACCTCAACATGAGGTACTGCTGCCCGATCTGCCAGGCGTTCGTCGTGACCCAGTAGACCAGGACCCCGGCCGAGATGTTGATCGAGATGAAGCCCAGGAACACCGGCATGATCTTCGCCATCAGCTGCATCTGCTGGGCCTGCGGGCCGGAGGCCACGCGCTGCATCTGCCGCTGCTGGTAGTACGTGGTGAACACCATGAGGCCGACGAGCAGGTAGACCGGGAGCGCCACCAGGAACGTCTCGCCGCAGTTCAGCTGGGCCTGGCCGAAGGCGGCCGCGCCGCGGCCCACCTGGGCGGGGGAGCACGCCAGGTTGATCCCCAGGAAGCCCGCCTCCCGGCCCGCGATGTCGCCGGCCAGCGTGCTGCCCTCGGGGAGGTACCGGGTCCCGGGGAGGGCGCCGGCGCGCTGGGCGGCCGCGGTCAGGACCTGGTAGAGCGCGAAGAACACCGGGAGCTGGAGCAGGAGCGGCAGGCACCCGCCGAGCGGGTTCACCTGGTGCTCCTTGTAGAGCTTCATGAGCTCCTCGTTGAGCTTCTGGCGGTTGCCCTTGTACTTGCGCTGGAGCTCCTTGATCTTCGGCTGGATCTTCTGCATCGCCTGCATCGAGCGGGTCTGCTTGATCGTCAGCGGGATCAGCAGGACGCGCACGGCCACCGTAAGCAGCATGATCGCCACCACGTAGCTCGGGATGATGTCGTAGAAGAACGACAGCGCGGTCCCCAGGCCCTGGAGGAGGCCGTTCCACAGGTCCGCCATCTAGGCCTCCCTGTATGACGCCGACATACTCGGCCGCCGGCCGCCGCCGCGGCGGGCGGGGACCGGGTCCGGGCCGCCGGCGGTGAGCGGGCTGCACCGGAGCACCCGCCACGCGGCGAGCACCGACCCGCGGAGCGCGCCGTGGGTCCGCACGGCCTCCATGGCGTAGGCCGAGCACGTCGGGTGGAAGCGGCATTGCCCGCCGAGCACGCCCGACAGCGTCGCCCGGTACAGGGCGATGACGGCCAGCAGGAGCGCCCGCCCGGGCGCCCCCGCGATCCACAGGACCTCGGCGGTTCGGCGTCTCATCGGCGCATCACTCCGGCTCGATGCAGGAGCCCCTCGATTTCCTCGGTCACCTCGGGGGCCCCGGCGCCCTCGAGCGACGACCGCGCCACGAGGACCACGTCATGTCCGTCGTCGATCCTCGGCCAGAGCTCCCACCACGCCTGGCGCAGGAGGCGCCGGGCTCGGTTGCGGACCACCGCCGGCCCCACCCGGCGACCGGCCACCCACGCGCCGCGGCACGGCCCCTCGCCGGGCGCCACAAACACTATCACCCGGTCGGAACGAAGGCCCTTGCCCGAACGCAGCACACGGCGGATGTCGGCGGATCGGCGAAGCCTATGCGCTGAGGCTCGCCCGGCCCTTCGTCCGTCGCCTGGCAAGGATCCTGCGACCGGCCCGGGTGCGCATGCGGGCGCGGAAGCCGTGCCGGCGCTTCCGGCGCCGGACGTGGGGTTGGAAGGTCCGCTTCATCGGCCAAATAAAGTAACAAAATCGCGGCCGTCCGTATCTGCGCAGGTCGCAGCGGTGCCGCCGTTCGGCCGGGGCTTGGCGGCCGGCGAGGGCGTCGCTATAATCCACCCCGCTTCCTCAGGGGCCGCCGGTGTTGGCGGCCCCGATCTACTTCCCCAGGGAATTGCACACCTGTGGAGAACGCCTGTGGATAAGGTCACCGTCTCGTCCAGCGACGCCGCGCGCGTCTGGACCGAGGCCGTGGACCGCATCCGCGAGCGCCTGCCGGGGCCCTCGTACGACATGTGGTTCTCCGAGGTCCGGCCCCGCGCGGCCGAGGACGGCGGGCTCGAGCTCGTCGTCCCCAGCGACTACGTGAAGGCCTGGCTCGCCGCCCGCTACCTGGCACCGATCAGCGAGGCCGTGGCCGAGGTGGCCGGCCGCCACGTGGCGATCAGCCTGGTCACCGAGGTCCCCGGCGCCGCGCCGGCCTCCGAGCCGGTCGTGGCCCGCTCGCCGGGCGCCGCCGCGGCGCGGCCGGACCCCGCGGCGGTGCCGACCTTCCCGGCGCACTACACGTTCGACACGTTCGTCCTGGGGCCGTCGAACCGGTTCGCCCACGCCGCGGCGATGGCGGTGGCCGAGGCGCCTCCGTCGAAGGCCTACAACCCGCTGTTCGTGTACGGGGGTGTGGGGCTCGGGAAGACGCACCTGCTGTTCGCGATCGCCAACCACATGAGCCGGCTGAAGCCGGGCACCCGGGCCAAGTACGTGACGTCCGAGGCGTTCGTCACCGAGTTCATCAAGTCGGTCCGCGAGGGACAGGGCTACCTCTTCCAGCGGCGGTACCGGGACGTCGATGTGCTCCTCGTCGACGACATCCAGTTCCTGGCCAGGGCCGAGGAGACCCAGACCGAGTTCTTCCACACGTTCAACACGCTGCACGGCGCCGAGCGCCAGATCGTCATCGCCAGCGACCGGCCGCCCCAGGAGCTGTCGGGGCTCGCGGAGCGGCTGCGGAACCGGTTCCGGTGGGGGCTGTGCGTCGACATCCAGCCGCCGAACCTCGAGACCCGGATCGCCATCCTCCAGCAGAAGGCCCTCCGCGACGACCTCGAGGTGCCCGACCCCGTCCTCCGGTTCATCGCCGAGAAGTTCGACGCGAACATCCGGGAGCTGGAGGGCGCGCTCACGCGGGTGACGGCCACCGCCACGCTCGCGCAGCTCCCGATCGACCTGCCGCTCGCGGAGCGGGCCCTCGAGGACCTCCTGCCGCAGGGCGGCGAGGTGCCGCCCGAGACGATCATGGCCGAGACCGCGCGCTACTTCGGCCTGGCGCGCGAGGACCTCATGTCTCGCAGCCGCTCGAGGCCGCTGACCACCGCCCGGCACGTGGCGATGTACCTCCTCCGCGAGCTGACGAACCTGTCGCTGATCAAGATCGGCGAGCTGTTCGACCGTGACCACACCACCGCCCTCCACGGGATCCAGAAGGTCGAGAAGCAGATGCGGGAGCGCGACACGACCCACCGACAGGTCCAGGAGTTGACGAAGGTGATCACCGCGGTGGTCCGGGGGACACGGTGAGGAAAACTGGCCGCGGTTTCCACCGCCCGGGCTCCGGTTGCGGCCCGAGCGCTCGCCAGCGCACCGAATCACACCCGTGTCCCACCATGTCGGACCCGGCCGCTACGCTGCGCACCGGCATGGTTATCCACGGTTTCCACAGCCGCTACTACGACTACGGTTTGGAAATTCCACGAAGCAGACCCGAGACTCGGGGAGGTGCATGGTGAAGTTCCGCTGCGATCGCGACGTCCTCGCCGAGGCGCTGGCCACCGTCCAGCGAGGCGTGTCCACCCGCCCGGGGATCCCGGCGCTCACCGGGGTGCTGATCTCCGCCGGGCCCGAGGGCCTCCTGCTGACGACCACCGACCTCGAGGTCACCACGCAGGTCCAGGTGCCGGTGGAGGTGGCGGCCGAGGGGACCGCGCTGGTCCCGGCCCGCCTCATCGCCGACATGGTGAAGTCGCTGCCCCCCGACGCCGTGGAGCTCGACACCGACGGCTCCCAGGCCCGGGTGGTGTGCCGCAGCTTCGAGGGGACGCTGCGGTGCCTGCCGGCGGAGGACTTCCCGGCGTTCCGCGAGCCGGAGGGGACGACGGTGACGGTGGCCGCCGACGCGTTCGCCGAGGGGGCGGGCCAGGTGGCCCGGGCCGCCTCCCGGGACGAGGCCCGTCCGGTGCTGACCGGTGTCCTGCTCGAGGCGAACCGTGAGGGCCTTACGCTCGTGGCCACGGATTCCTACCGGCTCGCGGTGCGCGAGCTGGCCGCCACGGGGGAGGGCGAGGCGACCGCGTTGGTCCCCGAGCGAGCCCTGACCGAAGCGGCCCGGGCGGCGGCCGGCGAGGAGAAGGGCCAGGTTCAACTCGTCCTGGGCGATGCCCAGGCCGCGTTCCGGGCCGGGCCCCTGCGGCTCACGTCGCGGCTGATCGACGAGCAGTTCCCGAACTACCGCCAGCTCCTGCCCGAGCCAGGCGCCAACCGCCTGGTGGCGTCGCGGCAGGAGCTGCTCGAGGCGGTGCGCCGCGTCGGCCTCCTGGCGCGGGAGAGCTCCCCGGTGCGCCTGGAGCTGAACGCGCTGGGGGTCCGGCTCACGTCGTCGTCGCCCGACCTCGGTGGCGCCGTCGAGGCCGTCGAGGCCTCTTACGAGGGCGAGGAGCTTACCGCCGCGTTCAACCCCGCCTACCTGGGGGATGGGCTGGCCGGCGTCGTGGGCGACCGGGTGGAGATCGAGTTCCGCGACGGGCTGAAGCCGGCGGTGGTCCACGGCACGGGCGGCGGGGAGTTCACGTACCTGGTGATGCCGGTCCGGCTGCCCGCGGCCGTCGGCTGAGCGGCGTCCCGGCTGCGGCATGCCCCGATGCGCCTGCTGTGGGCCGAGATCGCGGAGTTCCGCAACCACCCCCAGACCTCGCTGCACCTGCCGCCGGGCCTGGTGGCCGCGGTCGGGCCGAACGCCCAGGGGAAGACCAACCTCCTCGAGGCGCTCCATTACCTGCTGGCGCTGTCCTCCCCTCGCGTCGGGGCCGACGAGCCGCTGGTCCGCCGCGGCGCCGCCCGGGCCTACCTCCGCGGCGAGGTCGAAACCGCGACCGGCCGCGTCCTGGTGGAGGTCGAGGTGCGCCCCTCGGGGGCGAACCGCGTGCAGATCAACCGGAGCGGGGTCCGCCGGAAGCGTGACCTGCGCCAGCGGGTCCGAGCCGTGATGTCGATCCCGGAGGACCTGGCGGTGGTCCAGGGTGAGCCCGAGGAGCGCCGGCGGTTCCTCGACCAGGCCGTCCAGTCGCTGTGGCCGGTCGAGGAGGCTCCCCGCCGCGAGTACGACCGGGCCCTGCGCCAGCGGAACCGCCTCCTCAAGGAGCACGACGGCGCCGGCGCCCCCCCCGGGCTCGAGGCCTGGGACGCCGAACTCGTGCGTCACGGCACCGCGGTCACGGTCGCCCGCCGGCGGGCGGTGGACGCCGCCGGACCGCGGGCCGACGCGGCCTTCGCCGCGGTGGCCGGGGAGCGGCTCCGCATCGCGTACCGCCCCTCGGTGGAGGGCGGGGATGCCCCCGAGGTGGCCGAGCGGTTCCGTCGGCGCCTCGAGGAGCGGCGCGGCGACGAGCTCGTGCGGCGCTCGACGCTGGTCGGGCCCCACCGGGACGACCTCGAGCTAGCCGTGGAGGAGCTGGCGGCCCGCCGCTTCGCCTCGCACGGCGAGTCGTGGGCGGCGGCGCTGTGCCTGCGGCTCGGCCAGGCCGAGGCCGTCGCGGCCGAGATCGGCGAGCCGCCGGTGCTGCTGCTCGACGACCCCTTCTCGGGGCTGGACCCGGGGCGGCGGCGCCGGCTCGGCCGGGTCCTGGAGGGCCGCGGGCAGGTCGTCCTCGCGGTCCCCGAGGAGGCCCACGTCCCGGCGGGGGCCGAGGTCTGGGAGGTGGAGGAGGGACGTGTCCGGCCCCGCTGAGCCCCGGGACGGCGGCCCGGCCGAGCCCCCCGCGGGGGAGGGCATCGGCGAGGTGATCCGGGGGTTGCTCGGCGATCCGCGCCTCCGGCGGGGCGTCTCGTTGGGCACGCTGGCCCGGTCCTGGGCTCGCGTCGTGGGCCCCGAGCTGGCCGAGGAGACGGCGCCGCTGGCGCTCGAGGGAGGGTCGCTCCTCGTCGCGGCATCGAGCCCGGGATGGGCGGCCCGCGTCCGCTTCCTGGCCGAGGACATCCGCCGACGGGCCGCGCGGGAGCTCGGCGGCGACGGGGTTGGCTCGGTGAAGGTCACGGTCGGCCTCCGGAGCCGAAAACCGCTGCGGCGCAACGGTTCCGGGGGTCCCGAGCGGCCGGCCGGGATGCCCGGGGTGCCCCCTCCGGAGTGATAGAATTGCTGTGTCGTACCCCCGCGCTAGCGTTCCGTCTCGCTTGGGCCCGCGCGGCCCCATGGAGGTTGAGTGGCAAGAGGTAGTCCCCCCGCGAAGGGCCGTGGCGGCCCAGGCACCCAAGGCACCCCCGGCAGCCGCACGAGAGGCGGCTCCGGACGAGGGGCCGCCTCGGAACAGGCCCCCCGGTACACCGCCGCCGACATCACCGTCCTCGAGGGGCTGGAGGCCGTCCGCCGCCGCCCGGGGATGTACATCGGCACCACCGGCAGCCGGGGCCTCCACCACCTCGTGTACGAGGTGGTGGACAACGCCATCGACGAGGCCCTGGCCGGCTCGTGCAGCCGCATCCTCGTCCGGCTGCGCTCGGACGGAGGCGTCCAGGTGGCCGACGACGGCCGGGGGATCCCGGTCAGGCCGATCCCCCGCTCCAAGGACCGCCGCCCCGCGGTCGAGGTGGTGCTCACGACGCTCCACGCCGGCGGGAAGTTCGACGGCAAGTCGTACGCGGTCTCCGGCGGGCTCCACGGCGTCGGCGTGTCGGTCGTGAACGCCCTCTCGGAGCGCCTCGAGGTCCAGGTGGCCCGGGACGGCTTCAGCTGGACGCAGACCTACGCCCGCGGGCAGCGGCTGGCCAAGCTGAAGAAGGGCAAGCCCACCAGGAAGACCGGCACGGTCGTGACGTTCTGGCCGGACCAGGAGATCTTCGAGGAGACCGAGTTCAAGCGCGACATCCTCGCGGAGCGGCTCCGCGAGCTCGCCTTCCTCACCCGGGGCGTGGAGATCGCGCTCGTCGACGAGCGTGAGGACAAGGAGTGGCGGCAGGTCTACCGGGCCACCGGCGGGCTCTCGGACTTCGTCCGCCTGCTGAACCAGGGGAAGGAGGCGCTCCACGGCCGGGTGATCCACTTCGAGGGCCGCCGGGAGGACGCCGAGGTGGAGGTGGCCATGCAGTGGAACGGCGGCTACGCCGAGTCCCTGCACTCCTTCGCCAACACGATCAACACCCATGAGGGCGGGACGCACGAGGAAGGCCTGAGGAAGGCCCTGACCAACGTGATCAACCGCTACGCCCGCGGGAAGGGGCTGCTCAAGGACAAGGACGCGAACCTCGAGGGCGACGACGTCCGGGAGGGGCTGACGGCGATCGTCTCGGTCAAGCTCAAGGAGCCGCAGTTCGAGGGCCAGACCAAGACCAAGCTGGGCAACACGGACGTCCGGTCGTTCGTCGAGACCACGGTCAACGAGCACCTCATGACCTGGCTCCAGGAGCATCCGGGCGACGGCAAGCGCATCGTCCAGAAGGGGATGGAGGCGTCCAAGGCCCGGCTGGCGGCCCGCCAGGCCAGGGACCTGGCACGGCGGAAGGGCATCCTGGACTCCTCGCTGCCGGGGAAGCTGGCGGACTGCCAGCTGGCCGAGCCGGAGAAGACCGAGCTGTTCATCGTGGAGGGCGACTCGGCCGCCGGGCCGGCGATCCAGGCCCGGGACCCGGCGTTCCAGGCGATCCTGCCGATCCGCGGGAAGATCCTCAACGTCGAGAAGGCCCGCCTCCACAAGACGCTGGAGAACAAGGAGATCCAGGCCCTGATCACCGCGATCGGGACGGGGATCGGCGAGGACTTCGACCCGGCCAGGGCTCGGTACGGGAAGATCGTGGCCCTCACCGACGCTGACGTCGACGGGGCCCACATCCGGACGCTGCTCCTGACGTTCTTCTTCCGGCACATGAAGGAGCTGATCGACGCGGGCGCGATGTACATCGCCCAGCCCCCGCTGTACCGGGTGAACCTGGGGGGGAAGCCCCGGTACCTGTTCTCCGACAAGGAGCTGGACCGGCTGCGCAAGACCAACGGCAAGACCCGCGACCTGAACGTCCTCCGGTTCAAGGGGCTCGGCGAGATGAACGCCGACCAGCTGTGGGAGACCGCCATGGACCCGGAGCAGCGGACCCTCCTCCAGGTGACGATGGAGGACGCGGCGGCGGCCGACCGGATGTTCACCGTCCTCATGGGCGAGGACGTCGAGGCCCGCCGGGAGTTCATCCAGGACAACGCCAGGCAAGTCCGCCTCATCGACGTGTAGCCCGTGGCCCAGGCCCTCCGCCGCATCGAGCCGATCGACATCGAGGAGGAGATCCGTACCTCCTTCCTGGACTACGCGATGTCGGTCATCGTGTCCCGGGCGCTGCCCGACGTTCGCGACGGCCTGAAGCCCGTCCACCGCCGGATCCTGTGGGGGATGCTCGAGCAGGGTGCCCGCCCCGACCGTCCCACCCGCAAGTGCGCCCGCCTGGTGGGGGACGTCATGGGGAAGTACCACCCCCACGGCGACCAGGCCATCTACGACGCGCTGGTCCGGATGGGGCAGGACTTCTCGCTGCGGTACCCGCTGATCGACGGCCAGGGGAACTTCGGGTCGATCGACGGCCACCCCGCCGCGGCCATGCGGTACTCGGAGGCCCGGCTGGGCGCGCTGGCCATGGAGCTGCTCCGGGACATCGGCGCCGAGACGGTCGACTTCGTCCCCAACTACGACGGCGAGGACCAAGAGCCCACGGTCCTCCCGGCCCGGTTCCCCAACCTGCTGGTCAACGGGGCCTCCGGCATCGCGGTGGGGATGGCGACCAACATCCCCCCGCACAACCTGGCCGAGGTCATCGACGGGGTGATCGCCGCCATCGACCGGCCCGGCATCACGACGGCGCAGCTGATGCGCCACATCAAGGCGCCCGACTTCCCCACCGGCGGCATCATCATGGGGAAGGACGGGATCCGCGACGCGTACATGACGGGCCGCGGGTCGATCCGGATGCGGGCCCGGGTCACGGTCGAGGAGGACTCCCGCGGCCGCCAGCGGCTGGTCGTGACCGAGGTCCCCTTCCAGGTGAACCCCTCCCGGGTCGCGGAGAAGATCGAAGAGCTCCGGCTCACGAAACGGGTCCCGGACATCGCGCGGGTCCGAAACGAGTCCAGCGGCCGGAGCGGCATGCGCCTGGTGGTCGAGCTGGCCAGGAACGCCAACCCGCAGATCACGCTGAACCGCCTGTACAAGCACACGCAGCTCCAGGAGTCGTTCGGGGTCATCAACCTGGCCCTGGTCGACGGCGTCCCACGGACGCTCGACCTCGCCGACACCATCGGGCTGTACGTCGACCACCAGGTCGAGGTGGTCACCCGACGGACGCGGTACGAGCTGCGGAGGGCGGAGGAACGCGACCACATCGTCGAGGGGCTGCTGATCGCCCTGGCGAACCTCGACGCCGTCATCAGGATCATCCGGGGCTCCGCCGACAGCGACGAGGCCCGGACCAAGCTGATGGGGCGGTTCAAGCTCTCCGAGGTCCAGGCGAACCACATCCTCGACATGCCGCTTCGCCGGCTGACGCGGCTGGAGCGGGAGAAGCTCGAGGAGGAGCACCGCGAGCTCCAGGCCACGATCAAGCGGCTCAAGGCGCTGCTGCGAGACCCCAAGAAGATCCGCGGGGTCATCAAGACCGAGCTCGAGGAGATCAAGCGGAAGTACGGGGACGGCCGCCGGACCGAGCTCCGGGCCGACGAGGGCGACATCGACATCGAGGACCTCGTCGTCGAGCAGGACGTGGTGATCACGGTGTCCCGGGCCGGGTACGTGAAGCGGATGCCGGTGGAGACCTACCGCCGCCAGGGCCGGGGGGGCCGGGGCATCCGGGGCGCGAACCTCAAGGAGGAGGACGTCGTCGCCCAGGTGTTCACCACCACGACCCGGCACTGGCTGCTGTTCTTCACGAACACGGGCAAGGTCTACCGGGTCAAGGTCCACGAGGTACCGGAGGGCGCCCGGACCGCCCGGGGGACGTACGCGGCGAACCTCCCCGGCGTGTCGCTGTCCGCGGAGGAGCGCATCGCCGCCGTCATCCCGCTCAAGACCTACGAGGACGCGGACTTCCTGATCTTCGGGACGCGGAACGGCGTCGTGAAGAGGACCCCGCTGGGCGAGTACGACTCGCCGCGGACGGGGCTCCAGGCCATCAACCTGCGGAAGGACGACCGGCTGGTGGGCGTCCGGCTGAGCGACGGGCGCGACGACGTCATCCTCGTCTCGCGGCGAGGGCAGGCCATCCGGTTCCAGGAGAAGCAGGTCCGCCCCATGGGGCGGCCCGCGGGCGGCGTCATCGGGATGCGGCTCGGGGAGGGCGACGAGGTCATCGCCATGGCGCTGGCGTCGGGCGGCGAGGAGCTGGTCACGATCACCGGGGGCGGGTTCGGGAAGCGCACCGCGATCAAGGAGTACCCGCGGAAGGGTCGGGGCGGCAGGGGCGTGGTCACCCACAAGCTGACCCCTCGGACGGGCGACCTGGCCGGGGCCTTCGTGGGCTCGAAGGACCAGGACGTCTTCGTGATCTCAACGTCCGGGATCGTGATCCGCGTGTCGGCGTCGGAGATCCGGCGGACCGGCCGCCCCAGCCAGGGTGTCCGGGTCATGAAGTTCGACCGCGAGACGCGGGTCGCGGCCGTGGCCCCCGTGGTGACGCAGGTGGAGGAGGTCTAGCGCGTCGCGATCGGAGGCCCGGCGGCCTCGGCCGCCGCGTCGAGTAGCACCTGGATCAGCCCGTCCCACCCCGGGTAGGCCATCGACCGCCGCACGCAGGGGCCGTAGACCTCCAGCCGCCGGCCCCGCTCCAGCACGGCCACGACGACCTGGTCGGGCAGGTCGAGCCGCTCGGAGGCCATCACGATGTCGCACCCCGCCCAGGTCGCCGCCGCCCGGACGTCGCCGCCGAGCCGGAGCAGCCAGGGGTCGGTCCGGCCGTCGCTGGCCAGCCCGGCGTGGACGGCCGAGCGGAGGAGGAAGGGATTGAGGCCGACTCCGACCTGGGGACGCCGCATGTTCGGAGCCTACGTCGGCCGAACGGCGGCGCCATCGTCAAGACGGGCGCTCTTGGAGTCGTCAAGAATCGGTAGGGCGGACGGCGACGGCCCGGTCAGCTGGGGGACCGGCCGGCCTCCTCCTCGAACCGCACCTGGACGTCTTGGCGCTCCAGGCGCTCCTCGACCCGGGCCAGCTCCCGGAGCGCCCGCCGGTCCGCCTCGGTCAGATCCTCCTCCTGCCGGAGCGACCGCGGCCACAGGCGCCGGACGCGGACCACGTTGACCTCGGCCGTGAGCAGGGTGATCTGGCCGCCGAGGTACAGCCACGTGAGCAGCCCGATGACCACGGCGAATGCCCCGTAGGTATCGGTGGCGCCCTCGAGGCGGTGGCCGATGATGTAGCCGCCCAGGGCCTGGAGGGCCGTCCAGACGACGGCGGCGGCGACCGCCCCGGGGAGCACGTCCCGCCACGAGACGTCGGCCACGGTCAGGACCCGGAACCCCACCGCGAACACCAGCAGGTTCAGCAGGAACGAGACCGCCACGCCCAGGACGTTGGCCCCGCTGTCGCCGCCCCGC